>CAZVSX010000001.1:0-149430 GCA_964630355.1 uncultured Phascolarctobacterium sp.
AATCGTTAGACGGTTTACCCCGTGCGTGGGTTCGAATCCCACCCACTCCGCCAACTCAATAAACAACAGCTTTTCAGAAATAATCTGTTAAGCTGTTTTTTATTTATTGTCCACCCCCAAACTTAAAATTTACATTTTTATTGAGAGTATAAATAATTAAGTGATATAATTGTTATATTAGTATTGAATAAAAAATCAATTAAAGAGGTGATTTTTATGATTTACCCTTATATTACACTTGCAGACGGTACTGAAATTGTATATACTAATGTGTTCGAAGAAAACGGTATCCAAAAAGTTGAAGTTCATTTTGAACGGGCAAAAAAAGACGGTTTCGATACAGCTAGATGCCAACTCCCCAGCTATAACTGGATAACCAGAGATGGATTCACTGACGAAGAAATGCAGATTTTTGATCAGCTCATGCACAGCAATGCTCACTTATTCTATAAGTATGGAGCCAATGGAGGATTAGAAATTGCCTAAGATATTTTCTATCATGGGTTATATAGTTTATTTCTGGTCAAATGAAAATGACGAACCCATCCATGTACACATCGCCAAAGGAATACCAAGAGCAAATGCTACTAAAATATGGCTTACAAAAAGCGGTGCCTGCGTTTTAGCAAAAAGACAGGATGATGTGGCTCAAAAAGATTTAAACGAACTAATGGAAATTATTGCTGCACAGCATTTTCTGATTTGCTTGCAGTGGAAACAACATCATCGTGTTGATACTATAAAATTTTACTGTTAATTTTTTATATTTCAAACCGATTACAAAATTTTACACTGAACTATAACAAAAAAAGATAATCAGTCTAAAGCAAGACTGATTATCTTTTTTATTTTAAGAATTTACTAATATCAAATTTTCGTCCCTGCAAGAGGCAGTCAATACGTGCTGTAACTACATCGTTATTGCTCAAGCTGCGAGCTTTTATAAGGGATTGCTTTACAGCAGGAGTCATAAACTCCCTGCCCCAGTCATCAAGAATCCCGCAGGCAATACCACGCGGTAAATCATAGATGGATTCCAAGGCAGCGCAGATAATATTTTCGCCCATACCAGGATGCGTGTTAAGATAACGCAAAGGAACCAAAAGTGCATCTGGTTCAGCTGTATAGAGCGGCAAATTATTTTCAAACTGCTGCAAAACAATTTGCGAACGTCCTCCACCGTCATATGAAAGCAAATAAGGCATCAGATTTACTTCTTTAGGATGTGTCAGCCAATATTCATAAAGCAAAGGCCAAATATCCAAGTCCATTTCGTAAGCCAAATCACATATTTGGTAGTTTATGCTGCCATCTTTAATGAGATTAGCTAATATATCGGCTTTCCAATCTTTGGCATAAACAATTTTTTCACATTCAGCTATTAACAGCTGACATTGATTAAATGTGAGCTGTGAAAGGTTTTGCTCCTCTGCCAACTGCCACAATGCTGTTGCAAGGCTCAACATATCAAGGATGTCTTCTGGCTTTTCTGCCTGCTTTTGTGCCTGCTGCAAAAGGCTGCACAGCATGGAATAAAGGTCAATGTCTTGAATATTAAAGTTTTCTTCAATCATTTCTATAGGAAAGTGATTGAGCAAGATAAGATAATTACCTATTATCACAACTGCACTCTTATAAAGATTATAAGGCAAAGGCTGCTGTAAAAGCTGCATTAATTTGATTTCTTTTATAAATTTTACAGATAACGGCGGATATTCCACATTTATCTCTATACCGTTTTCCAACAGCCACAAACGTTCTTCATCTGTACAGCATTTAAAGTCAATAATCGCAAATACTTTGCCCCAGCCGCAGGTACAGCGTATAAGCTGCCAAACTTCCTGCTGCGGAGTAAAGTTTGTTAAACGGCAGGCATAAAGAAAAGCAAAGGTAAATTCTTCACAATGTGCCAGTTTCACTAAATCTTCCCACAACAGCGGTTCTGCTGCTTTTATCTTTTCCATACCATGCAAGCCAAACAGCAGTATGGCAAATTTAACCTGCTCACGGTTTTGTGCATTATAAAAAAAGCGGCGTGCCAATTCGTAAGCTATAAGGTTCATATCATCTATGCCAAAAGCCTCAACAAACGGATCGCAATATTCTGCAAAAACAACTCCTTTTAAGGCTTTGTATAATTTAGTGCTGCTCTGCTGGCAGGGGTTTGCAATATATTCTCGCAGTTCTTTTACCAGCGTACTTGCTGTACGCGAATTTGACTGCATATTCAGTGTATAGTAAAAAGCATCTTCTGTGCCTAATGGTTTAAAGATAGTCGAAAACCGATCATCGCAGAGTGTAGTTTCTGTATAGATTCCGTTTTCATCTAAATGATTTGCTACATATTGATAAATTGTCTGTTTCATATAATCTGATATTTTCCTTTCAAAGTTATTATAACACAGCAATGCTTTTCCGCAAATACTTTCCCACACAAGCAAAAAAACGTTCCTGTCGTTTGGCAAGAACGTTTTTATTTTACTTAATCTATTCTATTTAATAGTTCATTAGGAGTTAGTGCATGAACTTTACTGCATAAAAAATCCCAAATGTTGCGTGTAACAATATAATCTGCTTTTATTCTGACAGCAGCAGTCATCTGCAAAGCATCTTCAAAATCATCACTTTGCATTGCTGCTGCTTTTTTAATGTCATCTGCCTTTAAATCAACTATCGTAAAAATCAAGCACAGCTGTTTAATAATTTCTTCTGTTTTTTGAGGGGTCAATTCTTTGCGCAGTATATAAACAATATTAGGTATGGAAACAGCAGCAATATAACCATCAAGCTTTTTTACCTCGCAATACTTCCATACTGCTAAGGACGCTTCTAAAAACTTTTCTCTTGCACATAAAACATCCAAAATTACATTTGTGTCAATCAAGACTTTCATGTTTAACTACCCTTTCAGCGGATATTTTTTTATCATCATAGTCGTGCCGTAAAACTCCTGTCAGTGCATCAGAAAGAAAGGTTACTGTTTTTTCTTTGGATACCAAACGTGCAACTTCACTGCCATTTTTTAAGATAATAACTTCTTTTCCCATCTGTACAGCTTGTAAATATTTTCCAAAGTTATTTTGTATTTCCGTAGCTGTTGCCGTCAACATTTTTATCACTCCATTCTTATATTAGCTAATTTTATTCTAGTCCATTTTAGCTAATATGTCAATTTTCATTCTCCCTCACAAGCAAAAACGCTCCTGCCGTTTGGCAGGAGCGTTTTATACGTGCATTAATTATTTACTTACTAGCTTTTAAATTAGAAACTGAAAGTCAAGTCAGCCCAGATACGTTGATCATCTAAGTCCTTACCAAAGTCATCAACCAATTTAGACTCAGTATCATAGTATACTACGGTACCAACGATGTTCTTAGCGAAAGTATAATTAGCACCTACACCATAACCTTTGAAACCAGTACCGAAGAAAGTATTAGCATCGGTGGTATGTGCTAAATAAGTACCCATTCCTTGGTCATAGTAGTTAGCGAACAAGCCCCAGCTGCCTGCTTTAGCAGCTTCTGCACCTTTATAGGACAGACCAATTACATAACCGTCATCATCATAATCATAGTTCAGTTCTTTATCTAAATCTCTATCATTGATGCTTGCATCACCTTTCAGATACATAGCAGACAGAGTCAGACTGCTGCCAAAGGTGTAATCAGCACCAACATACCAGATAGCATCATCTAAGCCACTAGGAAATTTACCGTTTATGCCTTCAGCAGTACTTCCCTTAGCAATATCTTTGTAATTTACATAACCAGCTTTAACATTTAAAGCATCAAAGTTAGCAGACAGTTCACCGCCACAGTAGTTGCCGCCTTCAATATCTGAATCTAATCCAGCCAAATCAAAAAACTCACCAAAAGCCAAACCGTCAGCAGCTTTGCCGGCAAAACCAGTTAATTTCACTTTATCGCCATAAGAAACTTCTACACCGTCAACACGGTTATCATAGATGTTACCGCCACCGATAACAGCATTGTAACGACCAGCAGTTACATTCAAACCGCCCAATTTACCTTCAACATATGCACGTTGGAAAGAAGTATCTTCATCACCGTTGTCATTGCCAAAGTCCTGGATATTTTGAATCATGCCAGTATAAGTCCAGTCATCATTAACTTGACCAGTTACCCAAATACGGGAACGCAGGTCATTTTCATAGTTGCCAGCATTAGGTTCGCTGTCTTTGCTCATATATTTATAACGAACTTCGCCGGTAACTTTTACGTTGTCAGCTTTTTTCTCCAGGTTAGCTACGCGAACGCCCAGGCTGTCCAGTTCATCTGCAAATTCAGCAGCCAGTTTATCAACGTTTGCACCTCTTGCCATTGCTTTTGCAACGATTTGTGCCATTTCATAACGGGTCATCAGTTTGTCGCCGCCGAAAGTAGCGTCGCCATAACCTTCGATTACACCTGCAGCAGCCAGTTTGTTGATGCTGTCATATGCCCAGTGGCCAGCAGGTACATCAGAGAACGGATTTGCAGCATATGCACTTGCAGTTACACCAAGTGCCATTGCCATTGCGAGTACTAAGGATTTTTTCATTTTTAGTTCCTCCTTTAAGGAAAATACATTTGAAAATCTTACCATGCCTCGTCGCTGCACTTTGGTACTCACAATCTGCTGTAACTTTCCTGTAAGAGTTGCCTTGTTTCCTCTACTATACTTATTCAGCAAAATACTTTCCCTCTGCTGCCGCAGTTAGCATATGTAAATTTTCATATTTTAATTTTACCACGTATTTACATTCCAGTCAAACCTTTAAGAGATTTTTCCCCATTTAATAAATTAAATTTATTTTAAACTAGCAAATTACATACTTTTTCAAATTTATTTCTGTCTGCGTAAGTATAGACAACAATTAAGATAAGCAGCAAAAAAACAGGACTGCTCCCAAGGAACAATCCTGTTTGAATACTAAAGAAAATTATTTGTCGCGCAGAGCACGGTCAATTTCCAAACGTACAGCACGACCGAATTCTTCGTGAGTCCAATCCCAACGGCTGGTCAAGGCTTCAGGAATAGTTTTGTCGCTGTAAATTCTGTGAGCATAGGTTTTGCCGGTCAATTTATTGTAAGCAACAGCATAACCCTGTAAATCCAACTGTAATTTTCTTTCTTCGCTGGAATCAATAACTTTATCATCCAACTTATCCAGCTGAATTGCAATAACGATATCAACATCGCCGTCTTTTGCAATCTTAGCCAAAGCTGCGGTATCAGGCACCTTATTGCCAACCTTAGCAGCTTCGATAGCAGCTGTCAGCTTGTCGTTTTCTACCATTACAAAGCCTTTTTTGCTGTTCAGCACAGACATAGCGTTTTTGTAGAAAACTTGATTAGCCAGCTCATCGCCGCCCTGTACATTGTTAATCAACGGCAGCAGTGCTACACTTGCAGCCTCAGCAGCGCCAAAGCAGGGAACGCTGAAACATACAGCCATAACAGCCATTAATAAATAACGTAAAATTTTCTTCATTCTTATTCCTCCAGACGCATTAAATAAAATGCTAAATATAAATATATTCTAGCATAAAAAGCAGGAAAAAAACAGTCTTTTACAAAAAAAATCTGACTGTGCAGTCAGATTTTTGCTTATATTTATCTTCGTACCCCCTGCTAACATAACTTTTTTTAATTTCTTGTAAAATTTTGTTCGTTATGTTACAATACTTCCGACAACCGTGTTGCAGGGTGGTGCTTGCCCCATTCTTCTTAGAATGGAGGTGATGCTTATGAATCTTTTTTCCTTTCAGGATCTTATGTCCTTTGGATTTTTTATTCTGGCATTGCTTACATTTATCTTCTCTTTTCGAAAATAATGTTGGCATAGAAAAACCGCCCCTAAACTTTGACCGGTAGCGGGACGGCTTTTCGCCTAACTAAACGGGCAACCCACCTTGTGGGCGGTTGTCTTTCTTCTTTTACTATATCACTTTCATTCTTTTTTCGCAAGTTTTTATCTGCTTTTTTATTTTCTATATACGCAATAATTTTTTACATTTATCTTCTTATTTCTCTGCTAACACTAAACTTTTTAAATTCTTGTAAAATTTTGTTCGTTATGTTACAATACTTCTGACAACCGTGTTGCAGGGTGGTGCTTGCCCCATTCTTTTTAGAATGGAGGTGATGCTTATGAATCTTTTTTCCTTTCAGGATCTTATGTCCTTTGGATTTTTTATTCTGGCATTGCTTACATTTATCTTCTCTTTTCGAAAATAATGTTGGCATAGAAAAACCGCCCCTAAACTTTGACCGGTAGCGGGACGGCTTTTCGCCTAACTAAACGGGCAACCCACCTTGTGGGCGGTTGTCTTTCTTCTTTTACTATATCACGTTCATTCTTTTTTCGCAAGTTTTTATCTGCTTTTGAAAAAACAATTGTTTAAAATATTCTGCATTGCAAAACCCTCGCCTTGTACAAGGCGAGGGTTTTTTAGACGCGCGTGTTAGATTTTAAATTGTATTTACTTCCAATGTTTGAATTAGAAAGTGAATACTAATTGGCTCCACAGAGTGGAAACGTCTTTAGAACCTTTTTTAGCTTCCAAATCATACCATTCTACTTGACCAACGATGTTCTTAGCAAAGGTGTAGTTAGCAAATACGCTGTAGCCTTTGAAACCTTCTTCAATATAACCATATTTGTCACCAAAACCATTCATGGTGTGGTCAACAAAAGCAGCTCTGCCAAGGTCATAGTATCTAGCAACTAAGCCCCAGGTACCAGCTTTAGCAGCTTTAGCACCTTTGTAGGAAAGCTTTGCTACATAACCGTCATCATCACCGTCATAGTTATCTTCATCACCGTTCAGATAATCGAAACCAACTTTAACATTTTTATCGAATGCATATTCAGCACCAACATTCCAGATGTCACGATCGTTACTTATTTTAGTATTTGATTTGCTATTCTTTTCAGCATCAAATGCATAATAGCCAGCATGCAAACCCAGTTTGCTTACTTTACCAGACAAAGTTGCATAATAGGTATCATCAGCTTGATATTCGCCATCTTTTTTATTAGGATCAGCTTTACCATAACCAACTAACAGCTGTACATCTTTGCCGTAAGCAACTTGTACACCGTCAAAACGGTTATCATAAACATTGCCGTCTACCAGATTCAGGTTGTAACGACCAGCCTGAACTTTCAAGCCGCCCAGTTTACCGTTTACATAAGCACGTTGGAAATCGGTATCTTCATTACCTTTGTCATCGGTAAAATCTTGCTCGTTCTGCAGCATGCCGGTATATGTCCAGTCATCATTAACTTGACCTTTTACCCACAGACGGGAACGCAGTTTTTGTCCATCAGCTTTGTCATCGCCATGGTTTTGGGTGTAGTTGTAACGAACTTCACCAGTTATTTTTACGTTGTCAGCTTTTTTCTCCAAGTTTGCTACGCGAACACCCAGGTTGTCCAGCTCGTCTGCAAATTCAGCAGCCAGTTTGTCAACGTTTGCACCTTTTGCCATTGCTTTTGCAACGATTTGTGCCATTTCATAACGGGTCATCAGTTTGTCGCCGCCGAAAGTAGCGTCGCCATAACCTTCGATTACACCTGCAGCAGCCAGTTTGTTGATGCTGTCATAAGCCCAGTGACCAGCAGGTACATCAGAGAACGGATTTGCAGCATATGCACTTGCAGTTACACCAAGTGCCATTGCCATTGCGAGTACTAAGGATTTTTTCATTTTTAGTTCCTCCTCTTTAATATAAGAACTTATATTTATTACAAAATCCCAGCCAAGTCCTCGCCTGTAAGTCCGGTAAGAGTTGCCTTGTTTCCTCTACCATACAGAGCTATACTTGTTTATAGGATTTTATAACCAAAGGGGTGTATGTTTTTAACAAATACCTATACAAACAATTATCTGTTAACTAGATATTGCTAAACCATTAACTTCATTATAATCACTTTCGACTAACCAGTCAAGCATTTTTCAGAAGATTTTTACAGAAGCGGTAATTATTCTTATTAGATATATTCACCATAATTTTTATATTTTATCTGACTCTTTAGCAAATAAAGCTGCATTGCACAGCCTTTGCCATAAAGTAAATAAAAAAATATTTTTACTGCTTTTAATTTTTTATTTTATCAAAGCCATAAGTGCATAAAACAGCGGCGGTACTAAAAGTGCAGGCAGCATATTCAAAGTTTTGCAGTCACGCAGCTGTAAAATTCCTAAGCCAGAGCTCATAAGAAATACTCCGCCCAACACAGAAATTTCCCCCATCAGTGCAGGTGTCATATAAGGCGAAATAAAGCCTGCAAAAAGATAAATGCTCCCCTGCCATAAAAACAGCACCAAAGCAGCAGCAGCTATACCTATTCCATAAACAGAACCAAAAATAATCGAAGAAATAAAATCAAGCGTAGCATTAGTAAAAAGATAGGTATTATTACCATTGAGCCTGCTTTCTATCGGGCCAAGAATAGAAAGCGTGCCAATGCAGAACAGCAGAATAGCTGTCGCCAGACCTTCTGCAAGCTTACTGCCTCCCTTGACATTCTCCAAAAGCTTGTGAAAACGTCCGTCAATATCCAGCCACGTACCAATAACCGAACCAATGGCAATACTAGCAATAAAAAGCACCGGATAGGCAGTTTTCGGCATATTGCTTACAAAAGCATTAGCACCAAGACAAACCGTTGCCAGTCCCAAACCATCAAACAACGCTTTTTTATAGCGTTCATCTATACCTCTGCTGACAAAACTTCCTATTATTGACCCTGTTAAAATCGTCCCCACATTAACTATTGTTCCTATCATTTTAAGCCTCTTTCTTATAACTGTAATTTACAAATTGTTTTCCCGTGTGACACAGAAAAATACTGTTTTTAAGCCTTTTAATACTTTACAGATATGTTAATATTTTATACTATAATAATACGAAATTCAATTTTTAACAGGAGGTGTTTATCCATGAAAAAAACTTTACTCCCCTTAATACTTGCTTTAGCCATAAGTGCTACTGCTGGTGCAGCGCAATATACGCAAACAGATAAAGGCGATCGCTATGAGCTCAAATATCCTGTATTTACACAGGAAAGCTCCATCGCCACAGCACGTATGAACAGAGATATCGGTAAAATCATTGAAACTGCCCGTAAGGATTTGCAGCGTTCTGAATTACAGATACTAAACAGTGATTACAAAATCAGTTATGAAGATGATAAATACATTAGTCTGCAATTCAGCACATACACCTATTATCAATCAGCCGCACACGGAATGTCTTACACTTACGGTCTTGTTTATGACAAAACAACAGGCAGACAAGTTCCCTACACTGAATTTACTGCTGAACTTAATGCAAAAAAACTAAAAAAAAATATTCTTCATGCAGATAAAGCTGTTTTCCAATCTGATTTAAAAACTCCCAGCCGAGCACCTTTTATCCAGCACGATAAAAACTTCAAAGTAAGCAGCAATTATCTAATTAATCCAACAGGAGAAATCTACTTAATGTATCAACCATACGAACTTGACAGTTACGCTGCCGGCGTTACCTATGTTCATATTGGAAATTTGCCCACATCTTTAAAATAATAATCTAAAGAAAAAACACTTCGCCTCATTGTCACATTATCAAAGACAACGAAAGCGAAGTGTTTTTAATTCAAAGCAGTTTAATCTTTATGCAGAACGCAGATTTCAATCCCCGAAGCCTGCATCATATCCTCTGCCAATTTATCCGCATAGGGATTTGCATAGACGATACGCTTAATGCCGGCATTAATGAGAATTTTAGCACAAACAACACAAGGTTGATGTGTACAGTAAAGAGTGCCGCCGTTAACTGATACACCATGATAAGCAGCCTGAACAACAGCGTTTTGTTCCGCATGAATACCACGGCACAGCTCGTGCATTTTTCCAGACGGTACGTGCAGCTGCTCACGCAAGCAGCCTACAACATCACAATGCGGTAAATCTTTAGGAGTACCATTATAGCCAGTCGCTACAATCTGCTTATTTTTGACAATAACAGCACCGACACTGCGGCGCAGACAGGTGGAACGAGTACTGACTACATTGGCAATCTCCATAAAATAATCATCCCAATCAGGTCTTGCTTCATGCTGCATAATTTTATACCGTACCAAAAATGCGGTCGCCTGCATCGCCTAAACCAGGGACAATGTAACCATGCTCATTCAAATGATTGTCTAAGACAACCGTATAAACAGGTACATCAGGATGGGCAGCATTCAATTTTTCTACTCCTTCCGGAGCAGCAACAAGACACATAAACCGCAGATTTGTCATACCGCGTTTTTTCAACTGGTCAAGTGCAGCTATTGCAGAACCGCCTGTTGCCAGCATTGGGTCAACAACAATAGTATAGGCATCCATATCCTCAGGCAGTTTGCAGTAATATTCCATTGGCAGCAAAGTTTCTTCATTACGGCTCATTCCAATGTGACCAACATTAGCCTCTGGAATAACGCTAAGTACGCCTTCCATAAAACCTAAGCCAGCACGCAGAATAGGTATAACCGTTACCGAACCTTTAATTTTACAGCCGCTTGTTTCGCAAAGCGGTGTAGTAACAGTAACTTCCTCAAGCGGAAGATCTTTAGTAACCTCAAAAGTCAGCAAAGCTGCTACCTCACTGATAATATGACGAAAAGTTACGCTTTTGGTATCACGGTCACGAAGAATAGTCATTTTTGCTTGAAGCAATGGATGATTTACTACATTAATCTGCATAAGTATATTCTCTCCTTTTTGTGTCTGCTCTATAAGACATCGGTAAGTTTTGCTTTATACTGCTCAACCGATAAACTTAAAACAGCTTTTATTTTTCAAAATCAAAGATTCTCATACAGAGGATATTTAGCGCACAATGCAGCTACGCGCTTAGCTGCCTCTGCATGTTTTTGCAAATCGGTTGGGTTATCAAGAACTAAGCCCATGATTGCTGCAACTTCTTTAAAGTCTTCTTCCTTAAAGCCACGAGTAGTAGCAGCAGGTGTACCCAAACGAATACCACTGGTTACAAACGGACTAGCAGGGTCGAACGGAATAGTGTTTTTATTGCAGGTAATACCGATATTATCCAAAAGTTTTTCTGCTTCTTTACCGGTAAGATTTTTATTGCGTACATCAACCAAAATCAAATGGTTGTCAGTACCGCCGGAAACAAGACGGAACCCTTCTGCCAAAAGTGCATCAGCAAAAGCATGAGAGTTCTTCACGATATTTTCCGCATACTCTCTGAATTCCGGTTTTAAAGCTTCACCAAAAGCAACAGCCTTAGCAGCAATAATATGCATTAAAGGCCCACCCTGAATACCAGGGAAAATGGACTTGTTGATTTTCTTAGCATATTCTTCATTATTAGTCAGAATCAAACCGCCGCGAGGGCCGCGCAGTGTTTTATGAGTAGTTGTTGTAACAATATCAGCATAAGGCACCGGAGAAGGATGCAAGCCTGCTGCAACCAAACCTGCAATGTGAGCCATATCAACCAAAAGCAAAGCACCGTTAGCATGTGCAATTTCAGCAATACGTTCAAAATCAATAACACGCGGATATGCACTGGCACCAGCAACAATCATTTTCGGTTTATATTCCTTAGCTTTTCTATCTATGTCACCATAATCAAGGAGTTCTGTTTCAGCATCAACACCGTAGTGTACTACGTTGAAATAACTTCCGGAAATATTTACCGGAGATCCATGGCTCAAATGCCCTCCCTGAGAAAGATCCATACCCATAATGGTATCACCAGGTTTGAGGAAAGCAAAGTATACAGCCAGATTTGTACTTGCACCGCAGTGTGCCTGTACATTGGCAAAGCCTGCATTAAACAGTTTTTTTGCACGCTCAATAGCCAGTGTTTCCACCTTATCTACATATTCACAGCCGCCATAATAACGATGACCTGGATAACCTTCAGCATACTTATTAGTCAGTACACTGCCCATAGCTTCCATAACTGCCGGAGTAACAATATTTTCAGATGCTATCAGTTCGATTTTGTCACGCTGACGGTTAAGTTCTGCATCAATATAACCCTTCAGCTCAGGATCAACCACACTAATTTTTTCCAGATTCATAAAAAGTCCCTCCTAAATATAACACATTAAAATTTTATCCGCTGTTTTGTAAAACTTGAGCCACAAAACCACTGCAATAAATTTCAGCAGTTATATATTACTGCTTATCCTGCGGATAATGGGCACGACTGCCGCCAACCAAAGGCGGACGTGTTCTGGCAGCAGTAAGTACTGCCTCACCAATTTTTTTATATTGCAGACGCACAGGCACAGCAACTCTTTTAAGGTGCATTCCTATAAGTGTCTGACCAATATCCATTCCCAAATGCGCAGCAACAGTTTCAACAACTACAGGTTCGACAAAATTTTCGTAGGCTGCCGCAGCCATAGCACCGCCTGCATGCGGAATAGGACGCACTGTAACTTCTGTCAGGTTATAGCGTTCCGCAGCAGCTGCTTCAACTACCAGAGACCGATTCAGATGCTCACAGCATTGTACAGCAAGATAAAGTTCATGAGCATCACATACAGCCTTCAATGCTTTAAACATTGCGGAAGCAAGTTTACTGCTGCCGCCTGTACCAATTTTACTGCCCAGCACTTCACTGGTACTGCATCCAAGTACAAAAATCTGTCCTTTTTTAGGTTTAGCTGCACTGATAAGTTCTTCTGCCGCCGCAGAAAGTTCCTGTACAATCTGTTCTTGTATTTCCATAGTCAGTTACTTCTTTTCCAAATTATTATATTAAGATAATCCATGTCTAACAGCTTTTGCCAGACAAGATTATTTTTCCAAAGCCATAATTTTGTTCACACGACGTTCATGTCTGCCGCCGGCAAACTCTGTATCCAGCCAGGCATCGGTAATCATCTCTGCCAAACCAACACCCAAAACTCTCTCTCCCATGCACAAAACATTGGCATTGTTATGTTCACGGCTCATCTTAGCAGAAAAAACATCACCGCAAAGGGCTGCACGAATACCTTTACATTTGTTGGCAGCAATGGATATACCTATACCAGTACCACAGATAAGGATTCCTCTTTCTGCACCGCTTGTACCGCTGGTAATATCCTTACAAAGCTTTTCGGCAAAATCAGGATAATCAACAGATTCCTCACCGTAGGTACCATGATCTACAACTTCAATCCCCTTATCCTGTAAATATTTTTTAATATGCTCCTTCAGATGGACGCCGCCATGATCACAGGCCATTGCAATTTTCATATTACAACAAGCTCCTTTCTCCCATCTTATCTTTCAAATAGTGATAACCTATTCTCTCTATTTTACCATAAAATCAGGTAAAGTGGCATTATTTTTTAACTTTAAAGCACCATTTTCCCAAATAATAATTTGATAACCTGCTGCCTTACGTAAACGATTCATAATCGCCAGTCCTATACCAGATTCATCTACGCCCTCAGCTAAAATAACATCTGGCTTAGTTCGGTCAAAATCACGCAAAAGATAAAACAAATCCGCTGCCAGCTGCTCTTTGCTGTTTCCCCAACAGGAAAGCTGCAAATTTTGACAGAAATAAGTTTGCAGCTGCTCGTCCAGTTGCTTTCCGCACAGTACGCCCAAACGCAGTCCTTGGCTTAACGCTTTACTGATAATTTCTGGCAAATGAGCAGAAGCCTCTCCTTCAAACAAGTAAACTGGTGGCTGAGGTGCATAATGACGATATTTCATTCCCGGTGCTTTTGGTTTAAAGTTCTTATCACCCTGCAAAGCAGGATCTATTTCCACTGCCCCCATTACCTCTGTAAGCATTTCATAAGTAATTCCTCCAGGACGCAGAATAACCGGTACAGGCTCTGTAGTATCAACAACAGTTGATTCCAAACCTATACCGCAGTCACCACCGTCAAGAATGGCAGCAATTTTTCCCTGCATATCCTCCAAAACGTCTTGAGCATTCGTAGGACTGGGCCGTCCTGAAAGATTGGCAGAAGGTGCTGCAATAGGACAATTGCAGGCAGCAATAAAATCATGTGCAAACTTATTAGAAGGGAAACGTACAGCTACTGTATTTAACCCAGCACTCACAGCATCTGGCACTAGAGAAGATTTATTAACTATTAAAGTCAGCGGCCCTGGCCAAAAATGTTCCATAAGCTTTTTCGCATTGGAATTTAAGCCAGTTGTTAATTGATTAATATCTTCCGTATGTGCAATGTGCAAAATAAGCGGATTATCATTCGGTCTGCCTTTAGCCGTAAAAATTTTAGCAACAGCATCAGCATTAAGTCCATCAGCCCCCAGCCCATAAACTGTTTCTGTTGGAAAAGCGACTACCTCGCCTGAGTGTATCAGAGCAGCAGCCTGCTGCATAGTCAGGTGATTATCAGAGTTCTTTTGTAATTTCCAATAGGAGGTTTCCATATTTATCTTCTCCCTCTTTTTCCTTTAAAGCAAAGACCATACGTTCAATCCCTGCATAATCCTTGCGCACTGCGGTTTTGGCAAAGCCATTATTTAAACATAACTGCTGAACTGCCCCACTTTGGGCAATGCCTACTTCAAAGGCAAGCAAGCCATCATCAGCTAAATGTGCAGCAGCCTCAGCACAAATGCGTCTGTAAAAGTCTAAACCGTCAGCGCCGCCATCTAAAGCACTGTGCGGTTCTTTTTGAACATCTCTGTCCAAACCGACAATATCAGCAGCTGGAATATATGGCGGATTGGAAACTATAATATCAAATTTTTTCTCCAAGGGTACTTTACTGAATATATCACTGCACAAAAAGCCAATTCTTTCTTTTACACCTATTTTTTCAGAGTTTTCTTTCGCAACAAGCAGTGCCTCTACACTTATATCAACACCGACCCCCTTTGCTTTCGGCAGATAATCAAGCAGAGAAACAATAATTGCACCGCTTCCTGTTCCTATATCCAAAATCTTTACATCTCCGTCAGAGTGCATTATCTTTGCTGCTTTAATAATGCTTTCAACCAGCAATTCTGTTTCAGGCCGCGGTATAAGGGTAGCTTCTGTCACCTTAAAGCTATTGCGCATAAAAGCTTTTTCGCCAATTATATATGCCAAAGGTTCATGATTACCGCGTCTTATAACATATTGACGCATCAACGATAATTCTTCTTCGCTTAAAGGCAGTTCAAAATTAACGTAAAGCTTTATCCTGTCACACTTTAAGACAGCACAAAGCAGTACTTCTGCATCAAGGCGTGGATTTTCCACGCCTTTAGCCTCGAAGTACTGCTTTGTCCAATTTAATATTTTTATTATTGTCCAGACAGCCTTATCCATTTTACTTCACCTGTCGTAATTGTTCGCTCTGCTTTGCTGTAATCAAAGCATCCAAAAGCTCGTCCATATCACCGTTGACAATAGTTTCAAGCTTATGCAGCGTTAAGCCAATGCGGTGATCTGTAACACGACCTTGAGGATAATTATAAGTTCTGATACGCTCACTGCGGTCTCCCGTACCTACCTGACTTTTACGATCCTCTGCGGTAGCAGCACGCTGCTCCTCCTGTGCTTGTTCCAAAATACGTGTCCGCAATACACGCATACATTTTTCACGGTTTTTCAGCTGGGATTTTTCATCCTGACACTGTGCCACAATACCAGTAGGAATATGTGTAATTCTGACTGCTGATTCCGTCTTGTTAACATACTGACCGCCAGCACCGCCAGCTCTGTAAGTATCTATGCGTAAATCAGCAGGATTGATTTCCACATCTACTTCCTCAGCCTCCGGAAGTACAGCAACTGTAACAGTAGATGTATGCACACGACCCTGAGATTCAGTTTCCGGAACACGCTGTACACGATGTACGCCGCTTTCAAATTTCATACGACTGTAAACACTGTCACCGCTTACTTGAAAAATAACTTCTTTAAAGCCGCCAATTTCTGTAGGACTGGAATCCATAACTTCTGTACGCCAGCCGCGGGTTTCAGCATAACGCAAATACATTCTGAACAATACACTTGCAAATAAGGCAGCTTCTTCACCGCCAGCACCACCGCGTATCTCTATAATAACGTTTTTATCATCATTAGGATCAGACGGCAAAAGCAGAATAGTAAGCTTCTGCTCATATTCTTCAATCTGAGGCTTAAGCTCTTTCAGCTCTTCTTTAGCCATCTCCGCCAATTCCTCATCTTCTTCCAAAGCCAGCAGTTGTTCTGCCTCATCTTTAGCTTTAAGCAGCTCTCGATACTCACGGTAAGAAGTTACAATAGGCTCCAATTTAGCATGAGCTTTAGTAGCTTTCAACCAATTACTTTGGTCAGCAATAACATCAGGGTCGCTTATCTTTGCTTCCAAATCCAAATATCTATCTTCTATTGCCTGCAACTTATCAAGCATGACAAATCTCCTCTCAAAAACCTACTCCATCATATTCCGTTAATTTTCTTCAACAATCTCCTCAGGCGGCAACACTGCTTTCAGAGAAGCAATCGCTACTTCTATCTGACTGTCATCAGGCTGGCGTGTCGTAAGCTTTTGCAACAGCAGCCCCGGCATTATCGCCATATGCACCAGCTTGTTGTCATTATGCGCACCGGCAAAGCGAATTATTTCATAGCTTACACCAGCAATAACAGGCATCAGCAATACACGTGAAGCTATACGCTCTAAAAGACTGGGCCAACCAAGAAAGGTAAAGATAAACATACTTATAAGCATAACAATCATCAGAAAATTTGTTCCACACCGCGGATGCAAAGTACTAAAAGGCCGTACATTTTCTACACACAACGGCAGCCCTGCTTCATAAGTATAAATTGTCTTATGCTCAGCTCCGTGATACTGAAAAACCCTTTGAATATCCTCCATAGAAGATATTGCTGCAATATAAGCTAAAAAAATAAGCATACGTAATACACCCTCAGCCAAATTAAGCAGCATAGGGTCTTCAGTAAGCTCATGCATAAAACGCATTGACCAGGTTGGAATGACAATAAAAAGACCAACTGCCAAAAGTACAGAAGTAGCTATTGTCATAGCCATTTCCCTGCCTGTAAGCTGCTCTTCCTCTTCTCCTGATGCCTGTGCTGAATAAGCAAGTGCCTTTATACCGTCATACAAAGATTCAAATAAAGCAATAACGCCGCGAAGCAGCGGTTTTTTCAAAACTGGATATTTATCACGAATACTGTTTACAGGATTGACATCAACTGCAATTTCTCCATTAGGCTGGCGTACTGCAACTGCAACCTTTTCAGGTCCGCGCATCATAACACCTTCAATAACGGCTTGTCCGCCAACAGATAATTTTTTCGTACTCATAGTCGTTTTAACTCCATAAAACTAAATACAGCAGAGTTTCTGCAAACTGAGAAGCTCTGCTGTATTATATAGATTATTGTTCTTTGTTGTAACGTTTGTTGAACTTCTCGATACGACCACGAGCAGCAACATTACGTTGTTGACCAGTGAAGAATGGATGGCATTTAGAGCAAACATCCACGCGTATCTCTTTTTTAGTGCTGCCAGTTACGAAGCTTGCGCCGCATGCACAGGTAGCAGTAACCTCATCGTATTTCGGATGAATCTTTTCTTTCATTCTTTACACCTCACTTTGCTAAGAACATGATATTCGCTATTTAAGGAAAAAGCCATATCTGACAATTTCACATTAACACTAGATTAGTGTAACACATCAGTCGTTGTAAAGCAAGCTATTTTTTTCAAACTCCATCACGCCACGCACATAATTTATAAACTGCTGTGCTGTACGTCCTGAAATGCCGCCATGATGCATTTCCCACTTACGTGCTTCTGCACAAAGCAGTTCCTTATCCATATTAATTCCCTGCTTCTTTGCCAGTTCACAAACAATTTCAAAATAATCTTTCTGTGATGGCTGTCCATAATAGATAGTGCAGCCAAAACGGTTAACCAGTGACAGTTTTTCCTGCATCGTATCGGATTTATAAATACCGTTTTCCTGTACAACATCATTTCTGTCTTTCCAGGTTTCATTAATCAAATGGCGGCGGTTAGATGTAGCGTAAATAAGAATATTATCCGGACGAACCTCTAATCCTCCCTCAATAATTGCTTTTAGATACTTATATTCAATCTCAAAATCTTCAAAAGACAAATCATCCATATAAATAATAAAACGATAGTTGCGGTTCTTTATCTGTGCTATAACAGCTGATAAATCATGAAACTGGTGCTTATAGATTTCAATCATACGCAGTCCCTGGTCATAATATTTATTAATCACAGCTTTAATACTGCTTGATTTACCTGTCCCACTGTCTCCAAACAGCAAAACATTATTAGCAGGACGACCTTCTACAAAAGCTTCTGTATTTTCAATCAATCTGCGTTTCTGGTCTTCATAACCAATAAGATCATCGAAAGTTATATTTTCCGTATTAGAAATAGGCACTAATTCCATTGGCTGCTGCTCTTCATGCACAATTCTAAACGCTTTATTCAAACCCAAAATACCAACACCATAAGCTTTATAAAAACTGGTTACACAATCAAATACAGCATCAGCATCTTTGGCTTCCTCTATTTTTAAACTTAGTGCCTGTACTTTCTCACTGATATTTTTGTTATAGTGCCGTTCCAGTTTAACAACTGCCTGATAATTACTGATAATTGAAAAGCAATTAATATCCAGTTGATGCTCAATTTCCTGAAAATTATAATCAAAGAGCTGCTTAAAAACAGCAAAATCATGTTTAGCAAAGCAATTGACACTGCCAGAGCAAGCACCTGTTTTTTCACAGGTAACAGCGAATGGATTCTCACAGCTCACCAAAAGATAAGTAAGATAATTATGCCACAAATTTTTGTTAAAACCATAAATCGTAGCAATATCCAACAGCTTATGTATCTCTTTATAAATATCAGCTGTAAGCTCCTCACGCTTATAGTTTCCAGAAGCGAAACGGGCACAAATATCAGCCAACGGTACAAGCAGATTATCCGCTGGCAGATTGCGATAAACAATTAACTGTGATACAAGCTTATGCATAAAAACCTTTCTCCATCATCTTCACTATTTTATAAATGCAAATTTTTCTACATCAAACATTCCCATATCAGTAAGCCGCAGCTTAGGAATAACAGGCAGTGCCATAAAACTCAAACTGATAAAAGGGTCTATAGTCATAGGAACACCCTGTTCATGTGCCTGCCAGGCAATTTTATCCAAACTGTCAATAAGTATTTCAGCTGGCGCATCACTCATTAATCCGCAAATATTCAAAGGAACTGTCCCCACAACCTTATTATTTTGAACAAGAGTATAGCCACCCTGAACACGCACCAATTCGGCAGCAGCAATATTCATAGCCTGCGGATTAGTGCCAATAACAATTAAATTATGAGAATCATGTGCTACAGTTGTAGCTGCCGCACCGTTTTTTAAGCCATAACCGCGTAACAACCCCAAACCCACGCATCCTGTTGCATGGTGACGCTCAATTGTTGCCAGTAAATATATTTCACCCTTTGCTAAAGCTTCCGGAATATCCTTGCCTAAAATTGCAGAACGCTCAGTAAAAATTTCTCCTGGAAGCATTTCAATAACAGGATATTCCCTGTCCTCTGCAAAATTGGAAACAGCAAATGTTTCTTCACTGAATGCCGCCGGTTTCACACTTCCTTGTAATACTGCTTCTGGTTTTACCGGAATAATGCTTGAACAGCTTTTCCACGCATCTATTCCTCTATGATAAACAGCTGCGGGTTTAAGATTATACAAGTCATTAAAAATATTAATGTCTGCCTGCCATCCAGGTGCAATAGCCCCTATACGTTTCAAACCATAAATTCTTGCCGCATTAATAGTTCCAAGACGAATTGCCCTAACAGGTTCCATTCCTAAATCTACAGCCATTTTTACACAATGGCTGATAGTTCCCTCACGCCTAATGTCAGCTAAATGCTTATCGTCTGTACAAAAAGCCAACGAACTTACATCAATCTTTTCACGAAGTACACCTTCTATTATAGCTGTAAGGTTACGGGAAGCACTGCCTTGACGAATAAGTACAGCTAAACCATTACGCAGCTTTTCCTTAGCTTCCTCCCAGCTGATACTTTCATGATCAGTAACAATACCACTGGCAGCATATGCAGCTAATTCTTTTCCGCTTACGCAAGGGGCGTGTCCATCAATTACTCTGCCCGACTGCAAAAATAATTGAAGTTTTGCAGCTACCTCTGCATCATCATAAATAACGCCAGGTACATTCATCATCTCCCCCATGCCAAGTATACCAGGAAGATTCATCAACTTAGCCATTTCAGATGCATTCATAATACAGCCACTGTGTTCAAACGGTGTTGCTGGTACACAACTGGGAAGTTCAACATAATAATTCAAAGGCATATGTCTCCCTGCCTGCAGCATATAACGAATACCATCAGCACCAGCAACATTAGCTATTTCATGAGGATCTGTAATTAATGTCGTTACACCCCAACGCAGTTCCTCTGTACAGTATGCTTCCGGAGCTGCCATAGAGCTTTCTACATGACAGTGAGCATTAATAAAGCCAGGTGCAATATAAGCACCTTTAAGATCTATTATTTCCCTGCCTTCATTATAGCTGCCAATACCAGCAATAACCCCATCTGCAACAGCTACATCAGCTTCATAAATACTTTCGGTCAACACGTCAACAACCCTGCCGTTCTTAAAAAGAATATCAGCAGGGTCATTGCCTAATGCGACCGCATGAATACGGCCATTCATAATATCTACCTCATAATTTTACACATAAATATATTTCAGAATAAATATTACAGCCAATGCATATACAATCCAGCTGTTCTTTTTCCGCTTAAATTCACCAGTCATTAGGTTAATAGCAACATAAGAAATAACACCCATAGAAATACCCTCAGAAATAGAGTACATAAAAGGCATAGCTACAGCAGCAATAAAAGCAGGTACAGCTTCTGTATAATCGTTAAAATCTACGTTTAACAAACTGCTTAACATCAAAAATCCTACAGCTACCAAAGCAGGTGCAGTTGCAAAAGCAGGAATAGCTAAAAATATAGGTGCAAAGAACAAACTGAGGAAGAAAAGTACCGCTACTACAATGGAGGTCAGACCTGTGCGTCCACCAGCAGCAACACCTGAACTGCTTTCTACAAAAGTTGTAACCGTAGAAGTACCTAAAATAGCACCGCCTGTTGTAGCAATAGAATCTGCCAGCAAAGCACCTTCAATTTTAGGCAGTTTGCCGTCTTTATCCAACATATTAGCTTTTGAAGCAACACCAATAAGAGTTCCAAGAGTGTCGAATAAATCAACAAACATAAAGGACAGCATAATTGTAATAAAATTAAAAGTAAAAATCGAACTAAAATCAAGCTGCATAAAAGTAGGAGCCAAACTGGGAATACTGATGCCATTTGCAAAACTCGGCATTACAGAAAACATTCCAAGTTTAGGATCAGGTACATATAAACCGGTAAGTTCGCAAATCATACCTAACCCCCAAGTTGCAATGATGCCAATCAAAATTCCACCAGGAACTTTTCTTGCCATTAAGGCAGCTGTAATCAAAATACCAATCAATGCCAACAACGCACCCATACCAGTTGAGACAAAAGAGCCATCTGCCAAAGAAGCCTTAAACGGGTACAAACCTACAAGTGTAGGGCCAGCAACTACAAGTTTAGAATTCTGCAAACCGATAAAAGTAATAAATAAGCCAATACCACTGGTAACTCCAAATTTTAAAGCTGGCGGAATACAGTTAAACAAAGCTGTACGCACTTTAGTCAAAGACAAAATAATAAATAAAATACCTTCTACAAAAACCGCTGCCAAAGCAACTTTCCAACTGTAACCCATCTGCCCTACAACAGTATAGGCAAAGAAAGCATTTAATCCCATACCAGGAGCCAGTGCAAATGGATAATTAGAAAAAGCAGCCATAAGCACAGTACCCAAACATGCTCCCAAAGCAGTAGCAGTAAATACAGCACCAGCATCCATACCGGCAGCACTCAAAATACCAGGGTTTACAGCAAGAATATAAGCCATTGTCATAAATGTTGTAATTCCGGCAATAATCTCTGTCCGGACATCTGTATGATGCTCTTTCAGCTTAAAGGTTTTTTCTAAAAAATCTGTCATACTTTTATTCACTCCTTTTAATCCGTTCTACAGGAAACAGATAAATAAAAAATATATTACAGACTGCCTGTACAGCCAGACCTTTGTATACCTTCATTTTAAATTAACACAAAGGTTTTTGTTTTATTAATAAGTCAAAATTTCCGGGCCATTTTCTGTAATCAGAATCTGATGCTCCCACTGTGCTGAAAGACTTCCGTCTTCTGTATAAACAGTCCAACCATTAAGTTCATCAA
This sequence comes from uncultured Phascolarctobacterium sp., assembly GCA_964630355.1. Taxonomy (GTDB): domain Bacteria; phylum Bacillota; class Negativicutes; order Acidaminococcales; family Acidaminococcaceae; genus Phascolarctobacterium_A. Next base: position 22,377 of record CAZVSX010000001.1, read on the forward strand.
TATAAATATTTTTCCTGCCTATGTTAATCATAGGTTCAATAGTAAAAATCATTCCCGGCACAAGCACCATACCAGTTTTACGTTTACCTACATGGCAGACGAATGGATCTTCATGAAACTCTACACCAACACCATGACCGCCGAATTCTTCAACTACAGAATATCCATGCTTATGTGCCAATTTAGAAACTGCCGCACCAATATCTCCCAAAAACGCCCACGGTTGTGCCGCCTCAATGCCTTTTAGCAGACATTGTTTAGTAACCGCAACTAAATCAGCTGCTGGTTTTGCCGCCTTACCAATAATAAACATACGTGAAGCATCAGCATAATAGCCATTATAGATAGTAGAAACGTCTACGTTAACAATATCACCGCTGCGCAGGACATCATGCTCACTGGGAATACCATGACATACTTGGTCATTTATTGACGTACAGACACTTTTGGGAAAACCCTCATATCCTAAAGGTGCAGGAACAGCATTATGTGCAACTGTGTAATCATAAACAATGCGGTCTATATCCGCTGTTGTCATTCCCACTTTTATATATTTAGCTACTTCATCTAACACTCCCGTATTAATTTTGCAGGCCTCACGAATACCAGTTATTTGCTCCGGAGTTTTTATCATATCACGAGAAGGCACCTCACACCCTTGTGCCTGTAACATTTGCAGTTTCTGGTCATTCATTTTATGACAGTCAGCATAATTTTTGCCGCTGCCACACCAACATAATTCTTCTTGCATGAGAAATCTCCTTGTCTTAAATCTAGCTCTTTACAAAGCATTTCAATCTTAATAAATACTATTTTACCACATTATACGAAAAAAACACATTTTTACTGTAAAATTATCCGACATTGTTCGTTTTTTTATGTTAAAATTGTCCTGTAAAATAATTTATGAGAAAGGAATTTTTATGGAAGCATATGCAATGTATTTTCTTGACCTCATCCTGCATCTGGATAAACACCTTCCAGAAATTATGACAGCCTATGGTCACCTCATCTATGCTATTTTGTTTATTGTAGTTTTCTGTGAAACCGGTCTGGTAATCACCCCTTTTCTGCCAGGCGATTCACTGCTTTTCGCCTGTGGAGCACTAGCAGCAAGCAGTCCTGATGGTATGGATATTAAAATCATTACGTTGATTTTTTTGACTTCATCAATATTAGGTGATGCCTGTAACTACATGATAGGTGAAAAGCTTGGCCTGCACATGATTAACTCTAAACGTAGCTTAATCAAAAAAGAACACATAGACAAAGCCAGTGCTTTTTATGAAAAACATGGTCATAAAGCTATTTTTTTAGCTCGCTTTGTACCTATTGTCCGCACCTTTGCCCCATTCGTTGCCGGAATTGGTAAAATGCACTACCTCACATTCGCTCACTATAATGTTATAGGAGCTGTTGTCTGGGTATTTCTATTTGTAGGCGGAGGTTATTTTTTCGGAAATATCCCTGCTATTAAACATAATTTTACTCTTGTGACACTGGGAATCATTATTTTTTCTCTCTTCCCCATAATTTATGAGTTTTTGGGCAAGCATTTTCTCAAGAAAAAATAAATTTTATTTCAGCATCTCAATAACAGTCTGCTGGCTGTTGTATTATTTTTAGCTTCAAGGAGGATTTAACCTATGACTTACCGATTTAACAGCGATTATACTGAAGGCTGCCATCCAGCAGTTATGGAAAAACTAATCCAGACTAATATGGAACAAACTGATGGTTATGGTCTTGATCCTTACTGCGAAGAAGCACGCGAAATGATAAAAAAATCTTTTAACTGCCCTAATGCTGATGTACATTTTTTAGTAGGCGGCACTCAGACAAATCTTACCATAATCTGTGCTGCCCTGCGACCTCACCAAGCTGTTTACGGAACTATTCCCAGCCATATCAATACACATGAAGCTGGTGCTATCGAACACGTTGGTCATCGTGTATTACCACTGCCAAGCGAAGATGGTAAACTAACAGCAACGCAGATACATGAGGCTTGGCAGAATTATTCTACTGATCCATCGCGTGAACATTGGGCGCAACCAAAAATGGTTTATATCTCTCAGCCTACAGAACTCGGCAGCATGTACAGCAAAAAAGAGCTGCAGGATTTATATAAAGTCTGCAAAGATGCAGGTCTATATCTATTTGTTGACGGTGCACGCTTAGGTTATGCATTAGGTGCACCTGATAACGATATCACCCCTGCGGATTTAGCATCTAACTGCGACGTATTCTATATAGGCGGTACCAAATGTGGTCTGTTGTTCGGTGAAGCAGTAGTCATTACTAATCCTGCACTAAAACCAGATTTTCGTACTATCGCTAAGCAGTGCGGAGCTATCATGGCTAAAGGCAGACTTTTAGGAGTACAGTTTGGTGCTATCATGCAGGACAATCTATACACAAAGATTTGCGGTAAAGCCACACTTCAAGCTTTGCAAATACGTGATGCGCTAACAAAAAAAGGATTTAATTTTGTTACTGATTCACCTACAAACCAGCAATTTGTTATAATGACACCTGCACAATTCAACAAACTTAGTGAGGAATTTGCTTTAAGTCATATAGCCTATCTGGCTGATGGTAACTACAGTGTTCGAATCTGCACAAGTTGGGCAACCAAAGATGAAGAAATTGCTAAACTTATAGCTATGATTAACACACTTTAAAAAGATCAACAAAACAAATTTTCAACCAGCTACTTTATATAAATATAAAAACTGGCGGATTCTACAATGTACAAACATCAATCATTAGATTTCCTAATCAGATTTTTGAGTTCAGTACATAAATCCGCCAGTTTTTTATTTTAATTTTTCAACTACTCTCTGCAGTCTTTCCTCCCAGTCGCTGCAATAATCACTGCCGCCCTGCGTACAATCACATTTACCACCGCCGCGTCCGTCAAAAGCTTCATTAAGCAGCTTGATAATACTGCGGCAATCTTCCTGCACTAAGCTGCCACGCACAACCGCATAACTAATTCTCTCCGAACGTACTGCCATTACTAAAGCAACAGCATCTGTTAATGCGGTAAGTTTCGGCAGTAACAGCTTTATATCTTTCGCTCCGCAGCCATCTAAAGAAACTACCAATAGCTTCACACCAGATGCCGTCAAAGAAGCTTTATCATACAAATTCTTTATGTTGTTTTCTTCAAATTTCAGCAATCTGTCTTTTAATAATGCACTTTCTGCTAAAAGTTCTGTTTTAAATCTTACTAAAGCTATCGGTACATCCTCAGGTTTCACCGAAAGCTCTGCTGCTGTTTCCAAAAGTCTGCTGTTTTTTATATCTGCATCTATTAATGCTCTGCGTCCACACAAAAATTCAACTCTGCAACCGCCTTTATGTTTTTCATGACGTATTATCTTAACACTTCCTACCATTCCCGTATATGGTGGATGAGTACCGCAACATGTGCAGATATCAGCATTTTCAACAGATACGATACGCAAAAGACCTGTAAGACCGCTGTTGAACTTACGCATCTTTCCTTTTATTTTTACAGCCTCAGTGCTGTCCATATAATCAATATGTACAGAACGATTATCCCAAATAATTTCATTCGTATACAATTCTGCCTGCAAAAGCTCTGTTTCAGACAGTTCTTTATCTAAATCAATAGTTACCATATTTTCATTCATATGAAATCCGATATTATTTGCCTGAAACAACTTCCAACACGCATAAGATAATAAATGCTCTCCCAAATGCTGCTGCATTCTATCAAGGCGTATATTCCAGTTAATTTCTGCTGATACTTTACTGCCTACAGCCAAAGGCCTATCACATTCATGATAAATACGTCCTGCCTTTTCACTTACATGAATGACCTGTACTTCTCCAATCTTCCCTTTATCGCTAAGCTGTCCACCACCCTCAGGAAAAAATACAGTCTGATCTAACTCAACCATGTATATACCTGACTTTTCTTCGCAAGCTGTTACCGTAGCCTCACATTTTTTCAACAAAGAATTATTTTCAAAAAGTTTAATTGTCATTTTACTTCCCCCTAAAACAACTGCTCTCAATAATATTCTTTATTCTATCACTAAAACCTCTGAATGTGTTATAATCAATTAAACACTAAATAAAATCTACTATACTTATACAATTAAGGAGCTGTAAATGTTTCAAAATTTACTTTTTGATTTAGATGGAACTCTTACTAATTCTGCTGAAGGTATCACAAAATGCGTTCAATATGCTCTGCGTGCCAATGGTATTGATGAACCAGATTTAAAAAAGCTTGAGGTTTTCATTGGCCCACCATTGCGTGATAGTTTTAGAAAAATTTATGGTCTTTCCCTTGAACAAATCGAAATAGGTATAAATACGTACCGTGAACGCTATACAAAAATCGGTATTTGGGAAAATAAGGTTTATCCTGGTATGTTGGAATTACTGGAATCTCTAAAAGCAAATGGCTGTCGTCTTGGAATGGCTACTGCAAAACCAGAAGTATTTGCTCTGCAAATTGCAGAACGTTTTGGTTTTAATCCATATCTGCAAAACATCACCGGCTGTACTCTGGACGGAAAAATGGATGACAAAGCTGTCGTTGTCGAATTAGCACTAAAAAAATGGCAAATCTCTACACCTGAAGAAAAACTCAAAGTTGCTCTTATAGGGGATCGCAAAGAAGATGTACTTGCAGCTCATGCAAATGGCATAGCTTGTATCGGTGTCGGCTTTGGTTTCGGCAGCTATGAAGAACTTATGCAGGCAGAAGCAGATTACTATGTCAAAGACATAGCTGCATTAAGACATTTGCTATTAGACAAATCAACATTAACTTTACTCTAAAATATACTACCTCTAAGGGATGATACTTATGCATATTTTTGCTATTGGTGATCTGCATTTATCAGGAAATCCACCTGCAAAACCGATGGAAATTTTTGGTGAACATTGGAGAGATCACAAAAACAAAATCACAAATAAATGGATTTCTAAAATTACCAATGAAGATTATGTCATAATCTGCGGTGATATTTCCTGGGCAATAAGTTTAGAAGATGCAGCCTATGATTTAGACTGGCTCGCACAAATGCCAGGACACAAGCTGCTTTTACGTGGTAATCATGATTACTGGTGGACATCTTTAAGTAAAATGCAGCAGCGTTACGGCAATCAATTTGAATTTCTGCAAAACGACTGCATAATGATAAACGACATTGCTATATGTGGAACTCGCGGCTGGCTGCTTCCATCTGCTGAAAACTTTACCACTAATGATGCTAAAATCTATAAACGTGAAGGCATAAGGCTGGAACTTTCACTGCAGTCTGCACAAAAGTACAATCCTAAAACCATTATTACAGCTCTGCACTATCCACCGCTTTTTGCCCGCACAGAACATACTCTTTTTACTAATCTTATGCAGCGATATAATGTCAATCACTGCGTTTACGGTCATATACACGGCGAAAACCATGTATATACTTTTGAGGGTATACGTGAACGTATAACCTATAAACTTGTATCATGCGACACACAAAAATTTTCGCCTTATAAAATTATCTAAAAAATTTTTAATGCATAAAGAAAACCCGGAAATTTTTCCGGGTATTTTTCATTGGAGCTACTGACGGGATTTGAACCTGCGACCTGCTGATTACGAATCAGCTGCTCTACCAGCTGAGCTACAGTAGCATTTTTATTTAATTATTAATCACAGTCTAAAGCTGCTTCTTCGGCAGCCTTAGCAGCTGCCATTTCTGCCTTTGTACGACGTTTTCTAACTTTTTTAGCACTGTTTATTCCTGCTTTTTTGATGACTTTTGCAAGTTCAGAAATGATATGCAGCTCATCTACAGAAGAATCCTTTACCAAATCTGCCAACTCATTACAGTAAATCTGTTCACTGCGGTGAATATTATCGCAAAGTAATTCGTCTACGGATACATCCAGTACATTTGCTAAATGAATAATTGTCGGCAGGCCAAGTTTAGTATTGCCTGTTTCTATATTGCTTATATGCGGAGTTGACAAACCTGTTAACTTAGCTATATTTCCTTGAGTTAATCCTTTGCGTGCACGTGCAGCCTTAATTCTCAATCCTATAGCCTTATAATCAATGTCTAACTTCACAAACGTTCTCCCCTTCTGCTTTTACATACTAACTATAATAACATTACAATTATAGCTGATATTATAACAAAAGGCAAGATCAAACCAGGTTTCATTAAAATTTATTTTGCAGAACTGGTACAGTCAGGCTTCCCTGCGGCATTAATAAAATCTTGTAGTCCTTACCAACATATTGTTCAGCTAACTTAATAGCATCATCAACATTATCAACCGTTTCAAACAATAATTTTTCAGCAATTTTTTTATCTAATGCTGATACAAGTATAAATTTTGCTTTCTTCATCAGTCTTGTAATAGCAAAAGCTTTATGTGCACCTATAACAAAATTCTTTCCCAACTGCTCTTTAATAGCATCAGGCGAAGGATTTTCTTCTAGTGTTTTTTCCAAAGCAGTACTTCCGCTGCCCTCCTCACACTCACCAATAATAATTACCACGCCGCCATCTTTAACAGCACACCAAGCATTATCCATAGTTTTTTGCAGCTGATAAATATTTATATCCTTAGGATAGCCGCCACAGCTTGCTATAACTATATCCGCCGGCTCATCAACAGGCACACCATAAACCTGTTCTACAAACTTACATGCTTCCAAATGTGCTTTATTCCAATCTCCAGCAAAAATTTTTAAAAACTCATGCTGCGCATTTAAAATTGTATGAAAAAGAAACATCTTATGTTTTTTTGCAAAAAGACTTACGCCTTCCATTTGATCATCATAAACAGGATTTCCATGAAGTTTTCCTAATTGAGCATTAGGACTCATCATAAGGCTGTGATTCTTTCTTACTGTTTCCATTGCTGCAACACCAGGCAGAACAGCTTTACGTCCTCCACCAAAACCGCTGAAGAAATGATAAACCACCGTACCTGTAAGAATTACAAGATCTGCATCACAAATATGCTTATTTAACCATACAGGAGTACCATAAGAAGTTTCGCCAAAATATCTGAAATCTTCCTGTATATGACTCACTATTGTACATTTTCAAACGAGCGGCAATATTTTCTCCTACCTGCTCTACCATTTCTTCGTGACTCATGCAGCGATGTGTACCCAGAGCAAAAACTATGTGCATATCTTCGTCTTTAATGCCTAATTTATTCATTTCTTCTACAAGAATTGGCATAAAATCATGTGTATTGGCAACACGGGTTGAATCGTTGCAAATAAAAGCTATCTTCATCCCAGGATGAACAAGTTCATTAATTGGAGCACTAGCAATCGGATGATATAAGGCATCAAGCACTGCAGCCTTGAGATTAGGCAGCAAAGCAGTATTTTTAGTTTTTAATTCACCTAAAACTCTTTCTTCTTCCAGCGAAAAATGCTTATAAGCATGACCATAATTATACTTATAATTTTTGATAGCCATAATAACACCTCCGATATCTTTTATACTTTCATTGTATCATAATATTTACTTTTTTGGTAAAGATAATAAAAACACAGTAAAAATTATACACCCCATACCTACTAAATCAGGTGGAAAAAGCTTCGTATCTAAAAGAAGCACAACCGAAATAATTGATGCTAATGGTTCTGCACAAGAAATCAAACTAGCTCTAGTTGGGCCTACAATTTTTAATCCTGCTAGGTAAAGAGCGTAACTGGCAATAGTTGCTCCTAATAACAAATACACAAAAGCAAAATAAGCAGATGAATCCCAATTTCCTAATGCTGAAAAAGGATTTTTCCAAATAACCAATGTCAATCCTGAAATTAGCTGTCCCCAACCAATTAAAGTTGCTGCGGTATATCTTTTCAGCATTTCTACAGGTTTAATACTGTAATAAGCATAAGATACAGCAGAAATAATACCAATTACTAAAGCCATAGGCGAAATCGCCAAGCTGTCAATACTTCCATGAGTAGCAATAAGAAAAACACCAGCCAAAGCCCCCACAATGCCAAATAATTCCCTGCCTTCAGGAAAACGTTTCTTTTTATAAGACATCCACAGCATAACATATATAGGTGCCATATATTGCAGTACAGTAGCTGTAGCAGCATTGCACAAACTTATAGTGTAATAAAAACCAAGCTGTGCTCCTAAAATACCCAAGAAAGAAAATTCCAATATATCCCAGGGTTGCTTTCTTAAAACAAGACAAATATCCTGTTTCTGTATAAACACTGCATAACATAAAAACAGTAATCCTGCTAAAATCTGCCGCATCATACAAAGCCAAATCATGTCTACTTGATGATATTGGTTCAGGTACTGACCAGCAACACCGCCCATCCCCCAACAGGCAGCTGCACCAACAATCAGTAGGCTTCCTTTAATCAAGCATCTCACCTCTCATAAAATCAATTATACCTTCTATATCTATATTAGTATTAGATAATATATCACTGATTCATACAGTTGACAAGCAAATATATTCAGTAAAGAAAAGAGGCTGGCGCTTTAAGCGACAGCCTCTTTTAGCTCTACAATGTAGCAATAAAATAAGCAATACTTCCTACAAGAACAGTTAGGGTTATCATCATAGGATCAGCAATTGAAGTACGATAGTTTTCCGGATTATAATGTGTACGTTTGCGAAATGGTTTAGCATCAAGAAAATCCATCGGATTATTTGTAAGTCCCATAAATTTCTCGTACAACACACCCCAGGCACTGCCCAAAGCACTGCATAATGCACAAAACAGAGCACTTAAAAGACTAATTAACGAATACAGCGGTTTGCGATATAGCCAGTCAGTGTCCAAACTAATGGCAGTATGCGGCTCCATTCGCGGCAGAAACATCATAAAAGGAATCATAGTTACAACTAGTATTTCGATATAACTTAAAATATGCGCTGCAGTAAAAGGTTCATATCCAGGATCACCAAACGGTAAATACCTATACAGCAAATCTGGACATACTCCATAGAGGAAACATAAAACTGCTCCAATCCCCATAGCCGCATACATATTTTTAGGCAAATGATTTTTCAACTCAACATTATTATCTGTATCACGCAGGAAAATAAAGTAACCCATTTTTAATGTAATTGACAAAAAGGTACCTATGCTTGCCAGTTCCAACAAATTATATACCCAATCATAACCAGCTGCAGAAGCCGCAGCAATAGTTATAGTTTTACTGATAAACCCATTAAATAGTGGAACACCAGAAATGGAAAACGCTGCAACAAAGAAACAAAAAGAAACAAACGGCATTTTCTTTGCCATACCACTAAGTTCATTAATCTTGCGGATGCCTGTTGCATAAATAATTGCACCTGCACACATAAAGAGCAAAGATTTATAAAGAATGTGTGAAAAAGCATGAGCAGCTGCACCATTAAGTGCCATTGCTGTTCCAACACCCACACCAGCCACCATAAATCCTACCTGACTTATAATATGATATCCTAAAAGCCTACGCATATCATTTTCCATAATTGCATAGGCAGCTCCATAGATTGCCATAAAACAACCAAGACCCATTAAGAAATCTGTCCCAGCAAAAATACGAATTAATGCATATACTGCTACCTTCGTGGTAAATGAACTTAGAAATACGCTTCCCGTAATCGTACCTTCAGGATAAGCATCTACAAGCCAGGCATTTACCGGCGGAATAGCTGCATTCACAGCAACACCAATCAATATTGCCCAAAATGCCGCATCATGTGCTCCTTGTGCAAGATTAACTACTAAGCTTTCGCCCTGCCCTAATTTAAGGAACATTCCCAAAAGGAGCAAGTTTCCACCAAACATATGCACTAGAACATAACGGAAACCAGCACGTCTGGATTCAGGTTTATTACGACACCAAATGAGAAACATAGATGTTATAGCAAGTGCTTCCCAAAAGAAAATCAACGTCAGCCAATCTTTAGCCAAGGTAACCCCTAAAGCACAGCCAGCATAAGACATCGAAGAAAGTGCTTCCATTCTATTTTCATTATGACAGGAATAGATACCGCCTATACAAGCCATAAGTGCAAAAATCATACAGAATATATAACTTAACTTATCTACATACATATAGCCAAGCTGATACCCTGTACCAAAAAATTCTATGTTCAAATCCGTACCAATCTCCATATTAACGGCAGCATAGAAAGCAAATAAAGGTCCTACAGCTAGTACAATTCTACGCAGCATTTTAGGAAGAACCATAGCAATAAAGCCTACGAAGATAAGTATGAACCCTGGATGCAACAGATTACTCATTCTGTTCACCTCCATCCTTATCATCGTAATAATTTTCATCACGCTGCAAAAGTGGAGTCATTATCAGTTTCGCTGTAATAATTAAAATCCAACAGCCAAAAAAACCGAAGAAAATGTCATAGCCAAAAGGCAGCGGCCACCATGCAGGGCTATGCAGATGAACACCGCTCATTTCACAAATTGCGGACAAAACTAAAACCGCAGCAGCTAAGAAATAAAGCGTTTTTTTACTCATTACAGCCACCCTCCGTTCCAGCCTGCGCAAATAGCGTTGGAGGCCATAGTTGCCAACTTGAAGAAATGCGGATAAATATCCGGTACAACACCTAAAATAACAGCAAGTAAAGTTGTAATACATATAGGAATCAGCATAGCATAACTAATGCCGCCATATTCACGGAATTTCTCCTGTGGATCTTTACGAAAATATGCCATTTGTACAACTGGCAGCAAATAACCAGCAGCAAGCATTGCACTGGCTACCCATACAAGAATATATAAAGGCTGTCCAGCCTGTAAGGCACCCAAAGCCAAATTCCATTTACTGACAAAGCCAACAAGAAAAGGTGTACCAGCAATGCCCAAAGAAGCAATAGTAAAGCAAGCCATCGTTACCGGCAACTTTTTGCCTATACCATATAATTCACTAATATTATTTCTATGTGTCCTAGCAATAATCAAACCAGCACACATAAAGAGAGTTATTTTCATAACTGCATGTGCAACTAAATGCAGATAGGCACCCTTAATGCTTAACGGAGAAAGCAGTGCAGCACCTAAAACAATATAAGACAGCTGTCCAATTGTAGAAAAAGCTAATCTGCGTTTTAAATGATCCTGGCGCAAGGCGATAAGCGAAGATACAATAATGCTGATAGCAGCAGCCCACGCCAGCACATCAACAATTCCTATTTCCGCCAACAGCTTAGGACCAAAAACAAAACCAATAATACGCAGAACTGCAAATACACCTGTTTTTACAACCGCAACAGCATGCAACAAAGCAGAAACAGGAGTAGGAGCAATCATAGCAGCTGGCAGCCAACCATGCAAAGGCATTACAGCAGCTTTTACAGACCCAGCTAAAATCATCAATACGAAAATTGCCTGCAATACCCACGTAGGTGCCATTGAAGTCGTAAGGAAACCACCTGGAGTAAACGCCATCGTACCACTGATACAATAAACAGCAATAACACCAGCAAGGAACAGCTGACCGGAAATAAGTGTATAAATTAAATATTTACGGCTTGCCATCAGGGCTTCCTGGTTGCGCTTATGCAGTACCAACGGATAACTTGCCAAAGTTAGTAATTCATAGAAAATGAAGAAGGTAAGCAGGTTTTCAGCCATCGCTATACCCATAACCGCACTCATACAGACAGCAAATGCTGCAAAATAACCAGTTTGCTCGCTTTCATTATTGCAGCGCATATAACCTATTGAATAGAAATTCATAGGTACCCACAGCATTGATGCCAATACAGCAAAAATCATACCAGCAGGATCAGTTCGCAAAGTTAAGCCAACAGTATCGGTAATCTGACATAAAGTCCATTGATACTGATTACCGTCTAAAACAGCAGGCAGCATCGACAAAATAATACCAAATTTTAGAACTGAAGCAATAACACTCCATGTTTCACGCAGATTAGGCCATCTTCTGCTAAAAGCAATGAGTACTGCTGCCAAAAAAGAAACGCCTACTGCCAGAAAGGGTCTGCAATCTATAATAGTCATTTCAGAAACACCTCCGGCAAACCTAACTTAATAATGTCAGTTACAATATCAACGCTATAGAATCCTAAAGCAAGAATACCGATACCTTCAATTAATATCGGCAACACCATTGCCATTGGCAATCCAAGCTTTCCTTTATGCGGATGTACTTCCGTAAGTGAAGCTTCACGCTGAACAAACATCTGCTCAATAATCCGGAAAAAGTAGATAGCATTCAGCAAACTGCTGATAACAAGTACTGCTATGTAAAAATACTGCTCTCCATTATAAGCACCAAGCATCAAATACCATTTACTGAAAAAGCCACAGGTTGGAGGCAAACCAATCATAGACAGCGATGCTAATAATACAGTAATTGTACTAATAGTCATCTTTTTGTTCATGCCACCCAATCGATATAAATTGACCTCACCAAAACGGTATTCAATACCACCTATAACCAAAAATAAACTGCTCTTCATAAAAGCATGATTTATAATATGCAGAACTGCACCTATAAAGCCATACATATTCCCCATTGCCAAACCTATAGCAATATAACCAATCTGTGCTACGCTGGAATATGCCAGCATACGGCGAAAATCATACTGTGCCATAGCCATGACAGATCCAATGAGGATACCAGCAACGCCAAGAATTCCTAATACATTGAGTGCACTATGAATAACAGGATTATCTACTTTAAAAATATAATATACAAAACGAATCAGCGCATAAGCAGGAGCCTTACTCATAAGACCAGCAATAAATGCCGCTGCTCCCGGATGAGCGAAAGTATAAGCATCAGGCTGCCAGCCATGCAAGGGAAATAAAGCCATCTTAATTCCAAAGCCAATAATAAAGCAGGCTACGGCAATAGCAAACAAAGGTGAATTAAGATGCGGAACAACACGTGCTGCTAAATCAGCCATATTCAGCGTACCTGTCATAGCATACAAATAACCTACACCTAAAAGATAGAGAGAGGCACCAATAGTGCCAATGAGCAGATAACGAAAAGCTGCCAGCATGGATTTTTTACCGCCTAAGGCTATTAACCCATATCCTGAAAGCGACATAATTTCCAAATAAACATATAAGTTAAATACGTCACCAGTAATTATCATGCCAGAAAGACCAACTGTCAGCAAGCCAAATAAAGTATAATATCCACCTACATGCAGCCAATCTTCATCCTTAACAAAAGGCTTGCTGTACAATGCCACCAACATAGAAATAAAAGTTACAAGCACTGCCAAAACACTGTTGAGGGGATCAAGAGCAAACTCAATACCAATAGGCGGCTGCCATCCACCCATCCAATAGTGCCAAGTTTTTCCGCCTGTAGCAATAACTTCATGCAGAACAATACAGGCATTAGCAAAAGCACCTGCAATGGAAGCCATTACTATCCATGAACCAAGATTTCTGCTGATACGACTGAACAACATACATAAAAGAGAAGCTGTTAACGGCAAAAGTACAATTAATACAGGAGCATGCTGTGTCATTTACTAGCCCTCCTCAATACTTCTACTTCTTCTACCGACCCATAAATCTCTTTAATACGCATTAAAAGTGCAATGGCTACACCTGTAGTACCAAGACTTACAACAATAGCTGTCAGCATCAATCCATGCGGTAAAGGGTTAATATACGCATTAGGATCTGTCGTAGCACCATTCAGAATAGGAATCATCCCACCATCCTTTTGAGCAAAGCACAGGTAAAAATAAATAACTGCAACCTGCATGACATTCATCGCCATCAATTTTTTCATATAGTTCTTGCTTAGAACCATACCATAAACGCCTAAAAAGAATAAAATCATAACCAGGGAATAGATGCCTTTAGTTTTGAGAAACTCATTCAACACTTCCATCATCTGCACCCCTTTTCACAATTGCATCAAATAAATTAATAATTGTCATCATTACACAAACCGCAACACCAATTTCAATAAGGAAAATTCCCAAAGCGTGCATTTCATGTTTAGGTGTCATCTGTATCGGCATATAATCATAATTCAAAAAAAAGTCTGCACCACCAAACAAAGTCAGCCAACCCGTAAAGGCATATAAAAAAGTACCGACTCCAGCTAAAACCACAGACGTTTTTCCCAATACATTAAATTTAGTATCAAATCCCAGAATCAAACGAGAAAGAAGTACACCTACTGAAAGCAGAGCACCTGCCTGAAAGCCACCGCCAGGTGAAAATTCTCCAAGGCACAATACATAAATACCATAAGTAATCGTAAACGGCACCAACATACGAAATGCTATATTCAGGACAAGACCGCCAAATGGTTCTTTCATTTGATAATCTCTCCTTCCTCTGGATCTTCAGGTTCCTCTTCAGGTCTGCGTCCTACAGGATTACTGGTAAGTACCAGTACTGTAGTTAACCCAGCAAGAAACATTACAGAAGTTTCCCACATAGTATCAAAACCTCTGTAATCAATAATTAAGCCCGTAACAATATTAGGCGAACCTGTATCCTCCGCACTACGGGAGATATAGGTCGGAGTAACATGCTGATTAGGGGCAGTGTTAACATCGCCAATTTCCGGCAGATAAGTTACAACAGAGCAAAACATACCTGTCATAATCGCCAGAATAACAGCAACTAATCCACGCATTATTTACACCACCTATCAATTTTTTTCAAAGAAGCTACAAAGAATATTGTTGAAATTGTACCTATTACAGCTTCTGTAAAAGCTACGTCCGGAGAACCCATCATAAGATAGAGTAAAACAGCACAAAAGCTAAATGCACTATAAATAATAGCTGCACTTAAAATATCTTTGCAAAAAATAACCGCACAAGTAATAAGGATGAGGAATATGAGTAAAATTGCTTCAATAACATATATTTGCACCTTATTTTTCCTCCTTTTCCTTACAAATATTTCCGACAGGTTCATCACCGCTGTGCCCAGGTTTTTCCAATCCTACAAGCTTTTTAGCACCTTTACTTTTTAACGTCCAGACAGGATAGCCTGACTTATATGCAGCTTTGCTCAAAATATGCGAACCTATAGGATTAGCCATAAACACTATCAGAAAAACTACTGCCATTTTTACCGTTGTCAATGTAGCACCTTCATAAATCATCAGACCGATAAAAGAAAGTGTACATCCTAAAGTTTCACTATTTCCGGAAGCATGGATTCTGGTATAAAAATCTGGCAGGCGCAACATACCAATAGCAGATCCAATAAAGAATACTAGTCCACCCATCATAAAGAGAGCAGCTATGCCTTCCCTGAGAGATGTAATCCCAATTTCTGCCATCATATCTTTTTACCTCCCAGAAATTTTGCCACAATAACAGAACCAATAAATCCTAAAATAGCATACGAAATAGCTATATCGACATACATATCAGGTCTACCGTCAATATAGCCAAAAAGTACTAATAATAGAATTGTATCCGCACCAATTACGCCTAAACTGTTCATTCGATCAAAAATAGTAGGCCCATTAAAAAGTCGCTGCAACATGGTTCCAATGACCAGAAGAATGGAAATCATTAAGATGAAAAAAACAATATTCATAATCATTCCTCACTCTCCAGTACTTCAAAATCAAGCTTTTCTCCATAAAGCTCCGCTACTTTTTTCTGCATTCCACCATCAAGTACGCCTGCTGCTGCACCTGTTGTAAGTGCATGAATTTCATAAACTCCTTCATCAGTAACATTAATAGTTACTGTACCTGGTGTCAATGTGATAGAGTTTGCCAAAACTACAGAAGCCATTGGATTATCTGCCTTAAAAGAAAAACGTACTATTTTCGGCTCAATATTCAGCTCCTGAGATGTAGTCGCCAACAAAACATCAATATTTGCTTCTACCAATTGCCACATCAGCCAGAAAAAATATAATACAGCCTTTGGGAGGGACACACCAAAGACAAAGTATTTTTTACTTCCGTCTTTATTGGAAACCAGCAACAGCGGATAAGTAATCCATGTTGTTATAACTGCAGTCAAAATACCATAAATTACAAATTTAGTTTCCGTTCTGCCTGAAAGAATCATCCAAAAAGCAAAAAGCACAAAAGCTAATCCTGCCATATGGATTACAGGGGAGCCTACTATTCTTTTATCACTCAATACTCCTTGTTTTCCCACAGCTACCACCTTTCTTTATATTTTTGCATATAATAACATTTACGTAACCAATTTTGCATTGTCCACTGCTAAACTAGTTGCGAAAACACAAGTACCGCTTTCACGTTGTCATGAAACCGGTACTTAGCAACCCGCACGTTGGTGCGGACAACCTGCGTATCAATATATAACAATGAATCAAAGAACCTACTACCACTCTTATTAATTATAAATTATACATAAACACCAAAATTCCTGCTATTTTTCTGCAAAAGACTAAAATTTATCTAATTAATTTCCCTTTAAATCAATTAAAGAAAATTGGTCAGCTTTAGGAAGCATTCTTGCTGTAAGGCGTTTTACCCGCTCTATATCTGCTGTACAACATATACGAATACTGCCCTCGCCTTCTGTCCGTAATAAACCCGCTTTTTTAAGTGCCGATATAGCTTCGCTGCTAGTAGCCGCTGCAGGATCAACAACCTTTACATCTGCACCAAGCTCCGCCTCAATCAAATCTTTTATAAATGGATAATGAGTACAGGAAAGTATAACCGCATCTACTCCAGCAGATTTTAAAGGTTCAGCATATTCCTTCACAGCAGCTATTAATGCAGGACTGTCAATTTGTTCTCCCTCTATCAAAGGTACAAACTTAGGACAAGCCACAGGATAGACATCAGCTTTAGGATCAATTGCCAAAATAGCTTTTTTATGAGCCTGGGCAGCAATAGTAAACGGAGTAGCAAAGATACCAATTTTTTTCTTTTTACTTGTCTCCAAAAGTTGCTTTTCACCTTTAGACATTCCTATTACAGAAAAATCATTCCCCCCCTTTAATGAATCTACACCTAACATAGTCAAAGTATTGCAGGCAATTATAATCTGCTTAACATGCTGCTTTGCCAGCCAAGAAATAATTTCTCCAACAAAACCACGAATTTCTTTTTCCGTTCTTATACCATAAGGTGTACGTGCAGTATCACCAACATAAATAAAATCCTCATGTGGCAGCATTTGATGCAGGCACTTTAAAACCGAAAGACCCCCAACACCGGAGTCAAGCACACCTATGGGTGCATTTTTCTTCATAAGGATAGCCTCCTTTTGCACTTTAACTAATTAATTATATCACTTCTGTAAGTTTACGTAAAATAAAAAGGTCGCCGAAGCGACCTAAAGTTTAATTGATAAATTACTGTAAAAATCAAGCAGTAATTCCTCCATCAATGGTTACTACACTGCCAGTCATAAAACTATTGGCTGGTGATGCAATACTGCATATAACATGAGCAGCTTCAGCGGCTGTCCCTATACGCTGCAAAGGATAGGCAGCCGACATATCGGCTAAAGTATAACCACCATCAGCATCAACCAACTGTTTCGCCAATAACGGTGTATCTATATCAGCAGGACACACACAATTCACGCGTACATCAGGAGCCAAATCCAACGCCAAAGCACGCGAAAAAGCTGTAATCGCTCCCTTAGAAGCACAATATAAAGCGCAGCCATAATTTCCTTTTACAGCTGCATCAGAGGCAACATTAACTATATTACTGCCTCTGCGAAGATACGGTAATGCTGCTTGAGTCAACATCATTGTACCTTTGACATTTGTCGCCATCATTTCATTAAAATCTTCATCTGTTAGAGTTTCCAAACGCTGTTCACGATAAAATCCCGCACTATTAATCAAAATATGCAGCTGCCAATCTGTTCTATGTTCAAATGATGCAATCTGAAAAACAGCATTTCTGCACTGTTCCTTTACACTCACATCACAAGAAATAAATTCTGCCTTACGTCCAGTCTGTTCATACAGCATCCTTAAAGCAGATAGTCCACGTTCACGCGAACGTCCCAAAATATATACGCGAGCACCATCTGCTAATAAAATACGTGCCGTTTCTAAACCAATACCAGAGGTTCCACCGCTGATTACTGCACACAAATCAGTGCAGCCATAATTTAACTTATTTTTCATCTGTTTGCTCCCTTACTTCAATCTCCGATGGCAAAAAAATAGTTATTACTGTTCCTTCGCCCACTATGCTTTTTATCTCTAAATGCATATCATGGCACAAAGCTATCTGTTTAGCGATAGCAAGTCCTAAACCACTGCCTTCTTTATTATGTTCATTGCGTGCCTTATAAAATCTATCAAAAGCATATGGAATATCTTCTGCATTAATCCCACAGCCATGATCAACAACCTGTAGTTTATTTTCCTGAAGCAACACCTCTATCATACTGTTTTCTGGTGAAAACTTAATACTGTTATGCAGAAAAATCATCAGCATCTGCCTTAATCTACCGTAATCACCATATAATAGGTAAACGTCTTTATCAACCACACCGTTAATTTTTATATGCTTATCCTTGCCAATTTGTCTGCTGCTGCGCACGGCATCATTGATAACATCTGCTATATTCAATACAGTTTTATCAACCGGAAGATTATCACTGTTCTGCAAACGTGACAAATCAAGTAAATCATTTATCAAGCGCTGTAAAAATAGGCTTTCTTTATACATTTGTTCATGAAACTCCTGAACATCTCCCGCATCTGTCACAACACCATCACGCAAAGCCTCCAAACTGCCACGAATAACAGTTACTGGTGTACGCAGTTCATGAGAAATATTAGCAATAAACTCCCGTCTAAGCTTTTCAAGTTTCTGACTTTCTGCATCAGCTAATTGTAACCGGTCCGCCAAAAGGTCTAAAGTTTTGGCAAGCTCACCAATTTCATCATGCTGTTTAATCTGACTACGAGCATTATAATCACGTTCAGCAAGACGTTCGGCAATGTTCTTCATAAGATTTACTGGTCTGGTAAAGCGCCAGCTCAACACAACAGCCAACAGCATACTCAATCCCAAAGCTGCCAACATACTAACAAGCAAAATCCGCAAACCAGCCCAAACAGCAGCCTGCAATCCTTCTACAGGAGAATGCAAAAGCAGCACTGCTTTAATTTTTCCTCCAGTGTCAAATACCGGTTCTGCCACCGTAAGCATGATAGCATCAAACATAGGATTGTATTCTTCTAAGACAAAACTTTCTCCATTTTTAAAACATTCTTCAACCTTTTCCTTAACCGTTACCGGCATAAATTCATATGCTTCTTTCGGAGTACGCGGTCTAATCTTTCGATGTGGCTTAACATAATCTGTGTGATGAAGCTTTTTCTCCAGCCAACTGCGCTCATGCTCCAGTCGTTCTCTTCTCTCTCGCTGATATTTCATAGCATCAGGATTAATGTTTAAATTTCGTTCACTATCAACTACCCAAACTATATCCTGTGTCACATTATCAAGATAAGTAATAAAACGGCTGTTGGAAATTCCTGTACCATACTGACGTTCCAAACGATTCATATTATCACTTATAACATCTGCTATTTTTTCAGCTCTCTGCAACATTTCCTGCTTTTTTATTTCAATCGTGTGTTCTTTAAAAATTTGATAAAAAACGCCGCCGATAATTAATGTTAGAAGCAACAATAATGCTGAAAAATACAATGTCAGTTTAAGTGCAATTCTATTTTTCATCACGGTGTCCCTCAAAACGATAACCCACACCCCAAATTGTTTTTATTTCCCATGAAGGATGTTCATATTTATCCAATTTAGCACGCAGCCGCTTAATATGAGAATCAACGGTTCGACTATCGCCAAAATAATCATAACCCCAAATACTGTCTAATAAATTATCTCTGCTGAAAACCTTAGTAGAGTTTTTTGCAAGTGTCCACAAAAGTTCAATCTCTTTTTTCGTAAGTGCAATATCCTGTTTATCAATTTGCACTTCATATTTATCCAGATTAATCTGAAGATTATCGTAAATTAAAATATTACTGTTTACTCCCGTTTGTTCCTGTACATTTATACGACGCAAAACAGCACGTACACGAGCCATAACCTCGGGAGCACTGAAAGGTTTTATAACATAATCATCAGCACCAATATCCAATCCCATGATTTTATCATAATCCTCACCACGTGCTGTAATCATAATAATAGGCATCATTGATTCACTTCGCAGACGGCGGCATACTTCAAAACCATCGATTTCCGGCATCATTACATCAAGAAGTACCATTACAATTTCATCTTCATATTGAATAAATTTATTTAAAGCTTCTGCGCCATCAAGAGCTATAACTGGTTCTAAACCTTCTTTTTTTGCATAACCAGCAAGAATTGTCGTAATTTGTTTATTATCGTCAGCAATAAGAATTTTTTTCATAAACTTACCTCCTTCTATCTAATTCTTTTTTATTATAATACACATTTATGTTGAAATGATGACTAAGGAAAAATTTATTTCATTCTTATAAAAAACATAAAAAAGTCATAATTAACTATTAAAATATACTCAAAGCTAAGGAATCTACAAAAGCTTTAATGACTAAAAAATCACCTAATCTCATACATTAAAATTAAAGGAGTGAATACAAATGCTGAATATGAAAAGAATTCTCATAACAACTACTGTTTTAAGTGCTATGTGTGCAAGTGCCCTTGCCGCTGAACCAGACAAACTGCAGCAAGAACCAAGTATGCGCAGCAAAGTCAATGCTATTCTTCATCAGGACAACAAAAGGGATTGTATGCCTAAAAAAGATTTCGAGCCCCATCACAGAAAACATCTTACAAACAAACAACGTGAAGAAATGCATAAACGCCACGAAGAATGGAAAAAACTTACACCTGAGCAAAGAGATAAAGAAATCAAAAAAATGCAAAAAATACACCAGCAAGAACACAATAAGCATGCTAAAGAAACTATGTCTAAGCTTACCGATAAACAAAGAGCTGAAGTTGAACAGTTTATAAAAGACGATATCGCTCATCGGCAAGCACGCAAAGAAAGATTACGGCAAATGACCCCTCAACAACGAGAAGCAGTAAGAGCAAACCGTCCTATGAAAAAACATCCACCTAAACATGATTTTAAACATCATAAAAATGTATTCCACGGTCATGGACCTCAACATCATTCCAATGATTTTCCTCCACCGTCTATGAAATAAAAATATAAACCCCTTTCATCCCTAAATAAATTATATCAAAAAACGCAAAATACACCCGCTTGCCGTCGGGTGTATTTTGCGTTTTTTGATGAGTATGAGTATATCATGAAGCGAAGTCAAAGTATTGACTAAACTCTATGTATATGATACTCTAAAATCGCTTTAAAAACTATCTACATTTTTTAATTTTCGTATATTACTGAACATTTTTCTGTATCTGTACATTTAAAGGAGTTGTAATATTATGGACAGACGACAGTCCAAGACACAACAAGCAATTATTGATGCTTTTATCATCCTGCTGGCAAAAGAAAACTATGAAAAAATTAGTGTAAAAAATATCATTGATGCCGCTAATGTCGGACGCAGTACTTTTTACAGTCACTTTGAAACTAAAGACGAACTTACTCGCCAGATATGTGTCGTTCTTTTTAAGCATATCTTCAGTCATGTTATTCCGGCATGCTCCACACATAATTTTTCCAATTTACCACAAAATGCAGAAACTCGTATTGCTCATATTCTCTATCATTTACGTGATAAACGTGAGTACTATCTCAGTATTATAAATTATGATGAAGGCAGACTGTTTTTAAGATTTTTCCGTGAATATATGTTAAAAAACATAACCATAAAAATTCACGGTTCACAGCAGGAAAGGCTCCAACAAGTTCCTGAAGATTTTCTCGTAAGCAGTCTCACCAGCAGTTTTGTAGGTATGGTACGTTGGTGGATGAAAAATAATATGCTGCAGCCTCCGGAAGAAGTAGCCGCTTATTATATGACCTTGATAAATCCAGCAATTGCAGAATTTGAAGCAACAGAAAAACAGCCAATATCACACAAAAGGCAGAAGCAAGACTAAACTCTTACTTCTGCCTTTTACTATTGGATCGTTAGTACACTCAAATACATTTTATCCAAAACGGATAAGTGCTCAACACAATAACCAGTGTTAAAACAAAAAAGTCTGCAACTTTCAACGGCTCTGCCTGCATGTTTTTATAAGTATTGCTACCGAACCCTTTTAATTCCATAGATAAAGCTAAAGTTTCTGACTTTGCTACTGCACGCATAACTAAGGGACGAATAACAACAAGATAAGCAAAAAAACGCTTGATAACATTACCGCGGTTAGAGTAACCACGACAGCTTTGTGCATCTAAAGTTATTTCACTGTCAGTCAAAAAATTAGGAACAAAACGCAATGCTGTTGTTAACATAAAAGCATATTCACAAGGCATATGAAATCTGTCTACAAGAGCCTTAGCAATATCCTGAATACGGCTTGCCGCCAACAGGCACAAGAAAGCCATAGTCATAACCAACATCCGCAAACCACCGATAAGAGATTTATCAAGCGGAGTTCCAAAAAGCAACTGCAACAAAATCATCAAACCAGTGAATACTGCCAAGCCACCTATAGCTGCCATTGTCATTTTATCATGCTTAATATACAGGAGCAAAGCCAGCTCCAACACTAAAATCATAGCAACTGCTTCCACAGGAAGAATAAAAACCCAAGCTGTTACAGCCAAAGTTACAACAATCTGACTAAATGCTGTCAGCTTCATCAGAACTTCACCTCCCTACAGGTCACATTAGCACAAAAGTCTATAGGCGTAGCTGCCTCTATACCAAGAACAGAAGCTAAAGACGCTACTGTAGGTCTGCACAATCCCCAACGCTCTACGGGCTGACTGCCATCAAAGAGTTTTGACGGAGTTCCGTCAAATACTTTATTTCCATAATGCAAAACCAATGCTCTCTTAGCATAACGTCTTACAATATCCATATCATGTGAAATCAGAACAATAGTAATACCTCTCTTTTCATTGATTGCCTGCAAATAGCTCATCATACGCTCTTTTTCCAATGCATCCTGTCCATTCGTTATTTCATCTAAGATCAAAGTACGCGGATTAAGTGCTAAAGCAGCTGCCACTCCCAAACGCCTTTTTTGGCCAAAAGACAAAAGACGCGGATATTCGTCACGCAAATCGCTTAAACCCATAGCAGCCAAAGCTTCCTCTACCTGCCGTCTGATGGTTTCTTCTGTTAGTTTTTTAGCACGTGGACCATAAGCAACTTCATCATAAACTGTATCCTCTAAAATTTGTAAATCAGGATTTTGGAAAACATAACCTATTTTATCTGCCAAATCAGCCGGTTCACACTTAACTATATCTTCCCCATCTACTAAAATCTGTCCGCTTCGCGGATGACATAAAGCCATAAAAAGACGGCTAAGTGTAGTTTTTCCACTGCCATTATGCCCCAAAAGGGCTATAAACTCGCCATCATCTATTCTGCAGTCCATATCTTTAATTACAGGTTGCCCACGCATATATGCAAAATTAACATCCTTAGCTTCTAACATCAGCAACTGCCTCCTTCGCTGCTACTATCCCATAAGTCTGAAAATCCATTAACGCATCCTTTTCAGTACGCCAATCGCCTAAATCCAAGCCTAATTTTTCTTCAAGACCAAGCTTAATTTGCCACAAAGCAGGCAATAATGGTCGCAGCACAGGATCTTCATACATTTTTGGAGCAGCTTCTTCAAAAATGTCTGCTGCAATAAGCTCTCCTTCTTTTAGTACCAGCATATCAGTTATATAAGGCAATAGATAATCTATACGATGTTCAACAACAACAATCGTTGTTCCATACCGCTTATGAATATCATTTACTAACTTATACAAAGACTGTGCTCCATCCGGATCCATAGCAGAAACAGGTTCATCCAACACAATAATCTCTGGACGTACCGCTAATGTTGCCGCCAAAAGCAAACGCTGACGCTGACCGCCGCTTAATTCATCCAGCTGATAACTTTCACGACCCGGAAGACCTACATCTTCCAAAGCACGGCTTGTACGTTCTACAATTTCCTGTGACGCAAATCCATGATTTACTAAACTGAAAGCAATTTCTTCTCCAGCAGTTAGAGATACTAACTGACTTTCATAATCTTCCATAATAAAGCCAACTGTCATAGCAATATCACTTACTCGTTTGCCTTTAGTACTTTCACCTTTTATTTTTACATCTCCGCTGTAACGTCCACCCATATAATAAGGTACTATCCCTGTCATAGCTTTACACAACGTTGTCTTGCCGGCACCACTAGGCCCAGTAATAAGCGTAAAACTGCCTTTTTTTATTTCAAAGCTAATATCACGCAGCACCAAATCAGATTTTTTATAAGCAAAATAAAAATCTTTTACACTAATTACACTTTCCATCATTTTTCCTCCTGAAAATAAAACAACTTCCGTACAGGAGCGTACAAGAAAAAGGTAATCAACCCATTAAGCAAGGCTACAACAGCTACAACTGGAAGCATAGCAAACAGCCAAACGTGCAGAGGCAGACCTAAGATTAATTTAAGAATAAAAGTAAAAATACCACCGCTAGTCATTGTTGCCATAAAACCTGTGATAAACGGACGCAGTTTCCATTCTCCTAAGCCAGCTTTAAACATAGCTTCTACAAGTAAACAACAAACAGTTGCACCAGCAAGTTCACTGGCAACATTTCCCAACGGAAATGCTGATTTAGAAGACGGCACAAGCGTTAAGCCAGCAATAAAACCTATTCCAATAGCTTGAGACAGCTTAGGACGTGTCAAGTTAATCACTATGGAGTACATAGCAATTGTCCAGTTAGGTGTTACACCGCCAACATTAGGACTTACTGTATGAAGGATAATACCAATAGCCAACAACATCGCAGTTATAGCAACCCAACGATACCCATCCTGCATAGGTTCTACTTCAATAAGTTCAGGAATCGTTTTTTTATTTTCATCCATGTAAAGCACCTCACTCTTAGTTAACTCAAAATAAAGATATACTCTTTTATTATACTATATTCTATGCATTTTGTATTGATTTCCTAAAATACTTCCTATTTTTTCTTAAAGTAAAACAAAAAAAATGGAGTACATTATGATATGTACTCCAGACTCCTCTTATTTTAATATACAATTTGTTATTTATCGCCTTTTACTGCCTAATTCTCGTAGCAAAGCCTCTGGGGTAATATTATGATAAGCCAAAAGTACAAGGCAATGATACCATAAATTTGCCATATCCTGCAGCACCTTATCCTTATCAGCATTTTTAGAAGCAAGTATGGTTTCGGTAATCTCACCACCCATTTTTTGCAGCAATCGGTCTTGACTTCCGCTAAATAAATATTTCATCTCTGCATTATCAGACTGGGAACGTTTCCACAAAATAAGACGATATAAATCATTAATCACACCGGGCAACCCTTCTGATTCGGGAACAGGTAAATTAGTGCTATGCCACAACAGATTATGAAAGCAGGAATATTTACCAGTATGACAAGCAACACCAGTCTGCTCTACCTTAACAAGCAGAGCATCTCCATCACAGTCATAGAACATTTCCACTACTTTCTGCATATTACCGCTGGTAGCACCCTTATTCCATAATTCCTGGCGACTGCGGCTCCAAAACCAAGTATATCCTGTTTTCATCGTTTTTATCAATGATTCTTCATTCATGTACGCCAACATTAAAACTTCATTGGTTCGTACATCAATTACTACTGCCGGAATAAGTCCCTTACTGTCAAATTTTATTTTGGAAATATCAATCTGCATTATAATCTCACCTCTATATCACGAGAACGCAGATACTCTTTCACCTGTTTAATGGTAAAAGTTTTATAGTGAAAAACTGAAGCTGCTAAAACAGCATCAGCACCACCCTCTGTCAAAACTTCATAAAAATCTTCTAATTTACCAGCACCACCGCTGGCAATAACAGGAACATTAACTGCACTGCTTACAGCCTTTGTCAGATGAATATCATAGCCATTTTTTGTACCATCAGCGTCCATGCTTGTAAGCAAGATTTCACCTGCCCCCAAGTCTACCGCCTTTTTTGCCCATTCTACGGCATCAATTCCTGTAGCCTTACGTCCGCCTTGTACATAAACTTCCCATTTTCCTTCGCCGCTTTTACGTGCATCTATTGCTAATACGATACACTGTCTGCCAAACAGTTTAGCACCTTCAGCCAATAGCTGCGGATTATTTACTGCGGCAGAATTAAGCGAAGTTTTATCTGCACCAGCACGTAATGCATTACGGATATCAACAACACTACTAATACCTCCTCCCACTGTAAGAGGCATAAATACTTTGCCGGCAGTTTTACGGATAACATCCAACATAGCCTTACGTTCTTCATAAGTAGCTGTGATATCTAAAAAAACTAGTTCATCAGCACCTTCAGTATCATAAGCTGCTGCAAGCTCTACAGGATCACCAGCATCTCGTAAGCCAACAAAATTTGTTCCTTTTACAACGCGACCTTCTTTTACATCCAGACAAGGAATAATTCTCTTTGTCAGCATCCTCTTTCTCCTTTTACTCTGCCAATTTTAAAGCAGCACGCAAATCAACAGCACCTGTATAAATCGCCTTACCAATAATGCATCCTGAAACACCATCATTTTCGACAGCTTTTAAACGTTTTATGTCCTCTAATGAAGCAACACCGCCGCTGGCAATAACAGGTATACCGCTGGCACGAGCAATAACAGCAGTAGCATCAGCATTAACTCCGCTAAGCATACCATCACGACTAATATCTGTAAAAACAATTGCTGAAACTCCATAATCAGCCATTTTTTCAGCTAATAAACCGGCATCTATCCCACTGCCTTTTTCCCAACCCTCAATCGCAACTTCACCATTCTTTGCATCAATCCCCACAGCAATATGCCCAGGATATTTTATGCAGGCTTCCTTAACCAAATCTGGATTTTTCACAGCTGCACTCCCAAGAATAAGTCTCTCAACTCCCAAAGACAAGAGCTTTTCTATAGCCTGCATACTACGGATACCACCGCCTAATTCAACAGGAATTTTCACATTGTTTAAAATACGTTCAATAACCGATAAATTCTTTCCTTCGCCAGCTAATGCTCCATCCAAATCTACAAGATGCAGCCACTTTGCACCGCATTCAGCCCATTTTACAGCCATCTCAACAGGATCATCAGCAAAAACAGTTTCTGCATCAAAACGCCCTTCTGTAAGACGTACACAACGACCTCCGCGTATATCTATCGCTGGATAAATTATCATTGGTCTCCCCCCATTCAGTCATTTTTCATTTAATTATTTATAAACCAACAAAATTTTTCAACAACTGCATTCCTACACTGCTGGATTTTTCTGGATGAAACTGAAATGCCTGTACATTTCCCTGTCCAACAGACGCAGTCACTTCCATACCATAATCTGTCACAGATGTAATTATGTTTTTATCTTCCGGAACTGCATGAAAACTATGTACAAAATATACATATTTGCCATCCGTTTCTTTCAACAGTATCGATGGACTGCGTAGTTTTAAACAATTCCATCCCATATGCGGTACTTTATAACTTGTAGACAAATATTTTACCTGCCCTTTAAAAAATCCTAATCCTTTTACTCCCGGAGCTTCATCACTGCCCTCAAAAAGCAACTGCATTCCTAAACAAATACCCAAAAACGGCTTATTCTTATGCAAAGCTTCCATAATAACGGGTACTAATCCTGACTTTTCCAAATTATTCATGCAATCCCCAAATGCACCTACTCCCGGCAAAATAATTTTTTCTGCCTTAGCAATGACATCTTTATCACCAGTAATAACTGGTTCTGCTCCCACAGCCGCCAGTGCATTGCTTACACTATAAAGATTACCCATACCATAATCTACTACTGTTACTCGCATATATTCCTCCTGGCTGTTAAAATTCTGTTATCTCACTGTTTTATAAAGCACCCTTACTGCTCATCACTCCATGCACTCTAGCATCTATTGCAACTGCTTCTGCTAAAGCCCTGGCAAAGCCTTTAAAGATAGCTTCGATAATGTGATGCGTATTTTTACCATATAAGATACGAATATGCAAAGTAATTCCTGCCTGCATAGCCACTGCACGAAAAAATTCTTCTGTCATTTCAGCATCATAAATGCCAAGCTGCACTTTAGGAATATCACCTTCAAAGACTAAGTATGAACGACCGCTGAAATCTAAACATACCTGCACTAAAGTTTCATCCATTGGCAAAAAACAATTACCATATCGGTGAATTCCCGCTTTATCACCTACTGCAGCATTCAATGCCTGCCCCAAAACAATCCCGCAGTCTTCTACAGTATGATGGCTGTCAACATCAAGATCCCCATTAGCAAATACTGTAAGATCGCTAAAGCTATGCTTAGCTAAAAGCACCAACATATGATCAAAAAAACCTATTCCAGTATTGATTTCACTACTGCCTTTGCCATCAAGATTCCACTCCACACTTACCCCTGTTTCCAAGGTTTTGCGCTCTACTTTACCGCATCTCATGATTTAACCTCCGCACATATCTTAACTACTTTATCTATAATCTGTGCATTTTCATCTGGTAAACCTATACTTATACGTAAACAGCCCTGCAATACAGGATGATTAGTGAAATCACGCACTAAAATACCATTTTCCAACAAATATTTAAAAAGCATTTTCCCACTAGCCACTTTCGGAGCTAAGTTCTCACCATATTTTACTGTATAAGCTTCAGCCAGCTGCTGCATAAGTGTATTTTCTGCACAAAAAGTAATAAAATTTGTCGCAGTAGGCCAAACACGAAAACCTAATTGTTTAAACGCAGAAATCATTTTTTCCCGTTCATCTCGAATAGTTTTTATTTGGTCTTTATATAACTCCTTATTTTCGTAAACAAACTTAGCTGTAAGTAAAGTAAAGGCATTTACATGATAAGGCAATAAAACTTTACCTAATTGGCGTATAAGGGCAGAAGCTCCAACAGCATAACCACAACGCAGACCTGCAAGGCCATAAGCTTTGGAAAATGTGCGAAATACCATTAAATTATTATAATGTCCTACAAGAGATAAAGCTGAACCAGCTACTAACCACAACTTATTTAACGGCCTCAGATCACTATGTTTTAGTTCCTTACCATCAGCAAATTCCATGTAAGCCTCATCCATTATTACCGGACAATCAACATTAGCAATAATTTTTTCAATATCTGCCAAACTATTATAATTTCCTGTAGGATTATTAGGATTGCAGATAATTAAAAGCGAGGGTCGTTGCTGTTCGCAGAAACTTATCACCATATCCGGATCAACAAAACCTTCCTCTGTTAGAGGATAGCGTACTTCTTCACTGTCAGAAAGAGCTGCATACTCACCATACATTGAAAAAGATGGCCACGGTACAGCAATTTTTTTACCAGCTCCACCAAAAACATAACAGGCTTTTTCCAACAGTTCACTGGAACCATTGCCAATTTTTACACCATCAGTATCAACTCCAAGTTCTTTAGCAATAACTTCACAAAGATTTTCTGCTTTTATCGGAGGATAACGATTAAACGGGAATTGAGAAACACAAGCTGTTACTTTTTCAGCAATCTTCTTAGGCAGTGGATAATTACTTTCATTAGCATTTACAATAATATCAGCAGCGACACTTTCTACAGCATACTCCTCCATAGCAACAACACTAGGACGTACAGCAAAGTCACTCATTTTATTTCTCCTTATCTACACGCTTGCGAACAGCATTAGCATGAGCTTGCAAGCCCTCAGCCTCTGCCAAAGTAATAATATCATCTGCTGCTTCCAGCAATGCAGCAGCAGTATAAGCTATAATACTGGTTTTTTTCATAAATGTTTCCACATTTAATACAGAATAAAATTTAGCTGTTCCACCTGTAGGAAGAACGTGGTTCGGTCCTGCATAATAATCTCCTAATGGTTCCGGTGAATATGCTCCAAGGAACATAGCACCAGCATTACGAATATACGGCATAATCTCAAACGGTGCTTTAGTCATAATTTCTAAATGCTCAGGTGCAGATAAATTAGCCATCTCAATAACAGTATCCATATCTTTAGCTAAAATAATCTTTCCAGCTTGTTCTAATGATACAGCCGCTATATCCCTACGCGGCAGTACAGCAAGCTGTTTTTCAATTTCTTCAGCAACAGCACTGGCTATACGTTCACTATCTGTAATTAAAATAGCACAGGCTAAAGGATCGTGCTCCGCCTGACTCAGAAGATCAGCAGCCAAATATTCTACATCAGCACTATCATCAGCTATAATAAGAATCTCACTGGGGCCAGCAAGCATATCAATATCTACGTGTCCAATAACAGCTTTTTTAGCCAAAGTAACAAAAATATTACCAGGTCCAGTAATTTTTTCTACCTTCGGCACAGTTTCAGTACCAAATGCTAAAGCAGCAATAGCCTGCGCCCCACCCATTTTATAAATTTCTGTTACCCCAATGAGCTTAGCTGTAACCAAAACATTGGGGTTTACTTTACCATCCTTGCCTGGTGGAACCGCCATAACAATTCTATGAACACCAGCAACCTTTGCCGGGCAGGCATTCATAATAACAGAAGAAGGATATGCAGCAGTACCACCGGGAACATAAATCCCCACTGAATCCACCGGAGTAATTTTCTGCCCTAAAAAAGACCCATGCGGACGATTTGTAAGCCATGTTTTAGGCATTTGCTCCTCATGAAATTGCATGACATTGGCAATAGCACGTTTCAGTGCAGCCTTTATCTGCGGTTTAACAATAGCTTCTGCTTCTACAAATTCAGCTTCCGTAACACGAATATTCTCTGATGACAAATCTACACGGTCAATTAATTTTGTATAATAAAATAATTTTTCATCACCTGATGCACGCACATCAGCAACAATCTGATCTGCAACTTGGGCAGCTGTCATATGCCTGCCGAACATAGCATCTGTTCCTGCCTGAATACGCGGGGATAGTTCAACCTCATCAAAAGCTTTCTTTTTCATCAAAGCAACAATTTCTGCCGCTTGCATATTTCTCGCATCAGTAACCTGCATTTTATTTATCCTCCTCATTCAACACAACTCTCAAATCTTCCACTAACTTATGCAATCGCCCAAATTTTAATTTAAAACTGGCACGATTAGCTATAAGCCTAGCAGTAGCAGTAAAAATAGAATCTACTTCCACTAATTTATTTTCTGTAAGAGTTCGACCTGTTTCTACAATATCAACTATCATCTCACTTAACCCAACAATCGGGCCTAACTCTATAGAGCCATTTAATTTAACAATTTCTGTCTGAATCCCTAATTTATTGAAATAATTTTTTGCACAGTTTGGATATTTCGTTGCTACACGCAGATGTGCATAATCAGTTAGAGCAGCACGCTGCTTTGTTTCTGGAACAGCCATCATTAATCGACAGCGACCAAACTCTAAATCCAGCAATTCAACTACGTCTTTATCCTGTTCCAAAAGTACGTCTTTACCTATAATTCCAATATCCGCAGCACCGTATTCCACATATGTCGGTACATCTACTGTTTTTGCAATAATAAAACGTACCTTAGTTTCATCATTACTTATAACAAGTTTTCTGGAACCTTCCGTAACATTTTCAGCACTATAGCCAACCTTTGCCAACATTTTCACTGATTTGTTAAACAGTTTACCTTTAGGTAAAGCAATGGTAATATATTCATCCATTTATTTATCCCTCTTACTTTCAGTAAAGTACATATTTGTTAAATTCTCAGCTAACATAAACCAGCGAACTGCAGCAATATTCTTTTACCGCCTGTGCCGCTTGCTGCAAATCAGTACTTTCCGTCATCAGTTTTACGCTGCGTCCTTCCTTACGTAAAGCAACAGTTTTAGCTATGGCTTCAGAAAGCTTATCCTCACTCCAAGCTACTAATACATCCCAGCTGCGAGCATTTTTTATTAATCCATTACGTTCCAATGCTAATAAAATTCGATCAACACCTAAGGCAAAGCCTGTAGCAGGACAATGCAGACCAAAACGCTGCATCATTTTATCATAACGTCCTCCACCCGCAACAGGATACCCAATCTCAGGCAGATAAATTTCAAAAAGCATACCTGTATAGTAATCCAAAGAACGATAAAGACCCAAATCAAAATTTAAATATCTAGCTGCACCATATGCTTCTACCAATCTGTAGATACAGCACAAATCATTCAGTGCACTTTTACATTTAACATTTGTAACAACAGCATCAATACGTTCCAAAAGCTCTAATCCACCCTGAAGGAACAAAAAATCTGCAAACAACTGCTTTATGTCAGAATTGATATTTTCCATAGCATCGGCCATCTGCTGCATACCTACAGCATCATGCCGTCTCAGACAAACTTTCAACTGTTTAATTTGTTCTTCATTAAATCCAGCTTCATCTGCTAACCCATTAATAAAATCAACGTGTCCTAAACTTATCGTAAATTTCTTCACGCCAGCAGCCTGCATAGATTCAGCCGCCAGTACAATAATCTCCGCATCAGCAACAGCACCATTTGCCCCTAAAAGTTCAACCCCAGCCTGTTCAAACTCACATTGCCTTCCTGCTTGAATTTCTTCATAGCGGTAAAGATTAGCCAAATAACATAATCTTTTTATTTGTTCACCACCTTGGAGTCTTGTTGCAGTAAGACGGGCAATAGGGGCGGTCATATCATTGCGCAGTACCAACAAATTGTTATTACGATCAAAAAATCTAAAATCAACTCTTGCTCCTGCTGCCCCAAATGTATCAACATATTCAAAATCCGGAGTTTTCACTTCATCATAACCCCATTTTTCAAAAACATCGATAATGGCATTTTCTACCAAGCGGCGCTTTTTCATCTCTCCCGGCAGAATATCTTTAGTACCGTAAGGAACTTGATATACTTTGTTAACCATGTTAAATCGACCCCTCTTATAAATCATATGATTTTTTTATTTATCTTCAGAAAGCTCTGCTGACTTTTTTATAACTGGCATAACCGAATTATAGCCATCTGCTCCATATACTAAACAACGTTTAACACGTGAAATAGTTGCCGTGCTGGCACCAGTTTTTTCTACAATCGCTTCATAGATACACCCCTCATCCAACATTCTGGCAACCTCCAGACGTTGTGCCATAGCCTTTACCTCACTAATTGTACAAATATCTTCAAAAAATTTATAGCATTGCTCTTGATCTTTTAAGCTAAGAATAGCTGTAAACAATTGATCAGTTAAATGGTCGCGAATATTTGCTGCCATAATATCCTCCTTTAGTTTGCTAACTTATGAAAATACTTTAATACTTTATCTAGTGAAAGTCAAGAGCATTTCACAAAAATTTTTACTTTAATTTTAAGTCTTCTGAAAATTTAACTTTACAAATCCCTAGTGCTTTGCTATAATTTGAAAACAAAATACGTACTGGATTTTACCTTTACAGCTTTTCAAAAAAAACTCGTTTTTTTCATAAAAGTGTTGACAAGAAAAAAAAATAGATGTATGATTATCTCATTAAACTTCACAGAGATTTCATCAAGAGTAGTTGAGGGACTGGCCCGATGAAGCTACGGCAACCACACTAATGTGAACGGTGCTAATTCCAACGGAGTATTCCGGCAGATGAAGATTTACATTACGTAGCAAAACCTTCACCATGCTGGCGAAGGTTTTTCTTTTTAATAATCTTAATACATTCTTGTTGAGCACTGCTAAAAACATATTCAATTCTCTGTAAAAAACTCTCTCACAATAATACAGTAAAATCACAGAAAGGAATATTATAATGATAGAACTAGTAAATGTAGAAAAAACTTACTATAGTAAAGCTGGTGATATTCACGCTTTACATGCTACTAACCTGAATATAAAAGCTGGTGAAATTTTCGGTATTATCGGTCTGTCCGGAGCAGGTAAATCAACATTGGTTCGTTGTATTAATATGTTAGAAAAACCAACAGCTGGTAAAGTTTTGGTTGACGGCGAGGAACTTACAGCTATGAGTGAATCGCAGCTGCGCAAAACACGCCAAAGCATTGGCATGATTTTCCAACATTTCAACTTACTTGCCAGCCGCACTGTTTATGACAACATTGCTTTTCCTCTTGAGATCCAGGGCATCAGCAAAGCCGAAATTGATAAACGTGTTCGTCCTTTACTGGAACTTGTACAATTAGAGGAACGTGCTAACTATTACCCAAGTCAACTCTCCGGTGGTCAAAAACAACGTGTAGGCATTGCCAGAGCTCTTGCAAGCAATCCTAAGGTTCTGCTATGTGACGAAGCAACCTCTGCACTTGACCCGCAAACCACCAAATCTATTCTTCAATTGTTAAAAGATATCAATAAAAAGATGAATTTAACCATAGTACTGATTACACATCAGATGGAAGTTGTAAAAACTATCTGCGACCGTGTAGCTGTTATAGAAAGCGGTACTATCATTGAAGAAGGCCCAATGATTGAAGTCTTTACCAACCCACAGCATCCAACAACTAAAGAATTTACCAAAAGTGTTATAAATGCAGAGCTGCCTGATATTGTAAAAAAAATGAATCTCAGCAACACCTATACAGAAGGCAGCAAGCTGTTAGTTCGTATATCATTTGTCGGTGACAGTGCCAGCGAACCTATAGTTTCTGGTATGGTCAAACACTTTGATGTTGATGTCAGCATCATCTCCGGCAATACAGATCAGTTAAAAGATGTTCTTTTTGGAACTCTGCTGATTGAAATTTCCGGAACACGCGATGGCATAAAAAATGCCTTAGAATATCTGCATAATCAACATCTGAAAACGGAGGTAATCGGTTATGAGTCCTGATATGCTTAATCTTTTATTAAAATCTTTCTGGGAAACCTGTTACATGGTTTTTGCATCTACTGTTCTATCCACCTTAATCGGTATTCCCTTAGGCGTAATTCTTACTGTAACTCGTAAAGACCATATTCTTCCTAATCAACCGCTGAATACTGTTTTAGGTGCAATAGTCAACGCAACTCGTTCAACTCCTTTTATTATTCTAATGGTAGCAATTATTCCGCTTACACGCTTGATTGTCGGTTCCTCTATAGGTACTACAGCAGCTATTGTACCGCTTACAATTTCTGCGGCACCATTCATTGCCCGTATCATTGAATCATCTCTGCTGGAAATTAATCCTGGTATCATCGAAGCAGCACAGGCAATGGGAGCTAGTCCTATGCAGATTATAACCAAAGTACTTATTCCCGAAGCACTTCACTCCATTGTTTTAGGTGTGACACTTGCAATCATCAGCTTAATCGGTTATTCTGCTATGGCAGGTACTCTCGGCGGCGGCGGCTTAGGTGACTTAGCAATCCGTTACGGCTATCAACGTTTCCAAATGGATGTTATGATCGCTACTGTTATCGTTCTAATTATCATGGTACAGGCAATGCAGTCTTTAGGTGATTACACATCCAAAAAACTCAATAAAAATAAATTATAATAAATTTATTACAGCATCTAAGTATTTAATTACAAGCTTAATGCGTACGAATTAAGCTTGTAATTAACACTATAAAAATATCGTTACATCTAAGGAGGTATATAAAATGAAAAAATTAACTAAAATATTACTAACAGCTGCACTCTGTGCCTTAACAATTATTGCTGCAGGCTGTGGCGGAGATAAAAAAGCTGAACAAAAGGCTGATCCCAACGCTCCAGTAAAAATCGGTGTAACCGCAGGCCCCCATGCAGAAATCATGGACAATGTAAAAAAACTTGCTGAAAAAGACGGCTTAAAAATTGAAGTTGTCGAATTTGCTGATTATGTAACACCAAATGTAGCCTTAGCTCAAGGTGAATTATTTGCCAACTGTATGCAGCATGCTCCTTATTTAGCTGCAACCTTAAAAAAAGAGCCTAAATTCGAGCTTGTAGAAGTTTTTAAAGCTGTAAACTTCCCTATGGCAATTTATTCCACTAAATACAAAAAAGCAGAAGATATTCCTGCTGGTGCCACTATAGGTATTCCAAACGATCCTTCTAATGGTGCACGCGCATTGCTAGTATTGGCAGACAAAGGCTTTATCGAAGTTAAAGATAAAAATGATGTTTCTACTTCTGTAGCAAGCATTACTTCTAATCCCAAAAACTACAAAATTCAAGAACTTGATGCTGCATCTATACCTAAAGCAATGAGCGACCTTGATGTTGCTGTAATTAATGCCAACTATGCCTTAGTAGCAAAACTGAATCCATCAAAAGATTCTCTGCTGGTAGAACGTGCTGATAATCCATTCGTTAATATATTTGTAACCACCAAAGCTAATGAAAAAGATCCGCGTATAGCTCAAATAAAGAAAATTTACACCTCTGACGAAAATAAAAAATTCATCGAAGATTACTTTAAAGGTTCTATCACTCCAGCGTTCTGATAACTAACAAACTACTCATTCTCAAGTCCGCTACCTAATAAACGGTAGCGGGCTTTTTGCTAGTTCTAAAATCTCTTTATTCCAAAACTTCCTAAAACTCCAATCTTAAAGTCTATATTTTTATAACTATTTTCACACTTCTGCATAATCAAATTAAACTTTTGCTAATGCTACATATATTTTCTTGACAACTGTAATGATATTCTCTATACTGAGTTTAACAATCATATAAATTATTTTGAGAGTGAGAATTTAAAAGCTCATGAAGGGGTACACCACCACGGGTGTAATTTCTTCATGAGCTTTTTCGTTTACTTAATCAAATAAGTTGAAAGGAGAAATACTTATGCTTATTAACGGAAAGGAATACATACTATCAAGACC
Source organism: uncultured Phascolarctobacterium sp. (assembly GCA_964630355.1). Taxonomy (GTDB): domain Bacteria; phylum Bacillota; class Negativicutes; order Acidaminococcales; family Acidaminococcaceae; genus Phascolarctobacterium_A. Next base: position 59,223 of record CAZVSX010000001.1, read on the forward strand.
AATAAACCTGCAAAGTTTAATAAGAAAACTAGGTTATCGTGAAGAACTAATAGCAATAGAGCTCAACGAACAGCTCATCCCCAAAAATAAATTTCACTGCACATATGTAACAACTGTTGATAAACTGGAAATCGTCAGCTTTGTAGGAGGTGGTTAAATGTATAAGCAAAATGATATATATGACGCACTGAGCAAAGGATTAACAGCATCTCAAAAAAAGAAACTGCTCAATGCACATGTTGCAATTACTGGCTTAGGAGGTATAGGCAGTAATACAGCTGTCTGGCTTACTCGCATCGGTATAGGACATCTATATCTCTACGACTTTGATAAAGTAGAACTCAGTAACCTTAACAGGCAATACTATTTCTTGACAGACATCGGCAGATACAAAACAGAAGCACTTACAAACCACCTACAACAGATAAATCCTTACATCAATCTGTACCCAAAAGTTGTTCGCCTAACGCAGAAAAATATTTCTCTGTATTTAGAGAGGGCAAATATTATCTGCGAAGCATTAGACAAGGCAGAAACTAAAGCCATGCTTGTGAATACCATACTATCACTTTATCCTGGAAAAACAATCATTGCAGCCAATGGAATTGCAGGATTTGGTAAAGCAGAACAACTAGTCAGCAAACATATAAGCAAAAATTTATATATATGCGGTGATAATAAAAGTGACTCTCGAACTCTGCCGCTTTGCGGAGCACGCATAGCAATTTGTGCTGCACAACAAGCACTTTTGACAATTCGGATAATTTTAGGAATAGAGGACTAAACAAATGACAAAAATAAATAATGACAAATGGTACTTAGCCGGACATGAATTTTCTTCTCGTTTTATTTTAGGCAGCGGCAAATATTCTTTAGAGCTTATTCAAGCAGCAGTAGAAGAAGCAGAAGCTGAAATTTTAACATTAGCACTGCGACGTGCCAACAGCGGTGCTTTAGCGAATATTTTAGATTACATATCAGCAAAAATAACCTTACTTCCTAATACCAGCGGTGCAAGAACTGCCAACGAAGCTGTACGTATTGCACACTTAGCACGTGAATTATGTCATACTGATTTTATAAAAATTGAAATTATTAAAGATAGTAAATATTTACTGCCAGACAATCACGAAACCATCATTGCAACAGAACTGCTCGCTAAAGAAGGCTTTATTGTTATGCCCTATATGCATCCAGATTTACAAACTGCCCGTAATTTAGTAAATGCAGGAGCAGCCTGCATTATGCCTCTGGCTGCTCCTATTGGCAGCAACAAAGGTCTGTGCAGCAAAGATTTTATCCAAATTCTTATCAACGAAATAGAGCTTCCTATAATTATAGATGCAGGTATCGGTCGTCCATCTCAAGCCTGCGAAGCTATGGAAATGGGAGCAACTGCTATTATGTGTAATACAGCTATTGCTTCTGCCAAAGATATACTTCTCATGAGCAGCGCCTTTAAAGAAGCAATTAATGCTGGCCGCAAAGCATTTTTAGCAGGATGCACTGATACAATAAATACTGCTGCTGCCAGCTCTCCGCTTACAGGCTTTTTACATGACTGAGGTTTGAATTATGGGAAACAACAAAATTAATCTTGATATTTATTATAAGCAAAAAACAACGTTCATAAATGAGACACCTGCTGATATAATGCAATACCGCAAAGGAATGGAAATAATTGACTCTAAACTCTTTGAACAAGTCTATAATGCATATATGGCTTATGATTACAGTAATTTTACGCAGACAGATGTAGAAACAGCTTTAAATCACCAAGAACGTACACCTCAAGATTTTGCTGCCTTACTCTCTCCCAGTGCTTTGCCATTATTAGAAAAGATAGCACAAGCGGCACAAGTAGAACGTAAACGGTTCTATGGTAACTCTGTTAATTTCTTTACTCCGCTGTATATTGCTAATTACTGTGAAAATTATTGTATTTACTGCGGCTTCAACAGTCACAATAAAATTAAACGAGCTTGCCTTTCGTATGAGCAAATAGCAGCAGAAATGCAGACCATTGCTAGTACAGGTCAACAGGAAATCCTCATCCTCACTGGTGAAAGCCGTAAAATGAGTAATTTACACTATATTGGCGAAGCCTGTAAGATTGCAAAGTACTATTTCAAAGTAATTGGGGTAGAAATCTATCCGCTCAACAGCAATGAATATGCTTACTTACATAAATGCGGCGCAGATTATGTTACCGTTTTCCAAGAAACATATAATAAAGAAAGATATGGACAATTACATCTTGCAGGGCACAAGCGTATTTTTCCTTATCGTTTTTACGCACAGGAACGTGCACTTATTGGTGGTATGCGGGGTGTAGGATTTGGAGCTTTATTAGGTCTTGGTGACTTCCGCCTTGATGCCTTTGCCGTTGGTATGCATGCTTATCTGCTGCAAAGAAAATATCCTTATGCAGAAATCAGTCTTTCATGTCCACGTCTTCGCCCAATTATAAACAATAAAAGTATCAATTCTAACGATGTCAATGAACGCCATCTGCTGCAAATTGTATGTGCCTATAGACTATTTCTGCCCTTTGCATCTATTACTGTATCAAGCAGGGAATGTGCTCGTATTCGTAATCACCTCATGTTGATTGCTGCTAACAAAATTTCTGCCGGTGTAAGTACTGGAATAGGCACGCATACTACAAAAGAAAATCTCGGTGATAAACAATTCGAAATTGCAGATAACCGCAGTCTGTCGGAAATTTACACTGCAATGCTAAATCTAGGTCTTCAACCCGTAATGTCAGACTATGTTTACGTTTGAATATATTGCAGTAACAGACAGCAACAGCTGTCAACGCTCACTTCCGCAGCAGATACCACATTTAGCGAATTGCAAGATACCGCCAACAGCACTTATCCTGCGTGCTAAAAATTTAAACAGCAAAGATTATTATTCGCTGGCATTAAAAGTTTTACCTCTCTGTACAAAATACAAAATCAAACTTATTATACATGGAAATTTGCATACAGCAAAATCACTAAATATCCATCATCTCCATCTTCCCCTTAACTTACTGCGTATCCTGCCAAATGATATAAAATCATCTCTTACATGGCTGTCCTGTTCTGTTCACAGTCTAAACGAAGCCAAAGAAGCACAATCTTTAGGAGCAACAGCACTTATTGCCGGTCATATATATGCAACCTCATGCAAAGCAAATATTCCGCCTAGAGGCATAAATTTTCTGCAAACCATCTGTAAAAGCACAATTCTTCCCGTATACGCAATAGGCGGAATAAATTTCGATGAAAATCAACAGGTTGAGCTTGTACAGGCTGGTGCCATAGGTGCCTGCATAAAGAGTGCATACATGTATGTATAAGGTTGCCAATAATACATAGGAAAAATCCTGTACTCCATACAAATACTGCATTAATTGACATTCCTTTGCTAAACTACTATTATAGATAGTATAAAATATGTTTGTCTTTTATAAAAAGGAGGCGGTTACATTGACAATGAATATTTGGCATGATATTGATCCTAAACGTATTTCACCTAACGACTTTATTGCTGTTATCGAGATCCCCAAAGGCTGTAAAGTAAAATATGAACTTGATAAAGAAACAGGTCTGCTGAAGATGGACCGCATCCTTTATACGGCTACCCACTATCCAGCCAACTATGGTTTTATCCCTCGAACTTATGCAGCTGACAAGGATCCATTAGATGTACTTGTTCTCTGTTCTGAAAATGTAGTGCCTATGACACTTATGCGCTGCTACCCTATCGGTGTTATTATTATGGAAGATAGTGGTGATATGGATGAAAAAATCATTGCTATACCTTTTGGAGATCCAATGTATAATTCCTATAAATCCATCAGCGAACTGCCGCAGCATATAAGTGATGAGATGATTCATTTTTTCAGTGTTTACAAAAGCTTGGAAGGTAAAAATACCGCACTGGAAGAAGCTTATGATGTTGATAAAGCTAAAGAAATCATTAAGCAATGCCAACAAAGATACAAAGATAATTTTTGCTGATACCATAAAAGCTAAAAGGTGAAAACGGACAGATAAGTCTGCTCGTTTTCACCTTTTTTATTTATAGACAACTAAAAAAGGACTGCCTTTCGCAGTGCGTCCGGCAGCCATAAAATAAGGGAAAGCGTATTTAATTTCCGCGTACATATTCACGCGGCACTCGCGGACTGATACCACAAACAACTTCATAACAAATTGTTTCAGCCCACTCAGCAACCAATTCCATTGGAAGTTCATAACCACCAAAAACAGTAACTTCACTTCCAAGTTTAACATCTGGAATATCTGTAACATCCAACATAGTCTGATCCATACAAACACGTCCAATAATCGGAGCCTGCATACCATTAATCAACATATAGCCTTTGTTGGATAAACGACGACTAACACCATCAGCATAACCAATTGGTACTGTAGCAATTATACTCGACCGCTTTAGTGTATAAGTTCTGCCATAACCAACAGTTTCTCCTACAGGCAGTTTCTTCACAAAAGCTACTTGCGTCTTTACTGTCATAACAGGTTCAAAATCTTTATAACAATCTATCATATGTGCAGGATGCAAACCATACAAAGTAATCCCCTGCCGTACCATATCAAGCTGATACTCCTGCAACTCTGTCAATGCAGCACTATTGGCAATATGACGAATAGGAATATGTATACCCTCTGCTTCAATGAGCTTCAATGCCTTTTGAAAACGAGAGTATTGATAAGCAGCATATTGCTTATCATCAGCATCAGCAGTAGCAAAATGGCTGAATACACCCTCTATATATATTCCTGGCAAAGATGCTGCTAATTTAGCAAACCTCCCTGCATCACTCACATGTACACCAATACGGTGCATACCAGTGTCTATTTTTATATGAATTTTAGCCTTTGTATTTTGTCTCAGTGCAGCTTCATTTAAAGCATATAATCTTTCTTCATCAAAAACTGCATGACTTATATCGTAACGGACACAAATATCAGCAACCTCCGGCAGCATTGCACCTAATACTAATATAGGAGCTTCAATACCAGCCTCCCGCAGCTTAACGCCCTCCTGCAAAAGTGCAACAGCAAAAAAATCTACACCATTGCGCTCTGCTTCCTGTGCTACACGCACAGCACCATGCCCATAAGCATCTGCCTTAACAACGGCACATAATTTGGTCATCGGGTTTAAATTGGCTTTAGCAATCTGTACATTATGTGCTACAGCATCAAGATTTATTTCAGCCCAAGCACCTCGTTGAATATGCATTATCGATAACCTCCAGTTTAACCGTTCCAAAAATGTACCCCAATATATTTGGCTGAATAACGCAGGAAAAAAACAAGCCACAGGCAACGCATCATTGCTGCGGCATCGTAATTTCATGGACAAATTCATGCTTATTTTTACAGAAGTATACTTTTAGCATATAACTTACCGACTATTTTGTCAATATTTATTTTCAATTTTCAAAAAAACTGCATTTAATCAATTCTTATTCTTCTGCGACCGTACATCACAATCTTTTATATAAGGACAATTTCTACAATGCAACTCCTCATGTGTAAAGTACTTTTTACCAAAATAACTACGTATCCCTAACACAAGCAACACTATAATGAGCAAAATACCAGCATATATTTCCATAATCAAACTCCGCAAAAACATAACCGTTCATCTTAAGTTTACGCTTTTTATATGCAGATAGCAACTGAAATATTTGTGAACACTAAGCACTACTTTATCACAGTCTTCATTCGAAGAACTTATTTACATAAGCACACATAAAAATAGAACCATGCCGTTTTACAGCACAGTTCTATCATACCACAAATCCCTTTATTGCATTTTTTCTTTCAGCATCTTAGTAACCATACCAGGGTTTGCTTTACCGCGGGATTTTTTCATAATTTGACCAACAAGGAAACCTATAGCCTTATCTTTGCCAGCTTTATAGTCAGCAACAGATTGCGGATTCTCAGCAATGGTTTCTTCAACCAATTTAAGAATAGCTCCCTCGTCGCTTACCTGCTCCAGCCCCAGCTTTTTAACCAAGGATTTAGGTGCTTCATCCTCTTTAAGCATTTCTGCAAAGACTTTTTTTGCCAACTTACTGGAAAGTACACCGTCTTTAATCAAGTTAACAAGTTCAGCAAGATGTGCAGGAGTTACTTTAAAGTCTGCAATTGTAATACCTTCATTATTCATATATGCTGAAACATCACCCAACATCCAGTTAGAAACAGCTTTGCTGTCTTTAGCATTCTTAACAGCTTCATCGAAGTACTCTGCCATAGCTTTTGTAGAAACAATTTGAGAAGCATCATATTCCGGCAGACCATGCTCTGTCATCAAACGTGCTTGACGTTGAGCCGGAAGTTCTGGTAAAGTTTCACGAATACGCTCAATCCAAGCATCATCAAGCTGCACAGGCACTAAATCCGGCTCTGGGAAATAACGATAATCATGTGCTTCTTCTTTAGAACGCATAGATAATGTTACACCGTTTGCTTCATCCCAGGTACGAGTTTCCTGTACTACATGGCCGCCATCTTCAAGAATTTCTTTCTGACGTTCAACTTCATAGTTAATAGCACGTTCCAAAGCACGGAAAGAATTCAAATTTTTTATTTCAGCACGAGTACCAAACTCTTTAGCACCTTCAGGCATGATAGAAATATTAGCATCACAACGCAGGCTGCCTTCCTGCATCTTGCAGTCACAAACATCAGTATATTCAAGAATCGCTTTTAAATTTTCCATATATGCACGTGCTTCTTCTGCACTGCGCATATCAGGTTCAGAAACAATCTCAATTAAAGGCACACCAGCACGGTTATAGTCAACAGCTGAAGAATCAGAAGTACTGATAGTTGCACCGCTGTGATTGAGCTTGCCAGCATCTTCTTCCATATGAATACGTGTAATACCGATTCGTTTTCCTTCACCGTCAGCAAGTTTAATATCTATATGACCGCCCAAACATATAGGCTTGTCAAATTGAGAAATTTGATAGTTTTTAGCCAAATCAGGATAGAAATAATTTTTACGGTCAAATTTATTGAATTTTTGAATATCACAGTTTAATGCTAAACCAGCTTTAATAGCGAAGTCTACAACCTGCTTATTAAGTACAGGCAAAGCACCAGGCATTCCCAGACAAACAGGACAGACATGGGTATTGGGCAGACTTCCAAAAGCAGTAGAACAGCTGCAGAAAGCTTTAGTTTTTGTTTTCAGCTCAGCATGAACTTCCAAACCGATAACAGTAATATATTTTGTCATTATTTGTTACCTCCCAGCGGTGCGAATACTTTATGATATTCGGTTGCTTGTTCAAAGGTATAAGCAGCACGCAGAATAGTTGCTTCGTCCAGAACTTTGCCAATTAACTGCATACCGATAGGCATTCCATCATCTGCAAAACCACATGGAATAGAAATACCTGGCAATCCAGCCATATTTACAGGAATAGTAGTTACGTCAAGCATATACATAGTCAACGGATCCATCTGGTCATTAATACCATAAGCAGGTACTGGAGAAGTCGGAGTCAACAGCACATCACATTTTTCAAAAGCTGCTTCAAAATCACGTCTAATAAGTGTACGCACCTGCATAGCTTTATTATAGTATGCATCATAATAACCGCTGCTTAATACATAGGTTCCCAACATAATACGACGACGAACTTCCTGACCAAAGCCCTCTGTACGACTCACAGTTGTCATTTCCGGAGCAGAAGCTGCATCTAAATTACGATAACCATAACGAACACCATCAAAACGAGCAAGGTTTGCAGAAGCTTCTGCTGGTGCAATAATGTAATAGGTAATAACAGCATATTCTGTATGCGGCAGTGATACGTCTACAATTTCCGCACCCAACTCTTTATATTTTTCTACAGCCTTCATGATTTCAGCTTTAACTTTAGCGTCAACGCCTTCACCAAAATATTCTTTAGGTAAACCGATACGCAAACCTTTTACATCATTTACCAAAGCTTTAGTAAAATCAGGTACTTCAACATCCAAAGAAGTGGAATCCATTTCATCTTTGCCGCAGATAGTATTTAACACTAAAGCTGCATCAGTCACATCTTTAGTAATAGGACCAATCTGATCCAAAGAAGAAGCAAATGCTACACAACCATAACGTGATACACGACCGTAAGTAGGTTTAATACCAACACAGCCATTAAAAGATGCCGGCTGACGAATAGATCCACCAGTATCAGAGCCTAATGTCCAAATAGCCTCACCAGCAGCAATAGCAGCAGCACTGCCGCCAGAAGAACCACCAGGTACACGCTCCAAATTCCACGGATTACGAGTTACACCAAAGTGAGATGTTTTGGTAGTAGAACCCATAGCAAATTCATCAAGATTTGTTTTGCCAAGAAAAATTGTTTCATCTGCTCTCAGATTTTTTATTACATGTGCATCATATACAGGAATAAAACTTTCCAACATTTTAGATGAACAGGTTGTACGCAGACCCTTAGTAGAAATATTATCTTTAATAGCACCAGGGATACCAGCAAGAGGAGCTATCTCTTCACCAGCGGCAATTTTAGCATCAACTTTAGCAGCTTGTGCTAAAGCATTCTCTTTATCTAAGGTTACGTATGCATTAACCTTATCTTCAACTGCGTCGATACGCTCGTACAGAGCATTAGTTAATTCGACGGAGCTTACTTCTTTTTTTACAAGCTTATCATGTAGCTCGTGTGCAGTAAGTTTATACAAATCCACAGTAATGCCTCCTTTTATTCGATTACGCGCGGTACCTTAAAACCGTCATTATGGACAGCAGGAGCGTTGAGCAGAGCATCTTCATGAGCCACGCCCTCTTTAACTACATCATCACGTAATACATTGCTTACCGGCAATACATATGGAGTCGGTTCTATACCGGCAGTATCAATTTTTTCAAGAATATCGGCATAGTTAAGAATCTGATTGAACTGTTCTGTAAACACTTCCATTTCCGAACCAGGAACAGTTAAACGGGAAAGCTGTGCAATATGCTTAACGTCTTCAGCAGATACTTTCATTTTTTCACCATCCTAAAATTACTTAATTTATTTTTATAAATAACCTGTTTTATTATATCACAACTTAAACACAAAGTACATCAGCAGTATCCCACAATATATCACTGTTTTATAGGACTGCAATATTACATTTTTATTTCACTTGACTTATAGTATACTCAAAGTGGTATGCTATAATTAGTTAATTATTAATATCAGCAAGGAGGCTAATGAGTATGAATAATCATGATTTTCAAAATTCCACAAAAAGTTTATCAAGTTTGGATAAAATATTTACGCAAGCACCTGTAGTAGGCAGCCGTAGAATCACAAAGTCGGATAAAATTACAGGTTCACACGCTAAAGTTTACTTCACTAAAACCATAGATGCAGAACATCTGCTTAATTTATATAATTTAATTAACGATGCCGTTTATGGCAAAGTAGCGATTAAACTGCATACAGGTGAAAAAAACGGTCCTAATATTCTTCCTCGTGATATGGTTAAGGAGCTGCAAAAACACATTCCCAACAGCAGCATTGTAGAGACCAACACTCTTTATCATGGTGACCGCTATACCACTGAAGAACATTTAGAGGCACTAAAAGTTAACGGTTGGACTTTTTGCCCTGTTGATATTATGGATGCAGAGGGAACAATAAATCTGCCTGTACGAGGCGGAAAACATTTCAAAGAAGTATCTATGGGTAAAACCATAGTAAACTATGATTCTATGTTAGTACTCACCCACTTCAAAGGGCATGCTATGGGCGGCTTTGGCGGCTCTATGAAAAATATTGCTATCGGCTGTGCTGATGGTCGTATCGGCAAAGCACAGGTACACGGTGTAGATAAAGATAATATTCCTACAGACTGGAACATTTGGCCCGCTAAAGAGCTGCTTATGGAAAACATGGCTGAATCCGCTAAAGCAACTATAGACTTCTTTGGTAAACATATTGTATATATCAATGTACTGCGCCGTATGTCTGTAGACTGTGATTGTGCTGGTCTAAGTGCTGCCGAACCCACAATTCCCGATATAGGTATTCTCGCTTCTACTGATATTTTGGCAATAGACCAAGCATCTGTAGATTTAGTATATCAGGAAATGCACAATCATGATCTTGTAGAACGCATTGAATCACGTCATGGTTTGCACCAATTAACAGCTATGCGTGAACTGATGATGGGCAACGACAAATATGAATTGATAGAACTGGATTAACAACTTTTACACCACAAAAAATTTACACCTCCTTTTAGCTTTACGCTGTATAATATTAACAGTAAAACTAAAAGGAGGTTTTTATCATGACTGAATCAATAGATGTTTTTACCTATAGCGAGCAAATATTAACCAAACTTTCTAAAGGTATATTTTTAACCACCGCTGCTAATGGAATGCAAAATACTATGACTATAGGCTGGGGCAGTCTTGGCTTTATGTGGGGAAACCCTGTCTTTACAGTCATGGTTCGCCAAAGCCGCTATACCAAGCAGCTTATCGATGCCAATGCTGAATTTACTGTCAGTATTCCCATGAATGACAATTTTACTGCCGCCCTCGCTCTTTGCGGTACAAAATCAGGTCGTAATATCAACAAATTTGCAGCAGCAAATATAGTTCCTATTCCCGGAAAAACAGTAAGCGTTCCTATAATAAAAGGCTGCGGACTTCATTTGGAATGTAAAATTTTAGATACTGAAACTATGCAGGAAGCTAACTTCGATAAAAATTTAGCCGCCAAGTGGTATCAAGACAAAGACTGGCATACATACTATACTGGTATTATTACTGCCGCTTATACAGAATAATAAAAACCAGAACTAACAAATTATAAAAGCCTGTTTTACACATATCAGTGTAAAACAGGCTTTTATATCTACATCAAATTGCAAATATTGATACTGTTCCCCCAAAGAAAATGGTCAACAATAATATCTGCTGCCTGTTCTGCCGGCATTTTTCTAGTTATGTCATCAGTAGGATTAAAGATACTCATTGCTACACCAAAAAAAACAAATTTAGTTGCAATTTCCGGTACACTGTTTTCTTTTAATAAGCCTTTCTTCATTCCACTCTCAATCAAGTCATAAAGAATAATATATTCAGCATAAAGCAAAGAATGATAACGCAGAATTCTTTCTTTTAATTCATCAGTAATTTTATAGGCATGATATCTCGGAAGAACTTGATATTCTCCATTAATTTTTTCTACACGGCAGGCGTTGCCGGCACCAAGCATTTCAAAATAAATTATCTGCCATAATGTACTGTTCGCTACATAAAAGCTAACCATTTCATAAAAATAATTTTTAAGCTTTTGCTCAAAAGTTTCTCCTGTTTCTATCGCCTGCTGCAGTCGCTTAACGAAAGGAGTATTTCTATCTGATACCAGTCTGTAAAATAACTGCTCTTTATTACCGAAATATTTATATACCGTTCCTTTTCCTACATCTGCCAACGTAATAATTTCATCCAAAGTTGCTTTTTCATAACCATGGCGCGAAAAAACTTCCTCAGCCGCCTGTAAAATCCTTTTATCCTTAGCTTGTACAGCATATATTGCCAAAGTTAAACCTCCTGTCACATTGCAAAATTAACAGTCGAATAAAATAATAATTCTATTATACATTGTTACTATAATAAATTCTAGTGATGTCTAACTTTTTTACTCCCATTAATGGTCGTTAGTATAATAACTATATAAAAACACAATTATAAAAAACTATCAAGCCTCTTCCTTAAAATGCTGTTTTTGCATATAATATATATAAAGCCATCATATGCTGTAAATTTAATCAGGGTATTCTAAGGAGGAGACCATATGAGCTTAAAAATAATTACCAACCGCTGTAAAGGCTGCGGTATCTGTGCAGCTTTCTGCCCAAAAAAAGTTTTGGCAGTCAGCGAAATAGGCAAGGTTGAAGCCATTGCCGAAGAAAATTGTATTAAATGCGGGCAATGCGAAATGCGCTGTCCCGACTACGCTATTTTTGTAGATAAATAAGAAGGAGTGGAAAACACATGTCAAGAATTTTGCTGTTACAAGGTAACCAAGCGGTTGTTGAAGGTGCAATTGCTGCTGGTGTAAAATTTTACGGCGGCTATCCAATCACCCCTTCTACTGAAATCGCCGAACAATTAGCTCTCCGTCTGCCGCAGGTCGGTGGTAAATTTATGCAAACTGAAGATGAAATCGCAGGTCTCGGTACTGTTATTGGTGCTTCTATGGCAGGAAAAAAAGCTATGACTGCTACCAGCGGCCCTGGCTTTTCTTTAAAACAGGAAATGCTCGGTCTTGCTTGCAGTGCTGAAATTCCCTGCGTTATTGTCAATGTTCAGCGTGTAGGTCCTGCAACCGGTCAGCCAACCTCTCCTGCCCAAGGAGAAGTTATGCAGTCACGCTGGGGAACTCATGGAGATCACTGGTTGATTACAATTTCTCCGTCCAGTGTTCCTGAATGCTTTGAATTAACCCTAAGAGCTGTCGCTTTAAGTGAAAAATATCGCTGCCCTGTCATTCTGCTTATGGATGAAGTTATTGGACATATGCGCGAAAAAATAGAACTTCCAGATAATTATGACGATATTCCGCAGGCAGAACGCAAACGCCCCAGCTGTGCTCCCGAAGATTATCTGGCTTACGGCTGTGAAAAAGGCTCTAAAGTTCCTGCTATGGCAGATTTCGGCAGCGGTTACCGTTGGCATGTATCTGGTCTTGTTCATGATGAAACCGGCTTTCCCAAAGGCACTGGAGAAGCAACACGTACCTCTCAGGACAGACTGCGTACCAAGCTTGAAGACAATTTAGATGACATAGTTCAGGTAGAAAACTATCGTATGGAAGATGCTGAATTTGCTGTTGTTGCCTTTGGCGGTGCTGCACGCACAGCATACGAAGCTGTAGATATGGCACGTAAGGAAGGTCTTAAAGTTGGTTTTGTCCGCCCAATTACTATTTGGCCATTTGCAGACAAACAAATACAGGAGCTTGCGGGCAAAGTAAAGGGTATCCTTGTACATGAATTAAACTGTGGACAATATGTACTGGAAGTTGAGCGTGCTGTAGCTGGTAAAGTTCCTGTAAGCCTGTATGCTAAATATGATAACGAATCTGCTACTCCAGCTGAACTGTTAGCTGAAATTAAAAAAGCTATGGACTGATGGATGAGAGGAGAAAATAACAATGAGCGAAATGGAAAATTTAATCAATAAATATTTCCGCCCGGGTCGTCTGCCCCACATTTGGTGTCCCGGCTGCGGCAATGGCATTATTACTGGTGCTATCGTAAAAGCTATTGATAAACAAGGTCTTGCTAAAGATGATGTTTCTGTTATCAGTGGTATCGGTTGTTCCAGCAGATCTTCCGGTTACCTTGATTTCAATACAGCAAATACTCTGCATGGTCGTGCACTGCCTATAGCAACTGGTGTAAAAATGGCTAATCCTAAACTTAATGTCATTGTCTGCAGCGGTGACGGCGATTGTACAGCAATCGGCGGTAATCATCTTATTCATGCTGCACGCCGTAATATTGATTTAACTCTAGTTGTTTATAATAACAGCATTTATGGTATGACAGGCGGACAGTATTCACCTATGACACCGATTCATTCTAAAGCTACAACCGCCCCCTATTATACAGTAGAACCAAGCTTTAACCTTTTAGACTTAGCAAAGGCAGCAGGTGCTACTTTTGTAGCACGCGCCACTACATATCATGTACCTGTATTAGTTGACGTTATAGCCAAAGGTATTGCCCACAAAGGATTTTCTATCATTGAAGCAGTAAGTGCCTGCCCAATTTCTTTCGGACGTCAAAATAAAATGGGTGGACCTGCACAAATGATGGCTTGGCAGCGTGACCACGGTGTAATGAAAGCAATATGGGATCGGATGGACGAACCCAAAAAAGCAGAAGCAATCACTGCCGGGAAATTCCCAATTGGCGTTCTTTATGAAAACAACGATGTTATGGAATATACAGCAGCATATGAGCAAATCATAAAACGTGCACAGGAGGGTAAATAATTATGAGACATAGTTTTCGTTTCTCTGGAACTGGCGGACAGGGACTGATTACCGCCGGTATTATTCTGGCAGAAGCTGCCCTCTTAGATGACAAGCTTGCTGTACAATCCCAATCATACGGCCCTGAAGCCCGCGGCGGTTCATCAAAAGCAGAAGCAATTATTAGTGATGAAGCAATTTATTTCAGCCGCGTTATCTGCCCCGATACTTTATTAGTAATGAGCCAGGAAGCTGCCAATAAATTTATAGCTGACTGTGACGAACACACAACAGTAATTACCGATACTCTTTTTGTAAAAGATGTTCCCGGAAAATACGGTAAACGCATTGATCTTCCTATTACTCACACTGCAAATACTGTCTGCGGCAAAACACTTTTTGCTAATATCGTAGCTTTGGGAGCAGTTGTTGCACTCACAAACTGCGTATCAAAAGAAGCTATTTTAAAAGCTGTTTTAAACCGTGTCCCCCAAGGAACTGAAGAAGCTAATATCAAAGCATTAGAAGCAGGTATGGCTTTAACTCAAAATATAAAATCATAATATAATTTTACATTCTTTAAAAATTAATCAAATTTGTAAAATTCTTTGCTGCTAAGCCAAAGGTCAGCCACAATAATTGACGAATCGTCTACAATAGCATATAATTTAGATATGTTTTTAGATAATTATGAGTTAAAAGGTGGAAAGACTTATGAAGATTTCAACTAAAGGTCGTTATGCCCTGCGTCTTTTATTAGATTTAGCTGAACATCAACAAGATGGCTTTATTGCTTTAAAAGATATTGCTGCAAGACAAAATATATCAAAAAAATACTTGGAACAGATAGTTCCTGTATTAAATAAATCTGATATTCTCCAGGCTAGTCGTGGATTTCAGGGTGGTTATCGTTTATTAAAACAGCCATGTGAATATACCGTCGGCAGTATCTTACGTCTAACAGAAGGCAGCTTTACACCCGTTGCCTGCTTAGATTTTAATCCTGTAGGCTGTGACCGCCGCAATGAATGTATCACCTTACCACTATGGCAGGGTTTAAATAAAGTCATTGCCGATTACTTAGACAACATTACCTTACAGGATATTCTTGATAACTATAAAGCCCGCAGCATTGATAACTATTCGATATAATTTTTAATATTATATATTTGCTGTACTGTAAAAGGGAGCAAACCTTTCTCAAGGTTGCTCCCTTTTTTGCTTAGGAATGAGATATTATATATTTTTATTATTCAGCAAATAATGGAGTAGAAAGGTAGCGTTCTCCAGTGTCCGGTAATAATGCTACTATAATCTTACCTTTATTTTCAGGACGTTTAGCAAGAACAGTAGCCGCATAAACAGCAGCTCCTGAAGAAATACCTACCAATACCCCTTCATTATGTGCAATACTGCGTCCTGTTCCAAAAGCATCTTCATTTTCCACAGTAATGATTTCATCATAAATTTTCGTGTTAAGTGTATCTGGAATAAAGCCAGCACCAATACCCTGGATTTTATGTGCACCAGCAACACCTTTAGAAAGTACAGGCGAACCTGCTGGTTCTACAGCAACAATTTTTATATTAGGATTTTTACTTTTTAAATACTCACCAACACCTGTAACAGTGCCTCCCGTACCTACCCCGGCAACAAAAATATCAACTTGTCCCTCAGTATCTCGCCAAATTTCTGGCCCTGTAGTATTTCTATGGACAGTAGGATTGGCTGTATTAGTAAATTGACTTGGAAGAAAACTTCCAGGTGTACCTGCTGCAAGTTTCTGAGCTTCAGCAATAGCTCCTTTCATCCCTTTTACGCCATCTGTCAAAACCAGCTGTGCTCCATAAGCTTTTAACAAATTACGCCGTTCTATACTCATAGTATCGGGCATAGTAAGAATAATTTTATACCCTCGTGATGCAGCAACAGAAGCTAGTCCTATACCAGTATTTCCGCTTGTAGGCTCAATAATCACAGCACCAGGCTTCAATAATCCTTTAGCTTCTGCATCATCAATCATCGCTTTGGCAATTCTGTCTTTAACGCTGCCTGCTGGATTAAAATATTCCAATTTAGCTAAAATTTTTGCTTCTAATTGATTTGCTGCTTCGTAATTTTTCAGTTCCAGTAAAGGTGTATTCCCTATCAACTCAGTAATGCTATTATAAATTGTCATAATTTTTCTCTCCTAACCTATATACTAAATCATAAATAATAATGTATTTCTAAATTTCAATGGCAACATCGCAGATCAAAAAACATTACAAACATAGCCATAACCTCTTTCTTTAATATATATAAAACACATTTGTTTTATAGGTTTATTATACTGCTATTTTTTCCTCTGTCAAGAAAGAAAATCAAAATTTTTCTTCCTTGACAAAGAACAATCTCTACTGTACCATATGAAACATATCATAACGATAGGTTTTTGTTAAGTTTTTACTTATGACTTTTAATCATAAAAATAGAGGATTTAGAACAGAAAGGAAGAATATCATGAATAGGCAAGTTATATATGCTGATAATGCAGCTACAACAAAAATGAGCAGTATTGCTGTACAAGCTATGCTGCCATATTTTAATAAAATATATGCAAATCCATCCAGTGTACATCTTGCAGGTCAGCAAGCTGCAGCTGCCATCTTCCAAGCACGAAAACAAATAGCGGATATACTGAATTGCCTGCCTAAAGAAATTTTCTTTACTTCTGGAGGCAGTGAAGCTGACAACCAAGCTCTTATCAGTGCGGCAGCTCTTGGAAAAATAAATTGCAAAAAACATATCATTTCTACTGCCATTGAACACCATGCAGTTCTACATACACTGGATAATTTAAAAGAAAAAGGTTTTGATATTACATTATTAAAGCCACAGCCTAACGGAATTATCAATCCTATACAAGTTCGTGAAGCAATACGTCCCGATACCTGCCTTGTTTCTGTTATGTATGCCAACAATGAAATCGGCTCTGTTCAACCAATAAAAGAAATCGGCAATATATGCCATAGTAAAAATATTATTTTTCACACAGATGCAGTACAGGCAGCAGGACATATCCCCATAGATATAAAGCTTGATAATATAGATATGTTGTCACTTTCTGCACATAAATTTCATGGGCCTAAAGGAATCGGAGTACTCTTTGCTAAAGACAGCATAACTCTTACAAGCAGAATCTACGGCGGCAGTCAGGAGCGGGGCAAACGTGCAGGCACAGAAAATCTTCCTGCAATAATAGGAATGACAGCTGCATTAAAAGAAGCACAACAAAAAATGTATTCCAATATTTCTTATATAAGCAATCTACGTAAAAGTTTAATAACTGGATTAGGAAAAATTGAAGGCGCTAAACTCAACGGCGATTATCAAAACTCACTTCCAGGTATAGTAAATTACAGCTTTACTAATATAAATGGTGAAGCTTTACTATCTTATTTAAGTAATGAAGGTATATGTGCCTCATCCGGCTCTGCGTGCTCCTCTGGTTCACTTGCGCCCAGTCACGTCCTTCTTGCTTGCGGAAGTACGCCAAAACTGGCACAAAGTTCACTGCGTCTTTCTCTTTGTGAATATAATACGATAGATGAAATTAATATAATTATCCAAAAAGTCACCAAAGCAGTAAATCACCTACGGAGGTAAAATTATGTCAGCTATTGCCAATTTAATATCAAAGCTTACCAGCAGGCATAATCTGACAGATGCTGAACTTTTAACACTTATCACTACAACAGATACCTTTGCCGATAAATTATTAGCACAAAATGCTGATAAAATCCGCCGCCAATATTATGGCGAAGCCGTTTATATACGTGGTCTAATTGAATTTACAAACTATTGCAAAAACAACTGTTATTATTGTGGTATACGTGCTGGAAATAAATTAGTTCAGCGTTACCGCTTATCACAAGAAGATATACTTGCTTGCTGTGCAGAAGGTTACAAACTGGGATTTCGCACCTTTGTTCTTCAAGGCGGAGAAGATCCATATTTCACAGATGAAAAAATCTGCTCTATTGTCAGTTCAATACATACGCAGCATCCAGATTGTGCTATTACCCTTTCAATAGGAGAAAAAAGTCGTACAAGCTATCAATCGTATTATAATGCAGGAGCAAGACGCTATCTTCTGCGTCATGAAACAGCATCTCCAGAACATTATGCCAAACTACATCCAAGTAGTATGAGTCTTGCTAACCGCAAACGCTGTCTTTTCGATTTAAAGGAAATAGGTTATCAAGTAGGTTCAGGTTTTATGGTAGGTTCTCCTTATCAAACACCTTTAAATATAATCAGTGATTTACGCTTTCTTCAGGCACTCCAACCAGACATGATTGGTATTGGCCCGTATATTACACATAAGCATACACCTTTTTATAATATGTCCAGCGGAACAGCAAAACAAACCTTACGTCTTTTATCAATCTTACGTCTCATGTTCCCATATGCACTACTGCCGTCAACAACAGCATTAGGAACAATAACACCTAACGGTCGAGAGCTTGGCCTCATGGCAGGAGCAAATGTCGTTATGCCAAATCTTTCACCAGCAGAAGTACGTAAATTATACGAACTTTACGCTGATAAAATTTGTACTGGAGAAGAAGCAGCCCAATGCCGCAGTTGTTTGGAAGCCAAAGTAAAATCAGTCGGATATACCATCGAAACAAATATCGGCGATGTTCGTCGTTCAATAATTTAACATTTAGAGGAGATAAACTATGAATAAAAAAGCATTAATAGCCATGAGCGGTGGTGTTGACTCCAGCGTAGCAGCCTTAATAATGTTAGAACAAGGTTATGACTGTACAGGTGTAACCATGAAGCTTTTCGGAAATGATGATATTGGCGTTCCTAAAGTACATAGCTGCTGTTCACTGGATGACGTTGCAGATGCACGCAGCGTAGCAGCATATTTGAATATCCCTTATTATGTTTTCAATTTTGCTGATCGTTTTGAACACGATGTTATTAATCGTTTTGTAGATGCCTATGTAAACGGCAGAACACCTAATCCCTGTATCGACTGTAACCGATACCTAAAATTCGATCAATTATTCACAAGAGCTCAAGAACTGGGTTGTAATTATGTAGTTACCGGTCATTACGCACAAATCACTTATAATAAAGAAAAAAACCGTTACTTACTGCATAAAGCTATAGATCCGTTAAAAGATCAAAGCTACGTTCTGTATTCTTTATCACAGGAACAGCTCGCTCATGTTATATTTCCACTTGGCAGTCTGCATAAACCAGAAGTACGTAAAATAGCTGAAAAACACAGCTTCATCAATGCCCATAAACAGGACAGTCAAGATATATGCTTTATCAAAGAAGGTACATATGCAGATTTTATCGAACAAAGACTAGGAAGAAAATTCCCAGCAGGTAATTTCGTTGATGAAAACGGAAATGTTCTTGGTCAACATAAAGGTATTATTCACTACACTGTTGGTCAGCGTAAGGGGCTAGGGTTAGCATTACCCCAACCTATGTACGTTAAAGAAATCAATCCTACAGCTAATACAGTTATTCTCACCACCAACGAAGGACTTTTTACTCGTTATGTACTAGCAAAAAACATTAATCTTATAGATTGTGACGTTATCGCTGAACCACGCCGCATAAAAGCTCGTATTCGTTACCACCAGCAAGAACAATGGGCAACAGTAACCCAACCAGATTCTGATACCCTGGAAATTATCTTTGATGAACCTCAGCGTGCAATTACCAAAGGACAATCGGTAGTTATGTATGATGGTGATATTGTTGTCGGCGGAGGAACAATAGTATAGCAAAATAAAAACCCGCTGTAATGATATGTATCCAGTAAAAAGATATATATCATAATAGCGGGTATTTTTATTTTCGCGCAACTTTTCTCTCCGATATCTATAAATCGGCAGTGCTTATTTACTTTCAGCATTTCCAAAAGTCCCCTCTATTGGCCGCTTCCACGAACCACCTTATGTATATATCTATAGGTGGAAAATCGTTACGCGATTAAGCACTATTTTATTCCCCGAACATTTTCCGATACTTTACCATTTATTTTATCAGAATCAGAAAAAGCAAAAAACAACAACGGAAATAAACAGCTCTCGCCGTTTCAACACCGTTGTTGTTTATGCAGAAATTATATAACGCAGTTCAGTTTTTGTAAACCTTTTTTTAGATTTTCAAGGAAAATTTTTTATTTATAACATTTATGCAACAAAAGTTACACTTCTGTTGTCTTAAATATCAAATTTCTTACCACTCAATAATTCATAAGCTTCAATATATTTAGCAATAGTTTTTTCTATAACATCCTGTGGCAGTTCGTAACCAGCTTCCGGATTAGCAGTCAGCCAGTCACGTACGAATTGCTTATCATAAGAAGGTTGGCTCTGTCCCACTTTATAGCCTTCCAAAGGCCAGAAACGAGAACAATCAGGTGTAATCATCTCATCGCCAAGAACAACTTCTCCATTTTCATCAAGACCAAACTCAAATTTAGTATCAGCAATAATGATACCTCTTTCTAAGGCATAAGCTGCACATTTTTTATAAATTGCAATAGTATAATCACGCAGCTTCAGTGCATATTCTTCACCACGACCAGGATAAAGTTTCTCTAAAATATCAATGCTTTGTTCTACACTGATATTTTCATCATGATCGCCAATTTCTGCTTTTGTACTAGGAGTAAAAATAGGCTCTGCCAGCTTTTGAGATTCCTGTAATCCTTCCGGCAGTTTAATTCCACAGATTTTACCAGTTTTTTTATAGCTTTCCCAGCCACTGCCTGTAATATAACCACGAACAATACACTCCACAGGAAGCATATTAAGTTTTTTGCATTTCATGCTGTTGCCATTAAATTCTGCTTTACGGAAAAATTCAGGCATATCGTTTGTATCTACAGAAATCATATGATTAGGTACAATGTCCTTTGTCATATCAAACCAAAATTTGGAAATTTGGGTCAGCACAGCACCTTTTTTTTCAATATTATTTTTTAAAATATGATCAAATGCGGAAATGCGGTCAGTAGCAACCATAATAATACTGTCACCAGCATCATACATCTCACGAACCTTACCAGATTTAAACGGTTTATACTCTTGCATTTTTATGCCCCCTAAAAATTTCTAGACAGTAACTTTTAAAGTTGATACTGCTAAGTCCTGTCTGTATTAACTTTGTTATAATTTACGTTAATATCATAGCACAACGCAGAAAAAAAGTCGAACATTTTTCTTGTTTTTCCATGTATTTTTCGGTTTTAGTAATTTATCCAAAGCTCTTAATCTTAAAAAGTTTTCATCTGCAGATATTTAACATAATCCACTAAGATTCAGCATAGATGTATCAATATACGGTTCTCCCAAATTCCTTGAAGCAACAAACGTGCCATGACAGTCACTGCCACCGCTAATCAGCAGCTTATGCCTGCAGCAATACTGTAATAATAGTTTAGTATCTTCTTCACTATGATTGGAATGATAGCACTCAAAGCCATCAAAAGATTCCTCTGCCAAAATATTCAGTACCTGCTCTAATCCAGGCCCATGAAAACCGCTGGCAGCATGAGCACAAAATGCTGCACCACCAGCAGCATGAATAACTCCTACAACTTCTTTCACTGAAGGAAACTCCGGAAATCCAAGAGAATGTTCAGCCGTAAAGATTCGCTTAAAGAAATCATCTACACCCGTACAAAGACCCTTATCAATTAAATACGCTAATGCCTTCCAGCCTCCACGCCGCCTATCATAATTATAATTTGCAAATTCGCTAATATCTACATTCCAGCCATCTCGTGCCAACAAACGTATACTATCCGTATCCTTTTTATCTAACAAAGCTGTATTATATTCCAACAATTCCAGCAACTGTTTATTGCTTATATCAATTCCATAACCTAAAATATGAAAGTTCAAATCAGCTTTTGTAGAACATATCTCAGCTCCAGTTAAAAACTTTATACCTGCTTTTTTTGCTAATACAGCTGTTTCTTCTACATTTGCTATACTATCATGATCAGTTACTGCTAACATTGCTAAACCAATACGCCTTGCTTCTTCAATAAGCTCAGTAGGATCCCAAGTTCCGTCAGAAGCTGTTGTATGTATATGTAAATCAGCCCTGATCTCCATTATATATGCTCCTTTCCACATTTTGTGCAAGCTGTATGCACTGGCGGAGGCAGCCGCTTAGCTGAACATCTTCCTAACGGTATACTTACTAAAAAAAGTATTGTTCCTGTAAGTACAATAGTTCCTCCAGGTGCAAGATTAGCATAATAAGAAACTGGTAAGCCTATTATTACGGTCAATAAACCATATGCTATACTCTGTAAAATCGTACCAGCAAAGCTGCGTGCCGTTTGCAATGCACAGGCAGCTGGAATAACCAGCATTGCTGAAACTAATAGTAGTCCAACAATACGCATAGAAAGAGCCACAGTCAGTGCCGTCAGTAAAGCCAACAGCAAATTAAGACGTTCTACCGGAAGTCCTGCAACCTTAGCAGAAGTTTCGTCAAAAGTTATATATTGTAAAGGCTTATAAAAAACTATTACAAAAATAACCGTACACAAACCAAGCAAAGCTACTATAAGTAAATCTCTGCTGCTTACTGTCATCAAACTGCCAAACAGAATGCTGCTGAGATTCAAGCCACCGTCCGTATTAAGACTGGTAAAAATAACTGCTAAACCCATACCGCTGTAAAAGAAAATTGCCAACACCATCTCTGAAGCATCAGCCAGACATACACGTACACGCTCAATCGCCCACGCTCCCAATATGGTAGCTACAGCTGCACTCAATACCGAACTGAACCCGCCCAAAGCTCCGCCGGCAACTCCAGCAAAGGCGATATGTCCTAAGCCGTCACCTATAAGCGACTGACGCCTTAATACCAAAAAACTGCCTATCAGCGGACAAATAAAAGCCATAATAAGACCTGCCAACCACGCTCTCTGCATAAATTCCATTTCAAACATTTCTAGCATAACAGTTAACCTCTATCTATAAAAATACCCATGCTTATGATGATGTACGAGTGCCTCATGAACATCGCCGCGAAAACATATACCGCGGTCAAGGCAAACAGCACTTTTAGCAGCCTCAACTGCCATCTCCAAATCATGAGAAATCATAATAATAGTCACATTCTGCTGACGATTAATTTCTCTAAGCATAGTATACAAAGTTTTTTTATACGAAGTATCTATACCAGTCGCAGGCTCATCTAAAAGCAGTATTTGCGGATTATGTACCATAGCCCTGGCAAGAAATACTCTTTGCTGCTGACCGCCACTCAGTTCACCTATTTTACGTTTACGCAAAGTTGTGAGTTCAAAACGTTCCAACATACATTCTATAGCCAGTTTATCTTTTTGGTTAAAACGATGCAGTATCTTATTTGATCCAAGTAAACCTAATCCTACAACTTCCTCTACATTTATTGGAAAGTCGCGCTGCATTTTTGCAGGATTCTGCGGTACATAACCAATATACTGCCAATCTGAAAACTGTTCTATAGGCTGTCCATAATAATATATTTCTCCAATTGTAGGTGGCATCGCATGTGCAAGCATTTTCAGCAATGTACTTTTTCCAGCACCATTTGCACCAATTACCGCCACAAAATCCCCTTGTGGAATCTCAAAACTCACATCATTAAAAACCCAGCCCTCACCATAATCAAAACCCAAATTCTTTACTACAATAATATTATCCATAGTCCAAACCTTCATTAATCTGCCAAGGCTTTCTTTAAAGCCTCAATATTTGCCTGCATTATTTTTATATAATTCAGTCCTTGTTCACGCCCATCTTTGTCTAATCCCTCTACCGGATCTAAAACAGCCGTCTGAACACCAGTTTCAGCAGCTAATACCTGTGCTGTTTTCGGTGTAGCAAGTGTTTCAAAGAAAATATATTTTATTTCCTTATCTTTTACAACTTTAGCAAGCTTCTGTAATGCTGCCGGTGTAGGTTCAGCATCCGGTGAAATCCCTGCTATAGCAAGCTGCTGTAATCCGTAATCGGAAGCTAAATGACCAAAAGCAGCGTGCGCAGTTATGAATACCTTGTGCCTCGAGTTTTTTCCTAAATCTACCAGCTGCTTATCTAAATACTGTAATTCAGCAATATACTTAGCACTGTTACGTTGATAATCCTCTGCATGAACCTCATCTGTCCTGCACAGAGCATCTGTAATCCGCTGTACTTCAACTACAGCTCGTTTAGGACTTACCCAAACATGAGGATCTACTTTACCATTACGCTCATACAGTTCTTTTCCAGCCTGAACAGAGAAAATATTACGTTCACTCAAAGCCTCCAACGCTTGCTCTGCCCAAGGCTCTACAATACCGTTATAAACAAAAATCTGCGAGCGACCCAAACGTGTCAGTTCACGCGGCGACGGCTCCCAATCATGTGGCTCTACGCCATCAGGAACCATTATCATTACCTCCACATGTTCGCCGCCTACTGCCCGAGTAAATTCTGCCATAGGATAAAAACTGGCTGCTATCTGTAATTTATCATTATCTCTCGAACTTATTCCCGTACAGCCACTAACCATATTCATAATTAAAATCAAGAAAAAAATTAACACTTTCATACCTATAGAATAATGTGAAAAACTTTTCCTGTCAACATTATAGGGCATAAGATATATTCCACTGCGACTCAGAGTAATTTTATAAAACTATTATTTTTTGTTTATTGTTACATTTATTACATCATCTTGTTCATTTACAGCTATTTTTAAGGTAAAAAAGTACTTTAACGCTTACCGTCTTTTCCACAAAGACACACTTCACCTGGTACTTGACTTTTATTACCTAAAGGTATATACTAACGACATTGTTAAAATTAAAGGGAATTTAGGGGGAATTAATCGTGTTAAAAAAATTTGTTGCGATCATTAATGAGGTCGCTCTTATCAAGCAGATTGCTGTTGGCTTACTAATAGGCATTCTGCTGGCTGTTTTTGTACCTAAAGCAGTACCTGTTGTTGCTATTTTCGGTGACTTGTTCGTTAAAGCTCTTAAAGGTGTTGCGCCTGTTTTAGTTTTCTTCTTAGTTATGAACGCTATGGCTAAGAAAAAAGATAATGGTGAAGCTAATATGAGACCAATCATCATTCTATATATGATTGGAACTTTCTTTGCTTCACTTGTTGGCGTATCACTGTCATTCCTTTTTCCCACAACACTGCAATTGCAACTCGCCGACGCTAAAGTAGCTCCTCCCAGCGGCATCGTTGAAGTACTGCACAATCTTATTTTAAGTGTAGTTGATAATCCTGTATCTGCACTGCTGCATGCTAACTATATCGGTATTTTAGCTTGGGCTGTAATTTTTGGTATTGCTATGAATCTGGCAGGCAGTGACAGCACAAAAGCAGTATTAGATGATATAGCTAAAGCAATTACTTTAGTTGTAAAGTGGGTAATTCGTTTCGCACCTCTTGGTATTATGGGTCTAGTTGCAACTTCTATCAGTGACAGCGGTTTATCTGCTATCATTGGTTATGTACATTTGTTGGGTGTACTTATTGGTTCATACTTCTTAGTTGCTTTGGTAATGAATCCACTGATTGTTTACATGAACATTCACAAAAATCCTTACCCATTGGTACTCGCAACTATCCGCGAATCTGGTGTTTATGCTTTCTTTACTCGCAGTTCTGCCGCTAATATTCCAGTTAATATGGCTCTTTGCAAACGTCTCGGTTTAAATCCTGATACTTATGCAATATCTATCCCACTTGGGGCTACAATTAACATGGCAGGTGCATCCATTACCATTTCCGTACTTGCTTTGGCAGCAGCCAACACTCTTGGTATTCACGTTGATCTGCCGACAGCTTTGTTGCTGTGCATTGTTTCTACAGTAGGTGCCTGCGGTGCTTCCGGTGTTGCTGGTGGTTCCCTGTTGCTTATTCCTGTAGCCTGTGCATCTTTTGGTATAGGCAACGATATAGCTATGCAGGTTGTTGGTGTAGGTTTCATCATCTCTGTTTTGGAAGATGCCTGTGAAACTGCTCTCAACAGCTCTAGTGACGTTCTTTTTACAGCTACTGCTGAATTTGCCCAGCGTGCAAAAGAAGGAACATTAAGAAACGAAGATTTAGTACCTAAAAATTAAGCTATAGTAAAAATGCTGTTACATATCAGTCATATGTAACAGCATTTATTTTTTACCAGATAACTTTAATCATATCCTTAAATTGCAATATAACAATTAACCTCTACTTTAGGAACAGTAATCTTCAATATACCATCATCAATTTTCGTTCTTGTTTAACACTTTCATAATATATGAAATTTTCCAGCACACCATCTGCTATAAAGTTACCGATGAATATAAATTCCTAAAAACTATTTTTCTTTGATATTGTCAAAAAAATATTATATAATACAACATTAAGAAAAATTTAAGAAAGCAGGTTGTTCAATGAAATTACCAGAAAAAAAATATATTGCTTCTTTTGATATTGATGCACAAAATACCTTTACCCCTATTTGTCCAGATGAATTACCAGTAGCAGAGGGAGATAAAATTGCAGATGAATTAAATGCCCAAGCTGCCTTTGCCAGTCTTCGTATCGCTTCCAGAGATGCCCACAGTACTAACGCTCTTTGGCTCAGCGACAGCAGCAATCCACCGCTTACACCCATTAAAGGCTACGCTGATTTAGATGTACGCTGGCCAGCTCATGCTATTATAGGTACAAAAGGATTTGATTTTATTAATGGCTTAGATGAAAACTCATATGATTTTCAAATTTTTAAAGGTATTGAACCAGATAAACATCCTTATGGAGCTTGCTATCATGATTTAAAAAATAAACTTTCTACAGGTGCTATTGAATACCTTCACTGCCACGGTATTACCACCGTTATTTGTGGCGGTCTTGCTACTGACTACTGTGTAAAAAATACTGTACTACAACTAAAAGAAGCAGGCTTTGATGTTATTTTAAATAAAGCTGCCTGCCGCGGAATCTCTCCAGAAACCATAGATACAGCTATGCAGGAAATGCAGTATGCCGGTGTCAAATTTATCAACTGTGCCGCAGAATTAGAAAAATAAGCAAATACAAAACAGCGCAGTAACTTTTATAATATATTTCTACTGTTTCTTAAGAAATATATTATTAGGTTACTGCGCTTATTTTATTAAACGTATTATATTACTATAAATTTATAATAAAGTACGTATTTCATGCGATTTACCAGTAAGAGAACGAGCACCATTTTCAGTAATTACATAAGTATTTTCTGTTCCAACCATACCCACTCCCGGCAAAGCAATCTTAGGCTCTACAGCAAAGGTCATTCCTGGTTCCAATAATTGTTTAAATCCTTTAGCTATTGCTGGAGCTTCATCCATAACTAAGCCTATGCTATGTCCTAAAAATTTTCCGCCATTCATAAATGCATCGCCGTAAATATTATTAAATTCCGCCATAGCCTGTATATATAAGCTTTCGACAGACCTGCCCGGAACCATCATTGCAGTAATCTTCTGCTCTAATTCCAAACATCTTGCCTGTGCTTCGATAATTTTTGCTGCATATTTATCTTTAGCAAGATCACCATAATAATATACTGTCGTTTTATCTGTATGATAACCATCAAAGCCACAAGGTATATCCAAATATATTACTCTGCCAGCCTTAAGCTTACGAAAAGCATTACCGATAGATTGTACTGCTATACAAGTACCATCTGTACCTCCCGGACCATCAAAACCAGTCTTCACTAGACCGCTTTTACCAAAAGATGCCAAACCGACAATTTCCTCACCTAGAAGCTGATTAAAGCGTACAGTTCCATGCGAACCTCTTTGTATCATTTCACGATAAACAGCGACTGCCAGTTGAGCCTCACTGATGCCTTCCTGAACCAGCTTGGGTGCAATAACATCAAGAACTGTTTCATGAATAGCCCCCGAACGTTCCATTTGCTGTAACTCATAAGGACTTTTTCTCAAACGCAGTTCCTGCAAAACACCATCAAAAGAACCGATTTCCTCAAAAGAAAAATATTTATGCAGCAGCCGCTCCCACTCAATAGTAACCTTTTTAGTTTCTATATACATTACTCTTGGCATCTTTTTGTAAAAAGCTGCAGCTTCTCTGAAACTGTGCATGGGACGAATATCACTAAAGCAAGACTCACCGCATGCACGCTCATAGCTTCTGCGTACCCAAAAAACAGCATCCTGCGGACGAATAATAAGCACGCCTTCCTGCATAGTGCCAGTAAAATAATACATTGCTATTTTATGGTTTACCGCAGCCATCTCCCATCCTGGATGCTCCTTATTCATTTGACTGCGAAAAGCATTAAGCCGCATCTCCAACTCAGAAGCGGGCACCCGCCTGATAGCTTCTGTCAGAACTGTTTCCTGTTCTGAAATATTCATATTTTATCCTCCTTTCTTATTTATTTCATAAGAATCATAAATAATTCAGTATCTCTTTTGCATGAGGTAAAATAATATTCGGCTTAATAGAACCGCTTTCTACATCCTCCATTGTTGCCTCACCAGTAAGAACCATTACAGAAAGAATATCATTATTAAGACCAAAAGCTATATCAGTAGCTAAACGATCTCCCACCATTGCAATTTCATTTTTCTTATAACCAGTTTTATCTAAAACAACATCTACCATATATTGATATGGTTTACCAAAAATAAATTCTGGCTCTTTACCGGTAGCAGTCTTTATCAACTCCAGCATAGCGCCAGTATCCGGAATAAATTCCCCACCTTCAATTGGACAGCGAACATCTGGATGCGTAGCTAAATATGGTACTCCCTTATCAATTAAACGACAGGCTGTTGTTAACCGCTCATAAGTAAGAGTTTGATCAAAGCCAACTACGACATAATCTGCGCTTTCTTCCAAAGAATTCGTCAATGTAAATCCTGCATCGCGAATCAGCTCCAATAACTGCGGAGTTCCTAAAACAAACAAGCGGGCATCAGGCTTATTTTTAAGCAGCCAATTTGTCATAGCATCTGATGAAATCAAGATATTCTGACGAGTAACAGGTACTCCCAACCCGTTCATCTTCTGTACATAATGTTCATGACTGCGGGAAGAGTTATTTGTCAATAAATAATAATCTTTTCCTGCCGCCTTTAATTTTTCGAAAAAGCCTTCCATACCGGGAATTAATTCATTCCCCAAATTAATTGTGCCATCCATATCAAACAAAAAACATTTTATACCCTCTAAACGCTTATAATCATAGCTCATTAGTCTGCCTCCAGTTTCACAAGATAGCTTTATTATAAAGCATTTGTCTAAATTTTGCCATGAACTTTTCATATTATTATGATAAAATAAAAACAAATCTATCACAATCAAGGAGAACTAAAGTGAAATACAAAACTATTATTTTTGACTTAGACGGCACCTTACTAAACACATTAAATGACTTAGCTGCTGCTGCTAATTATGCATTAGCTAAAAACAAACTGCCACTGCGTACAAAAGATGAAATTCGTATGTTTGTAGGCAACGGCATCCATAAACTTGTTGAACGTTCCGTACCTGCAAATTCGCCAAAATCTATACAAAATGCTGTTTTCCATGACCTTAATACTTACTATAAACAGCATTGTGCAGATAACACCCATCCTTATCCAGGAATAATCCAATTACTGCAAAAATTAAGAGAACTTGGCTGCCAAACTGCTATAGTGTCCAATAAGCCTGATTACGGTGTACAAGCTTTAGCAAAACAGTATTTTTACGGTCAACTGGATGCTGCCTGCGGCGAACGAACAGGAATTGCAAAAAAACCAGCTCCCGATATGTTGTTAGCAATCATGCAGGAATTACATGCTGATAAAAATTCTACAGTATATGTCGGTGACTCCGATACAGACATAGAAACTGCCTTTAATGCTGGCGTTCCCTGTATCGGTGCCTGCTGGGGATTCCGCGGACGCAAATTTCTCGAAGAACATGGTGCAGAATTACTAGCAGATACAGTAAACGACTTACTGCCTTTGCTGAAATAAATAAATAATGTACTCCTTAATACTTAAAAGCCGATGCAAGTTGTAAAACAACATACATCGGCTTTTTCCTTTTCTCCTAAAAACACTATTACTCTTTTTGTTTTAATAGCTTAACAATTTGCAGAACCTCTTCTAAACTGATATCTTTATCCTTAGTCTCAGCTTTTTCATCCAAATCTACAAAGAAACTACTCATATTACATTGCAGCAAACTATGCAATTTAAGAAGATTCGGCAGAGTTACCGGCACACGACCACACTCAATATTACATAAATGTGTCTGAGAAATTCCCATTTCTTTTGCCAGTCCAGTTTGTGTAAGATTTTTAGCAGTACGCAATAAACGAATTCTGCGACCGATAAGTTTAATTTCCTCTTGCAATTGATGACACCGCCTTTCGGTTGCTTGCGATAAATTTTTCTTAAACTAACAACGCACTTATTTAAAGTTTACCACGATTTTCAGATTTCGCAAGAGATTTTTAATACATTTTATTTATTTTTCTCTATATTTTAGTTATTATGAAACGAAATCAATAGCGTATTCATAAAGTATCTTTCTATTTTACTTTTGTATATTTGTAATGTATATCATTTTACTATGTAAATCATTTTCACTTTAACCAAGCAATAATCTATCACTAGCCATTTCTGAACCACTAGCCTGTTCAAACATCTCTAATAAATCCGCTATCTGCAAATGTCTTTTTTCTTCACCCTTTACGTCAATAATTACTTGTCCATTATGCAACATAATCAAGCGATTTCCATAACTCAAAGCATCACGCATATTATGAGTAATCATAAGAGTTGTCAGATGATCACGTGTAACTATTTTCTCTGTAAGTGCCAAAACCTTAGCAGCTGTTTTAGGATCCAATGCCGCAGTATGTTCATCCAACAACAGCAATTTTGGTTTTTTCAGAGTTGCCATAAGCAAAGTAAGTGCCTGACGCTGACCACCGCTAAGCAGACCAACCTTAGCAGTCATCCGCTCCTCTAAACCCAAATCAAGTTCTTTAAGCAATGTGTAAAAACGCTCGTGCTGGTCACTGGATAAACTCCAAGCTAATCCTGGAGCTTCTCCGCGTCTGGATGCCAAAGCAAGATTTTCCTCTATCATCATACCCGCAGCAGTACCCAACATAGGATCCTGAAAAACGCGTCCAATATACTTAGCACGCTTATGTTCCGGCTTTTTTGTTATATCTTCTCCATCAATGATTACTTTACCCTTATCAACTGGAAATACTCCTGCTATAACATTTAATGTTGTTGATTTTCCAGCACCATTACCGCCGATAACAGTAGCAAAATCACCTGGCTCAAGATGCAGAGACAAATCCTGCAACGCTTTTTTTTCATTGATAGTTCCCGGGAAAAATGTCTTAGATACATGTTCTACGTGCAGCATTTAACGCACCGCCTTTCTTCCGCCTATTTTACTCTTAATCAATGGCATAGACAAAGCAATTGCCACTAACACAGAGGTAAACAGCTTAAGATCATTCGGTGGCATTCCCATAGCTAGTACTAGTGCAATAACAATACGATAAACAATAGACCCTAAAACTACTGAAATAAGACAGTTTTTAAAACTACGTGTACCGAAAAGTACCTCGCCTATAATTACTGATGCCAATCCGATAACAATAGTTCCTGTACCCATGCCTACATCAGCAAAACCATTAGACTGAGCAACCAAAGCTCCTGATACAGCAACAAGTCCATTACTCAGCAAAAGTCCGAGAATAATAGTCACATCCGTATCTACGCCCTGTGCTCTTATCATTTGCTGGTTAAAGCCTGTAGCACGAATTGCAGCTCCTATCTGCGTACCAAAAAACCAATAAAGAAAGCTCCCCACAATAACAGTTACAGCCAATCCCACAACTAATGTTGTTTGTGCCATACTTAAATCCAGAATATTTTTTGCTAATTTAAACGTTGTATCTACTCCCAGCAAAGATAAGTTTGCTTTACCCATAATTCGCAGATTTACAGAATATAAAGCTATCATTGTCAAAATACCGGCAAGCAATGCTGGAATTTTCATTTTCGTATTTAATATACCAGTAATAATTCCAGCAAGCATACCAGCAATAAATGCTCCTAAAAGTGCTGTAAACGGCCCATATCCAGCTGCCATCATTGCAGCTGCTGTAGCTGCCCCCATCGGGAAGCTGCCTTCCACTGTCAAATCAGCAATATCCAACACACGAAAAGTTACATAAACACCCAAAGCCATCAGTGCCCACAAAAGTCCTTGAGCCACCGTAGGTATCAATAAGCTAACCATTTTCAAATCCTCCAAAATATTCCATAAAAAAGAGTCTGCTTTAAAATCAGCAGACTCTAACATAATTATTTAATAACGTCCGCACCTTTCAGTACATCTTCAGAAACTTTTACCCCAATCTTGGCTGCTTCTTTCATATTAATGGTAGGCTTGAAATCTTTTTGTGCCTGAATAGGCATATTTTCCGGCTTAGATTTGCCACCCAGAATATCTGCTGCCATTTCACCTGCCTGGAACCCTAATTTGTAGTAGTCAACCCCCAAAGTTGCTAATCCACCAGCTTTTACCAAAGCAGCTTCACCACAAATAACCGGTAACTTTTCTTCCTCTGTAACAGTAAGCAAAGTAGAAATAGCTGAAGCCAGTACATTATCAGTAGGTACATAAACAGCCTGTACCTGACCAGTAAGACTGCGTGCAGCCTGCTGAATATCATTGACATTAGAAACAGTAGCCTCTTTTACTGTAACGCCCTTATCTGCTGCTGCTTTCTTCAGAATTTCAACCTGCAGCTGAGAATTAACCTCACTGGAACAATATATTGTACCAATCGTCTTGGCATCTGGAACAAGCTTCAATAACAAATCCAATTGTTCAGCAACTGGATTCATGTCAGTAGTACCAGTAACATTCGTACCTGGTTTATCATTATCTTTAACCAGCTTAGCTGTTTTATAATCAGTTACTGCTGTTGCTACAACAGGAATATCACTTGTTACATTAGCTACTGTCTGTGCTGCTGGAGTAGCAATAGCACAAATCAAATTTACTTTATTATTAACAAAGCGATGCGCAATATTTTGTAAATTAGACTGATCAGCCTGAGCATTTTGTCTATCAAAGGTAATATTTTCGCCTTCTTTATACCCTTTAGAAGCTAATCCGTCAACAAAACCCTTATTTGCAGCATCCAAGGCTTCATGCTCTACCAGCTGTACAATACCTACATTTACTTTCTCTGCCTTTTTGCCGCTTTCTTTGCTGTCTCCGCCACAGCCCAAAATACCAAAAGCTGCAGTAAGCATGAGACCAATAGCGAAAGTCCTCATTTTTTTGTTGTTAAATAACATTTAAACCATCCTTCCATACTACATATTACATGAAATTATACTTAGAATTATTTTAAGCTTTTATTTGTTATTTGTAAATGAATTTCAGAAAATTTATTTGTAACATATTCCCCATTCTTTCAAATGTATGAAAAGTTACATATACTATAGCATAATTAAAATAATTAATTTACAAACCTTCACACAGCAATATTTAATTTCTATAATACGGCGTACAGCATGAAGAATTCCAATACTCTAAAAGCTCATCATCAATACGAGCCATACACAATTGAAAGCCAGCAACATCTTGTACTGTTAAAAATTCACCAATCTTACTTGAAAAAACTCCAATTCCCTTTTCTGCAAGCAGTCCATAACAAGCTCTAAAAATAATCAATAATTCTGCCAGTGCAACAGCCCCACTGCCATTAACCAGCAACAAAACTTTTTCTTCTTTCTTTATTTGTAAATCCTGCAAAAGCATTTCTAATAGCCTCTCTGCAACTTTATCAGCAGACTGTATTTTTTCTACTCTGCCGGTATCACCATCTTGCCCAATACCAACTGCCATATATCCTTCTTCTACTGCTACAAGCTGCTGCCCATTTACAGGATTTGTTCCTCCCTTTACTGCTACAGCAACAGAAGCCAAATTATCAACAAAACGCTGTACTATAACAGCTGTTTCAGTAAGAGACTTTCCTGCGGCAGCAACAGCCCCAGCAATCTTACATACTGCCATACATCCCACTAAGCCACGACGCTCTGAAAGCTTATCCCTTGATACTTCAGCAACATCTTCAGCAACAATAATTTTTTTGACATTTATTCCTAGCTCAACTGCTTTTTTTACAACAATCTCTGCTGTCAGTAAAATTCCTGAATGATTCGGCACCACTAATAATACACCATGCCCTCTATCAGCCATTCTCACAGCTTCTAAACAGCTTTTTGGTCCAGGTGCAGTAAATATATCACCTATTACGGCTATATCAATCATGCCCTCTCCTACAAAACCTGCTGGTGCTGGTTCATGCCCTGCTGCATCTAAAGTAACAACTGTTACACGTTCAGCATTTTTCAACTGCTTGTTTACAATAAGATTTCCATGTGCCAATGATAAAAGCTGTTGATTAGCGAGTACAAGACCTTCAAGCATTTCTTCAGTAATATTTTCTTTTTTATTAATAAATTTCTGCATCTAAACACCTCTTCAAATAATTTTTCATAAGTCATTATTATAAAAAACTGCACCAAGCACTATTGAAATAATGCCTGGCACAGCCAAAAGCTCTTTTATAATATTGTATTACATTAAACTGGAAGGATCTACCTGAACCCCATGGTGAATAACCTCAAAGTGCAAATGAGGACCTGTGCTGTATCCGCTGCTGCCAACATAACCAATAATTTCACCTTTTTTTACATAATCCCCTGCACTGGCAACAATTCTGCTCATATGTCCATAAGCAGTAACATAACCATAGTCGTGACTTATACGCACATACCTTCCATAACCACCATACCATCCAGCCTGTTGCACATAACCAGCCGCACTGGCGTATACTGGTGCACCATAATCAATAGCAATATCAATTCCAGGATGCCAATCACGGCTGTAACCATCAAAGGGATTGGCACGACCTCCAAAACTGGAAGAAATATAACCTCCGCTTGTAGGCCAATGAGTTGGTGTAACTTCACGGCGATAATTTTCAGTCTCTATTGCACTCAACAAATTTTCTAAATCAGCTTTTTTTGCATCTGCCTGCCGCTGTATATTTTTTTCCTGTTCTAGGACAACATTCATCTGGTTAATTTCACCAATAAAAGCTCCTCCCTGTCCAGCATAGGCCGAAGCATCTGTCTTAGGCGGCAGCTGAGCACCACTTTTTTCCATCTGACTGCGTACTTGATCTTCTAATTTAGACAAAGCTGCAAGCTTTTTCTGATTAGTTTCTGCCATTGCCCGTAACTCTTTAATAGTCTGCTCTTGAGCAGATTTAGTCTGTTTATATTCAGCTAACTCCTGCTTTTGTGCTTCATTCTGCATCGCAAAATGTGCTAAAACTCCAATTGTGCAAACAACAATGACCAAGAAAGATGCAAGCGCAGTAAAAGCATATTTTAAATGAGTCTTTTTAACATGTGTTTTGGTAATATACTGTCCATCTGCTGGAATAAACCAAAAAGTAAAATGCTGATTGCTATACCACATATTACGCAGTCCCTGATAACGATTACAAATACGTTCTGCAAGCAGTTGATACTTAATCTGAAGCTGCTGCAATACACCAAGAACCAATAAACGTATACGATGCACCCTCATATTTACCTGAATCTTTATTACGGCAACCAAAATGTTAGCTTTACCTTTTAATTCTTCTACGGTTTCAGTAGCCTTTGCAGCAATTGACATCTGCAAACTTTTTGCAGATTCTGATACATTTTCTACTGCTTGCTGTACCTTCTCTTTTATACGTGCTTTTATATTATCAAAACACGAACAAACTCTTTCAGACAACCGTTTCAATTTATCACGAAACATTACATTACCCCTTCAATAAGTATTAATTATTTTATCGCTGCATTCTATCTTAATAAATCAATAACATTATTATTCTAATACTTTTCAGTCTGCAAGTCAAATTTCGCAACAACATTTACTATTAATTTTATTAAATATATTATGCACTATATATATACTATTTTCAGTTCCTAAAACTAATAAAAGGTAGTGCATTCCCTAAATTTATCTATATATTTGATATTTTATCAAAATAAAAAAAAATAAGGTGTATATGCCAAGACACATATACACCTTAAGATAGCGTTAAATTTTATGCTGAACAAATTATACTATCTTTAAAAATTATTTTTTTTAGGACCTAAACCATATTTTTTCAAATAGCGATAAAGCGTTACACGACTGACATCCAAATCCGCTGCTAACTTGCTGATATTGCCTCCGGCAGATTTCCATGCAGCAATAAAGGCTTCTTTATCATATTTCCAAGAACGTTCAAGGGTTTTATCACCTGGAAGCTTAATATTTTCCGCTTCAATAACACTGCCTGGCGTATGAAAGAATGCCTGCTCAATTACACCTTGTAATTGCTTGATATTGCCAGGCCAACTACATGACAGCAAAAGGGCAACAGCTTCAGGTGACAGACGTTTCTGCGGAAGATTATGCTGTGCAGACATTTCAACCAAAATATGACCGGCAATAACTTCTATATCCTTTACGCGCTCGCGTAAAGGTGGAACACGCATTGTAGTATCAAGCACCAGCTCATAAAGTTTACGGGAAAACAGTCCTTTATCTGCCAACCGTTTCAAATTAGAGTCACAAGCAGCAATGACACGAACATCAAACATTTTAGGTTTACCACCCTTATCATTAGACGGAAGACCATGTGTCAAAACATCTGCCAATTTATCACCCATTTCAGAAGGAAGTTTTTCTACCTCATCTAAAAATAATGTTCCTCCCATAGATAATTCTAACTTACCAGCAGACTGCTGCTCACCATCGTTTGCACCAAAGAATTCCTCCTCCAGCTCTGCTAATGATGCATTGCGGCATTTTACAGCAATCAAAGGTGCTGCTGCACGGCTGCTTGCTTGATGAATACCATGTGCCAAACGCTGCTTACCCGTACCAGGCTCACCTTGCAGCAAAATATTGTGATCTGTACGTGCAACACGACTTGCCTTATGCTGCAAAGCAAGAAACTCACTGGTTTCGCCAACCATACTATAGAGACTATAACGACTACTATAGCCTGTAGCGTGCGCAATTGTTGTTTTTAAGTCTTCAATAGACATAGAAAGCACTAAAGCACTTTCTACTTCACTGCCAACCTTAATCGGCATTACAGTAGTAATATCTTCGTAAGTCCTGTCTTGTGTAATCCAGGTAATTTCCCGCCGCTGAGTAGGCACTCCTTTCAAAGCTTTTTTTACAGGAATATGTTCATAATTAAGGAATATATCATCCAAACGATTATGTCCATCTAAACGTTTTCTGCCATTATCATTACAATATTTTACTTCTCCATCTTTTCCCAGCCAATAAACAGTTACTGGCAGCTGCTGCATCATTATCTGATTAATAGTCCATGCTTCCAACATACTCAAATGCTGTTCAATAGAGTACTTCATAGTCAATAACAAACTAAGCAATAAGTCATACGGCAAATCATTCTGATCTAAAGAGAAGAACGAAATAATATAACGGATCTTGCCATTTACACAAATCGGGGCACTGCAGGCATCACCAGAATGACTGTCTTTAATCCACATCTCTGGTCCAAACATCAGAAATGGAACGTTGTGCTCACGAGCAATACTTATGCTGGAAGTACCTACATCTTCTTCTAGCACACGCATTCCTTGAATATCTTCAATTATACGTTGGAAGAACGGCATAGCATAATTTTTTATAACATAACCGTTTTCATCAATCAACAGCATACTCAAATTATGAATATTAAAATGCTGCTTACTCTGTTCATACAAACCATCAACATATTTAACTATAAATTCATGTGTTTTTTGATGAGCGATTATTTCCTCACGGCTCAATTTATTAATTTTCGGCATTGTTTCATGCGGTAGATTTATAGAACGGCATCTCTGCCAGCTCTCAGCAACCCAGGGATGAACATTGGGGTCTACAACACCTTCTTCCATAAATTTCTTATAATAAGATGCCAGTTTTTCTTTATTTCTTCTCTCACGAATCATAACCTAAACCCTCCCAACTTATTTCCAGCCTATATTACAGATTATTTTACTTCACCATTAGCAATCAATACACGCCGTGCACCATAATAACGTTCTTTCCAATAAGTATCCTTTAAAGAAGATAGAACTACGCCTCTCGATGATGAAGCACTCCAAAATTTTCCTGCTCCTGCATAAATCCCTACATGAGAAGCTCCTTTAGCATAAGTTGTAAAAAATACTAAATCTCCAGGCTGTAACTGTTTCTGCGTTACAAATATTCCCTCTAAAGCCTGTTCATCGGCAAGTCTTGGAAGATTTGCCTTACACTCTTTGAAAACATATTGTACATAACCAGAGCAATCAAAACCTTTAGGTGTAGTGCCACCAAAAATATAAGGCACCCCTTTATATTTAGAAGCCTTATTGACTACATCCCGCCCTTGCAGCTTTGGAATTCCTTCCCATTTAAAAGCTTCCCACACAAGTTTCCTGTATGTAATATCGTCAAGCTGTCCGTGTTCTTTCAACTTATATTGTTTTTGAAAATTTTTCAGTGCCTTAGACGTTTTCTCTGTCATATATCCATTAGGTCTCTCATCAATCAGACCTAAAACATGCAGTTTCTGCTGAGCTACTTTCAAGCGCCAATTGTTTTGCTGTATATTAATGTTTTGCTTACCTGCCGCAAAAGATTTTTCGTCTGGCTGCTCTTTTTCTCTGATTTTCTTTTTATTTGTAATAGTATGTTTTTTTACAGCTGATGGTCTCTCCTGAACAATGACAGCAGGAACAGCACCAGCTTTATGCGGTCTATTACTCACTACAGGTGCATTGCCTATTTTATTCTGTTTTCCTGTATCAGCCTGTGCCATTAACGGCAAACCTAGAACAACAGCTGTACAAATTATCAGCGATAAGATTCTTTGTAACATTTTGCTCACTCAGCTTTACTTAATTATAATTATAAACATCCCAGTTTTTTAATTTGCTAAGCTTATCGATACTAAAATCAATATCCTCTAATAAGCGATTCTTATCATGCGGCAAAGTTGCAGCCAGCTGCACATAATTAGAAATATGATTACTGCGGAACAAGCAATGATTTTCTTGCGGCAGATTAATATTTTCTATCATAAGTTTCAGTTCCTGCATTAATCCAGCAGGAGAAAGTGGATTAAATTTTCCTGCCTCATACTGTTCCAAAAGTTCACTTCCACGATAAAGCATAAGGCATAACGCACTCAAATGCGTAGGTTTAATAATATTTATAGCTTTTGCAGTAGCTAATGCATGACGATAGCTGCCCTCTGTACCAGCAATCCCCAATATAACCATAACTGACAGTTTCATTCCACTGGCAGTAACTCTCCTGCCTGCCTCTATTGCCTGTTCTCCATTTACACCTTTATTGACAGCTTTAAGTGTAGCATCATCACCAGTTTCCATTCCGTAATACAAAAGCTGCAAGCCTGCCTCCTTAAGCTGCCTCAGCTCATCTTCGCTCTTACGCAGAATATCCTTTGGTGCAGCATAACTCGAAACACGCTGCAACTTTG
Organism: uncultured Phascolarctobacterium sp.; assembly: GCA_964630355.1. Taxonomy (GTDB): domain Bacteria; phylum Bacillota; class Negativicutes; order Acidaminococcales; family Acidaminococcaceae; genus Phascolarctobacterium_A. Next base: position 98,969 of record CAZVSX010000001.1, read on the forward strand.
GGAACTGTTCGCGCAGTACCTGCAAAATTTTCAGCAACTTTGCCGTAGGCAGCACTAAAGCGTCACCATCTGCAAGAAAAACACGACGCACTTTGTTTTTTCCATAATGTGCTGCTAAAGCAATCTGCCTGGAAATCTCTTCATCTTTTAAAATTTGAAAGGGAACGCCTCTGTACATATTGCAATAAGTACATTTATTATGTGCGCAACCACGTGTTACACGTAAAATAAAACTGCGCGCCTCGCTTGGAGGTCTGAACACTGGTGTGTCATAAGAATCAAAAAACATTTTTACCTCACTTAGATTACATTAATTGGCACCCATCAGCCAGACAATATCATAAGATTGTGTAAACTATAATACACATTAATTTTATTATACTAGATTTTTCGCTTTTTGTAACGACTATCTGAAAACTTTTTGTTACTTTTTGTACATAGATTTTGTGAAAAACTACCAGAATGTAAGCTGAAAATGTTATGCAATTAACATAAATATAAGTTATAATATACTAGTAAAATAGGAAATGAGGATTATTATGAAAATAATTAAAATAATATATTTAGCTATAATAAGTTCTGCTCTGTTAATTTCCGGCTGTACAGCTACAAACAACAAAGAACTTGGAAGTGGAAATGTAAATGTTCCAATTTACGACATCAAAGCTCCTGCTTCCGGAAAAATCATTGGTTTAATCAGTGAAAGCGGAGACCGAATCAGCAAAGAACAGCCATTATTCGCTATTGAAAATGCAACAATTGACAAACAATTAAAAGCCTTAAACATACAGTTAGCCAAAGCTGAAGCTGATTTTAAGCGTCTTAAGCAAGGTCCTGCCAAAACTGTACAAATAGACCTATCAACAGCACAAACCAATCTTGCATCAGCACAGCAAAAAGCAAATAAAATGAATCAACTCTTAGCTATGGGGGCTGTATCAAGAATTCAGGCACAGGAAGCACAAGATGAACTGAAACTAGCTACTGTACAGCTGCAAAAAGCAACACAACTCACACTAAACTTCAACCCATCTTCCCCAAAACAAATTGAATCTCAACAGAACCTAATAATACAATTAAAAGTTCAGCAAGCTGCCCTTCTGAAAAAGCAACAGGAAAATGAAGCCGTTAGCCCATGTACAGGAAATATTATCAAGCTTCTGTCAACCAATAACAGCAATGTCCAAAAAGAGCAAACTGTACTGCAAATAAAGGCTCTTGATTACTGTACAATAATATTAAACCTTTCTCCAAATGAAGCTAAAACTTTAAAAGCAGGAATGTCAGTTAACATAAAAACTGTTGAAAATCCTGCTCCCTTTCCAGGTAAAATAAGTTCCATAGAGGGCGGCAAAATAATAATTACATCTGATAAAAAACCAGAAGATATAAGAAATGGTTCTAAAGCAGATATTTCTTTAGCAGAATAATTTGCAAAAAACATAGTAAACTAATTAAGGAGTAAAAATATGCTTAACCAATTTTCTCGTACAGAACTTCTCCTTGGCAGCAATGCTATTAAGAGTCTGCAAAATGCTCACGTTGCTATTTTCGGTATTGGCGGCGTAGGTGGTTTCACTGCTGAAGCACTTGCACGCAGTGGATTAGGCTGTTTTGATTTAATAGATAATGACACTATATCTTTGACAAATCTAAACCGCCAAATTATAGCTACACATAGTACAATCGGTCTTCCTAAAGTAGATGTCATGGCAGAACGTATACACAGTATTAATCCAAAAGCCTTGGTAAATACCAGTCAATGTTTTTTCCTTCCGGAAAATCAGCATGAATTTAATTTTGCCAAATACGATTATGTAATAGATGCTGTAGATACAGTAGCTGCTAAAATTGCTATAGTTCTGGCAGCTAAAAAAGTAAATACACCAGTAATCAGTAGCATGGGTACGGGAAATAAGGTTAATCCTTATATGTTTGAAGTAAGTGACATTTATAAAACACGTATTGATCCGCTTGCACGTGTTATGCGCCAGGCTATGAAAAAACATAAAGTGAAAAGTCTAAAAGTTGTTTATTCACAAGAACTGCCTCTCATTCCTATAGGCGAGATAAGCAACGATTGCAGCAAAGAAGCACCTAAACGACGAACAGTACCCGGGAGCACAGCTTTTTGTCCTTCAGTTGCAGGTCTAATCATTGCTTCTGAAGTTATTAAAGATATAATAAAATGGGATAACGGTCAACGGAAAGGATCTGTGCAATGATTATAGTTAGTGCCTGTCTTTTGGGTCAGTCTGTACGATACAAAGGAGATTCCTGTCCACAAAAACTCTTGCTAAGACCACAAATAAGAAGATATCTTCTTCCCTTTTGTCCCGAATGTGCAGGAGGTCTTCCTACCCCAAGGCCACCTGCTGAAATACAAAAAACCGGCGGAGGCAATGCCGTTCTCTGCGGAAAAGCATATGTCATAACTAACCAAAGTAAAGATGTCAGTACTGCCTATTGCCTTGGTGCACAAAAATGTTTAGAACTAGCAAAAAAAATGAATGTATCTGCCGCTATTTTAAAACAGGGTAGCCCCTCATGCGGAACAAAAGAAATTTATGACGGCAGTTTCAGCAACAAAAAAATAGCAGGTAAAGGTGTAACAGCAGCGTTACTTTCACAACACAACATAAAGCTTTTTGGTGAAGATGACTTATCAGAGGCTCTCCTAAATAAGCTGATTAACGAAGATAAAAATTAGCTTGTATATATAAAAAAGGTATAGCTTCATGCAGTAAAAAACTTCTGCTATAAGCTATACCTTCTTTAATATATAAATTTAAAAGCGCCTCCAGCTCACAGTTAAAACTGAGCCAGGGGCGTTCCTCTCATAAAAAATCATTCAAAAATGCACATAACAGTCAGGACAAACAAAAAAACTAAGCTAACGCCTGCAGCACTAAACATAATTGCTTCACCTCCATATTCCCGCATTTGATTTTATTTATGACTGTTATCTGCAACAGTCATTCTAACATCTTTTCAAGTATCTATTATAGCACATTTTTGTATTTTGTATACAGTATTCTCAAATTTTCTTCATACAGAAAATTTTTCCTTAAAGAGCAGCTCTTGCAACTTTAGTTATTTTACTATATAATATTGGCATGAGTTTTGCGGGTATAGTTCAGTGGTAGAACAATAGCTTCCCAAGCTATGTGTCGCGAGTTCGAGTCTCGTTACCCGCTCCATATATTAACAATAAAGGGTGACATTTCTTCTTATTAAATTTAAGACAGAAATGTCACCCTTAAATTTTTATTATAGAAAAAGAAAAAACCTCCGGAGCTAATTTCCGGAGGAATCTTCCTTTGACAAAAAGCAAACAGATTTAATAACTCTGAATTCATTCTGACAAAAAATACAATTAGGGTATAAGGATCAGTGGTTTCCCACGCTATTAATTATACAGTACGCAGAATAAATTGTCTAGTTTTTTCTGAATTTTATTTTAAAATTTTCTTTTGCTTATAGTTACTTATATTTAAATATAAATTTGATACTTTTGGTATGAATTTAATCTAAAATTTTACTTGAATCATTCCGATATTTTTAACGATAAATATTTTTCAAGTTAGCTATTGACAACTTCCATCAAAAATAGTATAGTGTTCTTGAACAGGAACAATCTTGTTTGAAATCTGCTTGCCAAGCAAGCTGAAACTTTAGAAAGCAGTAAACAAAAATCTATGGATATTATCGAAGGACTCACAAATTTTAACTTAACAAAACAAGAAGCGACATTATATGTACTTCTGCTAAAATCTGGTCACTTAACAGGGTATGAAGCTGCTAAACAGACAGGTATTTCACGCTCAAATACTTACACTGCATTAGCTGGTCTTGTTGATAAGGGTGCTGCCTATATATTAGAAGAAGGTAAAGTAACCCGATATACACCCGTTCTTCCAGCAGAATTCTGCTCAAATAAAATCAGTCGCTTAGAACAAATCAAAAAAGATATACTCCAACAGCTCCCCACATTACAAAGTGATGCTGAAGGTTATATCACTATCAAAGGTACACAAGAAATCATCAATAAGCTAAAAAATACAGTAAATCAGGCTCAAGCCAGAATTTATGTTTCTGCAGCTCCCAATATTTTAGAACTTTTACGAAATGAACTTGTAACTGCCTTACAAAGGAACTTAAAGGTTGTAATTATAAGCGATAAACTATTTTCACTTCCTGGAGCAATCTGTTACAATACACCTAAACAAAATAAGCAAATTAGACTTATTGCGGATTCACACACTGTTTTAACTGGCGATTTGCAGGATGGAGCTGATTCTACCTGCTTATACTCCTGCAAACGAAACTTAGTAGATTTATTTAAAGAAGCACTAAAAAATGAAATTGCATTGATAAAAATACAGAAAGGTGATAACCATGGCTAAAAAAATTCCATTTGTAACTAAAGAACAATTAGAAAAAATCATTGAACAGTTCCCTACACCATTTCATATTTACGACGAAACAGGCATCCGTCGTACTGCACGTTTAGTAAATAAGGCATTTTCCTGGAATAAAGGCTTTAAAGAATATTTTGCAGTTAAGGCAACTCCTAATCCATATCTTTTACAAATACTGCGAGAAGAAGGCTGCGGTGCTGATTGTTCTTCTTACACTGAACTCCTTATGAGCGATGCAGTAGGATTCAAAGAAAGTGAAATTATGTTTTCTTCCAATGCAACTCCAGCCGAAGACTTTCAGTTAGCTAGAAAATTAAATGTTACTATTAATCTCGATGATATTACACATATTGATTTTTTAGAAAAAGTCGCTGATATCCCAGAAACCATTTCCTGCCGTTATAATCCCGGCGGACATTTTTCTATAGCTAACAATATCATGGATAATCCTGGAGATGCTAAATATGGCATGACACATGAACAAATTATAGAAGCTTATAAGATTCTCAAGGCTAAAGGAGTAAAACATTTTGGTATTCATGCTTTCCTTGCCTCTAATACTGTAACAAACGAATATTATCCTGAACTGGCAAAAATTCTCTTTAAATTAGCTGTAGAACTAAAAGAAAAAACTGGTGCACATATTGCTTTTATTAATCTTTCCGGCGGTATAGGTATTGCCTATAAGCCAGAACAAAGCGACAACGATGTTTTGGCAATAGGAGAAGGAGTTCGCAAAGCTTACGAAGAAATTCTTGTACCGGCAGGTATGGATGATGTCAAACTATTTACTGAGCTTGGTAGGTTTATGTTAGCACCAAACGGTGGTCTTGTAACTACTGCTATCCACCAAAAGCATATATATAAGGAATATATTGGCTGCGATGCCTGTGCTGCAAATCTTATGCGCCCTGCAATCTATGGTTCATATCACCACATCACTGTTATGGGTAAAGAAAATAATCCCTGCGATCACAAATATGATATAACCGGCGGACTCTGTGAAAATAACGATAAGTTCGCAGTTGACAGAATGCTGCCCAAAATTGATATAGGAGATTTACTCTTTATTCATGATGCTGGTGCTCACGGATTTTCAATGGGTTATAATTATAATGGAAAATTGCGTAGTGCAGAAATTCTTCTTCAGGAAGATGGTTCTGCAAAAATGATTCGTCGTGCTGAAACGCCAGCAGATTATTTTGCAACTTTTGACTTTGGTGAATACGGTGAAAAGCTGACTCAAGAAATAAAAAATAATCAATAAAAATATAATACTTGTTATAAATACTAAAAAAGCACCTCAAATCGAGGTGCTTTTTTATCTTTAATTAATTTTATTACAAACAAAATAACGTACTATTTTTCGCCAACTATTTGCTGCAACTGTTCTATATACTCATTTTCAATAAGTACATAAATAAAATCACCAGCTAATAAACGAGTGTCACCTGTCGGTATTATCTGCTGCTCTCCCCTTTTTACCTCTACAAGTAAAGTATTAGAAGGCCAATTTATATCTTTTAGCATCTTACAGCATACTTCGCTGCCGCTGTAAACAGAAAACTCTACTACATTACGTTGTTCCATTGAAGTTTGCTTTGGCTTCTCTCTATGCAGCATCCGCAGCATAAGTTCTTCATATATCGGTTTACTATGACATAGTTCTGCAATCACAAAAGCAACCATTGCTGCAATAGCAAGAGAAAGCAACTGTTGATAAGACGCAGTCATTTCCATAATCAACACTGTACCTGTAATAGGCGAACGTACAGAAGAAGAAAAAAGGGCAGTCATAGCAACAACCATAATATTTGCTGCATAAATCGGTTCTAAAATATGTGCCATTATCAAAAGCTGTGCACAAACACTGCCGCAAAGAGCACCAATTACAAGCATTGGTAAAAAGAAACCACCAGGTACACCGCATCCATAACTTATAAGCGTAAATATTACTTTAGCAAGCAAATATATTAATAATAAATTTAATGATACTGGTGTTTCAGCCAACTTGTTTATTAAGCTATTACCTCCACCTAAAATTTCTGGAATACAAAAGCCAAAAATAGCAGCACAAATAAGTGCAAAACAAATTTTATTTATAGAATATTTAAAACATGAAAGATTGTAAAAACGATTTATATTCAGCAGACCCCAATTAAAAATCACACCGGCCAGTCCGCACACAACAGCTGTTAATATCACGATTCCATAGTAGCTTATTGGCAATATCTGCAAATCTGGAATATCAAAAATAGTTGCACGACCAAAAATTGCACGTGAAATAATCGTAGCTGTAAAAGCTGCTGCCATAGATGGCAAAAGTACCATAATCGAAAAATTCCGGTGCAGTTCTTCCAAAGCAAAAATCACACCGGCAAGAGGTGCATTAAATGCAGCTGCAAGACCAGCACTGGCACCGCTTGTCAAAAGATAACGTTCCTCCATACGTGTACGCCCTAAAAAACGACTAATACCCTGTGCTGCTACAGCCCCCAACTGTATAGAAGGACCTTCACGACCTAAAGATAAGCCTGCACCGATTCCAAGGACTCCTGCCATAAGTTTAACCCACATTACATGCAGCCAACGCATTTTCATAAGACCTAAAATAGTTCCTTTAACCTGTGGAATTCCACTGCCTCCTGCCATAGGCTCAAAACGAGTAAGTTTATATAAAATAAAAGCTATTCCAAAAAGCACAACAAACCAGCCACAACTGAAAATCAGATTACCTTTATATAGCTCCTGATAAACAAGTCCTCGAAGCAGTTCAGCCTTTGCCAAGGCAAAACGAAAAAAGCAGATTACTAATCCCGCAAAAATACCGGTTAAAATGCCCTCAGCAAATAAACGAAGCCGAAAATTATGCATATCATTTAGTGAACGATATGTTTTTATTTTTTCCTCTTTATCATTCATATCCATTTTCCAATCCATCAAAGATAGTATCTATTATAACATAAAAATCTCCTTGAAATTCACACATCTAATGCCTTTCAAGGAGATTCATACAAAATTTACTTGTACTTGTTTATATTATCCTATCAGTCTATATCAGCCTTTTTATAATCTGGATCAAATTTAGGATTCAAATAATTTTGATATGCCCATGCCAACAGTGCACCTGAAATATTATGCCAAGCAGAAAATACTGCTCCCGGAACAGTTGCAGCCGGCAAAGCTGCGAAATGAGCTTTTGCTAAACCTGTTGCCAAACCAGAATTCTGCATACCAACTTCAATTGAAAGGGCAACAGCCTTTTTCCAACTTAAACCTGTAAGTCTGGCAATGGTAAAACCCAAAGCATAACCACAGCAGTTATGCAGAATAACAACAAGCATTATCAAACCAGGTGCTTGTAAAATCAAATCACGGCTTGCACCGATAACACCTGCGATAATCAAAGAAATTGCTATCGAAGATACAGCAGGCAGATAATCAGTTGCAGTTTCTGCCAGCTTTGGTAAAAAGGATTTAACAGCCAAGCCTAAGCATATAGGCAAAATAACAATCTGTACAATACTCCAAAACATACCAACCGGATCAAATGCTATCTTTTCACCAATAATAAGATATGTAATAAACGGGGTCAAAATCGGAGACAGTACAGTAGAAACACTCGTCATAGTAACAGACAGTGCAACATCACCTTTAGACATAAAAGTTATAACATTAGAGGAAGTTCCTCCAGGGCAAGTACCAACAAGTACAACACCTGTTGTTAAGGCTGGATCTAAATTAAAAGCAGTAGACAAGGCATATGCTAAAAAAGGCATTATAAAATATTGAGCACAAACACCTATAAGTATATCAACAGGACGTTTTAATACCAAAGCAAAGTCCTTAAGGTTCAGCGTAGTACCCATACCAAACATTACAACGCCAAGTAAACAGCTTAAAACACTTATACCGCCTACTTTTCCTATAACCCATAAAAAGTTCTGTGGCATCACCAAGCCTAAAACCAAAAATAAGATGGCGATAATACCAAAGAATTTCCCTATTAGTGCACATATTTGTTTCATCACAACTACCTCTTTCCCTTAAAAACAATTTCTTTGAACAAAAGACTCCGAGAAGAATAACTAAACGTTTTCTCCCTCTTTCTCTTTAAACGACCATCATTATAACAAAAATACATCAATAAATAAAGCAAAAAGCAGAAAAAACATCTACTTCGTCAAAAAACGCTTATTTATGTTATAATATTAATAAAATACTCAAAAATACGGAGGTCCAATCTTTGTACACTATCTGGCAAGATTATCGTAAAGAAATAGTCATAGAAAAATCACGCTTCATCTGTACATTAAAGAAGGTGCATAACGAAGCTGAGGCACAGGAATTTATCAAAAATATAAAAAAAGAATATTGGGATGCAACACATAACTGCTCCGCTTATATTATAGATGATATGTCACAGAGATCAAACGATGACGGTGAACCTTCTGGTACAGCCGGTATACCTATGTTAGAAGTACTGCGTAAAAACCAGCTTACCGAAACAGCAGCTGTCGTAACACGCTATTTTGGCGGCATTAAACTGGGGGCAGGAGGTCTTGTACGTGCTTACAGCAACAGTGTATCCGGAGCAGTAAAAGAATGTGGTATTGCAAAAAAAATACTTATGAGCCGCTTTAGTTTTTTATATGATGTTAACAGCGTAGGACGTATTCTTAATATACTTTATCAACAAAATACTTTTCAGATTGCTGATGTAGAATATGGTCTGCGTGCTAAAATAATTTTACAGATGCGTAATGATGAAAAATCAGCAGCAGAATTATGGCTTACTGAAAATTTAAATATGCCAGTTGAACTTTTGCATGAAAGCAGTGAATATACAGAAGTACTAATAAAAAATTTTTAATAGAGTTGACTTCATAAAATATTCCTCTTTATTTTTACACGTACCCTCATTACTGAACAATCTAGTAATGAGGGTTATTTTATATTTCTATAAAATAACCAGTGATGATTATAGCATTAATATACAACATAAATATATTGATATTACATTTATTTCTAGTCACAAGCCGCTCATCAAGCAAAATATTTTTCTAAAGCCTTAAATAACTTATCTAAGGCAGGATATAGCACTTCATCTTTCAAGCCAACATAATTCATTAAAAGAGTATGAGAATTATCATTCACTTTATCGTGATAATAATCTGAAAGAAATTTTATCTCTATTCCCTGTTCTGCCGCAACCTTTGCCAACTGTGCATCACTAGCATTAGTTTTTAGGTGCAGTAAAAAATGCAAACCGCTGCGTTCTCCCTCTACAGTAAGATAAGGAGCAGCACTGCAGTTTGTAAGATATTGAAGTAACTTATCACGCTTACTGCGATAATAAGTACGCATGCGGTTAAGGTGACGTTCAAAATATCCGCCATCAATAAATTTTGCTAAAGTAAACTGCTCAAAGTTTGAAACAGTACAAGAATAAAAGCCCAGTTTAGCATAAAAAACAGATGCCAGATGCGGCGGCAATAGCATATAACTAATACGGAAAGTAGGCGCTAATGTTTTAGAAAAGGTATTTATATATATAACTTTTTCTTCATTATCAATACTCTGCAATGCAGGAATAGGACGGCCAGTAAGGCGAAATTCGCAGTCATAATCATCTTCTATGATATAACGACTGCTTTTTTTCTTTGCCCAACGCAATAACTCATAACGACGGCTCACAGGCATAACAATACCGGTAGGAAATTGATGCGATGGACTTATATGTAATATATCTGCATCACTGCTTTCCAATACATCTGCACAGATTCCCTGTTTATCCATAGGCAAGTAACGGCAAAATACATCGTTAGCTTTATAAACAGCAGCCAGTTGCGGATAACCAGGATTTTCCAAAGCATAAACTCTGCTTCGCCCCAAAAGCTGAACAATTAAATTATATAAACTCTGTGTCCCTGCACCAATAATAATCTGTTCCGGGCTAACAGTCATTCCTCGAAATTGATACAAGTGTTTTGCCAGAGCTTTTCTCAATGCTAGAACTCCTCCTGAAGAAGTATCACTGATTAAAGCATGCTCATCAACTGTGGTAAGTGTATTACGCAAAATACGTGCCCAAATATTATAAGGAAAAGTATCAGGTGGAACACTGCTTTTAGCAAAACTTATTTTAATCGCTGATTCGGACAAAACCTTAACAGAAGCAGGTTTTTGTATATTTTCAGGCATCAGCTGCTTTTCCAAATATGCAACATAATAACCACGTTTAGGCTGTGAATAAATATAACCTTCAACCAATAACTGTGCATAGGCATTCTCAACAGTAATCAAGCTTATCCCTAAATTTTTAGCTAAAGTACGTTTAGATGGTAGTTTTTCTGCTGCTTTTAATACACCGCTTATAATATCATTTTTTATGCACTTATATAAATGAATATACATACTTTCACCATGAAGATCAGCAAAACTATAAGTCAGCATAAATATCACCTCTTTACAATAAGCAAAACAGCATAATTTTCTGGATATGTCAAATTATAATATAATGGCTATATAAGTATGTTCAGATATATGTATAATAATACTACACAGCAATTAAAATGTAAATGAAATGGAGGAAAATTATTATGAATGAACGTTATAAACTCAATGCTCAACTGGCACAAATGCTCAAAGGCGGCGTAATTATGGATGTAACAACAGCAGAACAGGCACGTATAGCCGAATCTGCCGGTGCATGTGCTGTTATGGCACTTGAGAAGATACCAGCTGATATACGTGCAGCAGGCGGCGTTGCACGTATGAGCGATCCAAAGCTTATAAAGGAAATTCAAAATGCTGTTTCTATTCCCGTTATGGCTAAAGTTCGTATAGGTCATTTTGTAGAAGCTCAGATTTTAGAAGCTTTAGAAATTGATTATATTGATGAAAGTGAAGTTCTTTCCCCTGCCGATGATATTTATCATATCAACAAAACTAAATTTAAGGTTCCATTTGTCTGCGGTGCAAAAGACTTAAGCGAAGCACTTCGCAGAATCAACGAGGGTGCCTCTATGATTCGAACTAAAGGAGAACCTGGTACTGGTGATATCGTTCAAGCAGTACGTCATATGCGCAAAATGAATCAGCAAATTGCTCAATTAGCTGCAATGGAAGAAAATGAGCTTTTCCATGCTGCAAAAGAAATGCAGGTTCCTTATGAATTAGCAGCTTATGTACACCAACATAAGCGTCTTCCTGTTGTTAATTTTGCTGCCGGAGGTGTTGCAACCCCAGCAGATGCTGCCCTGATGATGCAGCTAGGTGCAGAAGGTGTATTTGTCGGTTCTGGAATTTTTAAATCTGGTAATCCTGAAAAACGTGCCCAAGCAATTGTCAAAGCTGTTACCAACTTCACCGATGCTCAAATACTTGCCCAACTCTCTGAAAATATCGGAGAAGCGATGGTTGGTATTAACGAACAAGAAATACAATTGCTTATGGCGGAGCGTGGCAAATAATGAAAATCGGTGTCCTAGCATTACAGGGAGCTTTTATTGAGCACATCAATGTACTGCAAAATTTAGGTGCGGAGACAGTTGAACTAAGACAGTTAAAAGATATAATGCAGACATTGGATGGCATTGTACTTCCCGGAGGAGAAAGTACAGTGCAGGCTAAACTGCTGCATGAATTAAATATGTATCAACCACTAAAGCAACAAATAATCAACGGACTGCCTGTATTAGCAACCTGCGCAGGTATGATTCTTCTTGCACAACATTTAAGCAATGATAAGTCAATTCATCTTGCAACTATGCCAATTACAGTAAAACGTAACGCCTACGGCAGACAATTAGGCAGTTTTTTTACAGAAGCAAATTTTACAGATATTGGCAAGGTTCCCATGACTTTTATTCGTGCACCTTATATAGAAAAAGCAGAAAAAAATGTACAGATTTTATCACAAGTTAACAACCACATTGTAGCTGCACAATATAATAAACAAATAGCACTTGCTTTTCATCCAGAGCTAGATGCTGATAAAAATACTGCTGTTCATGAATACTTCTTGAATTTATGTAAATATAAATAAAATTTATATCTGTATACTATAAAACCATGCTTCATCTATAAAATGAAACATGGTTTTTTATATTTTATTTATTTTTTATAAGTTCTTCAATCTTTTTCATTGCTGCCATTCCACAGCCTATTCCGTGATCATGAAGTGCCAACAGTTTATCTGGTTTTATATCTAACTTATCTATCTCTAACGGCAGCTGGGGACGAATAATCACTGCTCTTCCCTGTCGCTCCAATTCTTCTACAGCTTCAAGCTGTTTATTATAAAGTGATGGTCTCTGTTGCATAATTTCCCATAGCTTAGGATATTGCTTATATACTGTTTTCAGCAGAAGCTTTGGCACACTCTGCTTTTTGCGATAACCTGCATTTCGTGTCAAAACAATTACAAATTTCTTAAACCCAGCATCTGCTGCTTTTTCATAAGGAATAGGTGATACAAGTGCTCCATCCAGCAACTGATGTCCGTCAAACTGAATAACCTTAGCAACAAAAGGCATAGAAGAAGATGCACGGACAGGTATAAAATGCTTATCCATCATCTTTTGATCATACCATACTGCCTCACCTGTTTTAATATCAGTTGTTCCAACCTGCAAATTTCCTGGATACTTACAATAATTGTCATAATCAAAAGGCAATAATTTTTCCGGAAGATCTTCAAAGATAAAATCAAAACCAAAGATACTGCCGTTTTTTAGCCAATTTCTTAAGCTGAAATACCGTTTATCACTTACATACTGCTCAATTATCTGACGTGTACGCAGCGGCTGCCCTGCCATGTAAGACAAAATATTGCAGGCTCCAGCTGAAACTGCTGTTATATAAGAAAAGGTAAGTTCATGTGCAAGGAAAGCTTCAAAAACACCAGCTGAAAACATTCCTCGCATTCCGCCTCCCTCTAAAACAAGGGCAACATCTGACAAATGCATATCTCCGACCCTCCTTAAACTTTTATTCTACCAACTAAAAATAAATTAAACGCTATCTCCAATACAACAGATATATATTATTGAATTTTTTTAAATAAACGTTTTGTATTGGCTACAGATATTGCTGCAAGTTCCTCAAAATCCATTTTTAATACCTGTGCAGCATTACGAGCCGTATATTCGACATAAGACGGATTATTACGCTTTCCACGAAAAGGAACAGGAGTAAGATAAGGACTATCCGTTTCAAAAAGCAGCAGCTCCTTAGGAATATATTCTAATACCTCTCTTACCTTTTGTGCATTTTTATAAGTAGATGTTCCACCAAAGCCAAAATAATAACCTCTTTTTGCCAATTCTTTAGCCATCTCCAAAGAACCGCTGAAACAGTGAAATACCGCTTGCACACCGCTTATCTCTCTCTGAAATAATTCCAACATATCACCATGTGCATCGCGATCATGAATAATTACCGGCAAATCAAACTGCTTGGCTAAATCTACCTGTTCTAAAAAAATACGTTTCTGAATTTCTCTAGGCTCATTCTCCTTCCAATAATAATCCAGTCCAATTTCTCCAATCGCTGCAACCTTAGGCAATTCTGCCCAAGCAGCCAACTGTTCAAGATAATCAGCAGGTATATCCTTAAGATTTTCAGGATGATAGCCAACAGCAGCATAGATAAATGGATATTGCTCAGCCATTTTTACCGCAAAAGCTGAACTTTTATAGTCACAGCCTGGATTGATAATGCCTTCTAAATCCATTTCTAATTGCAAAATAAGCTGCTCTCTGTCACAAGCAAAAGCTTCATCATCAAGATGCGCATGGGAGTCCCATAAACCTGTTCTGCTCATAATTTACCTCACATACATAAAAACGTTTAAATACAGCTGTACAAAAAACAGCAGGCTAAAAATCACAAAACGAAAAATAGCTGCTCTGCGGGAATAATACTCACAGCCAGGCAGATAAAACTGCCTTGGGTTATGTGGATTATAAATAATTTTACGAGGAAGTTTTAGCGTAAAACCTTTTTCTATAATTTCTCCATCTTTTTCGCGCACGCCTTTTGCTTCATTTAACGCCTCTCTGTATTCTTTGCCATCTACTGTATAAGTAAAAATCGGGCACAGCTGTTTTCCTCTAGTCCAGCTGGTTTTATAGTCGCAGACAACCGCACGTACCTCAGCTGTACATAATTTCTCCAACTTAGGAAAGTATCCTTTAAAAACAGCCTGTACTATACTAACAATATACAGCAGCATAGCAAGCTTAATCATCCATGCCATTGTTTTAAACATATAAAAATCATAGCCATAAAAATTATCAGCCAACCATGCATGCGGCAAAAGGTAAGGCACCAGACTGCTGACTAAAACCAGCAGTATACTGATGCCTAAAAACAGATACGGTCGCCAGTAAAGCCGCACAAAAAGCTTTTCTGACATAATAATCTTACCTTTCGTTATTAAAAACACAAACAAACTTTATTTTTACGATAATTTTATTTAACACGGCTTCCAGTACTGATGTCAGGAACCTCTACTAATTTCAGATTTCCATGTCCATCAGAAGCACAAAGCAACATTCCCTTAGATTCAATACCAAACAAATTCGCAGGTACTAAATTAGCCACCACAATAACATTACGTCCGGATAATTCTTCAGGTTTGTAATATTGGGCAATACCACTTACAATTGTACGAACTTCACTTCCAATTTCCACTTGCAGCTTCAACAGCTTTTTAGATTTTTTTACTTTTTCTGCTGTCAAGACTTTACCGATACGTAAATCGGTCTTAGCAAAATCGTCAATACTTATTTCTGGTTTTAGAGGCTCCATAACAGGTTTAACTTCTTCCTGCTGGACAGGTTCAGTAACCTTATGTTCATAACGTTTGCCACCAATAATAGTAGCACCGTCCTCAGCAACCTCAATTCGTGGATACAGTGGGTCACCTTTACAAACTTTAGTATTGTTAGGTAATTTTCCCCATACAGCATCAGCTAACAAGAATTGCTCCGGCAGAGCTAATCCCAGCTGATTATAAATTTTCGGACTGGTTGAAGGAATATAAGGACTTATAAGAATAGCCACAATACGCAAAGTCTCTGCCAAATTATACATTACAGTTTTTAAACGCTCAGCCTTAGTTTCATCTTTAGCAAGAATCCAAGGAGCTGTTTCATCAATATATTTATTAGCACGGCTAATCAATGCCCATACACCTTTAATTGCAGCATTAATTTCCATATTGTCCATAGATTTAATATAAGCGGCAACAGTTTCTTTTACCAAAGCTTTCAATTCGTCATCAATAGGTTCGCTGGCACCATTATCAGCAACAACACCACCATGATACTTTTCAATCATACTTACAGTTCTGTGCAGCAGATTACCTAAGTCATTTGCTAAATCAGCATTAACACGATTAATCAAAGCATCACGAGAGAAATTGCCGTCACTGCCAAGGTTAATTTCGCGCAGCAGAAAATAACGAATGGCATCAGCACCAAACTCATCAATCAAACCTAACGGATCGATAACATTACCCTTAGATTTAGACATTTTATCACCATCGACAACCAACCATCCGTGACCATAAACCAGTTGCGGCATTTCTAAGCCCATAGCATGCAGCATTATCGGCCAGATAATAGTATGGAAACGAACAATTTCCTTACCAACAAGATGTAGGCTTGCAGGCCAGAACTTACGGAAGAAAGTATCATCTGTACCATATTTAATACCTGTAAGATAATTCAACAATGCATCAAACCAAACATAAACAACGTGTTTCTTATCAAAGGGTACAGGAATACCCCAATCAAAAGTAGTACGGGTAATACATAAATCTTCCAACCCCTGCTTAACAAAGTTAATCATTTCATTACGACGGCTGGCAGGCTGAATAAAATCATGATGTTCTTCAATAAACTGCAGCCACCAATCCTGATACTTGCTCATTTTGAAGAAATAGCTTTCCTCCTCCATCTCTTCAACTGGACGATGGCAATCAGGGCAGCAGCCATTTTCATCCAGCTGACGCTCCAACCAATAAGATTCACAGGGTACACAGTATAACCCTTTATAGTTTTTCTTGTAAATATCACCCTGCTCATAAATTTTTTGCAGTGCATCCTGAACAACTTTATGATGACGTTCCTGACTGGTTCTAAGAAAATCGTTATTAGAAATATGCAGCTGCTCCCACAGTAATTTAAAATTAGCAATAATCGCATCTACATATTGTATCGGTGTTACACCTTTTTCTTTAGCTTTACGCTGAATTTTCAAACCATGTTCATCACTTCCAGTTAAGAAAAAAACTTCTTCGCCTTTCAGACGATGAAATCTGGCTAAACTATCAGCAATGGTCGTACAATAAGCATGACCAATATGAAGATTATCACTTGGATAATAAATTGGTGTAGTAATATAGTAACTAGGTTTATTCATTATACATACCTTCTCCCTTAGAAATTAATTGATTGTATAGCTCACGCTTGGGCATTTTTCGTTTTTTTGCAATCTGTGCCAGAGCTGTTTTTTTATCTATGCCTTGAGCCAGCAAACTGCGTACCTCGTCCAACGGTTCTATACTAATATCTGCTGATTCTGCTGCTCCATCACCAGCACCTATCACAAGACAAAACTCACCTCGCGGAGAATTTTGCTCCAGCCACTCAATACAGCCGCTTACTGTACCACGATAAAATTCTTCATGAAACTTTGTCAGCTCACGTGCTGCTGCCAACTGACGATTTCCCCAATATTCCAAAATATCCTTTAGTACTTCTATAATACGATGCGGTGCTTCATAAAGAACCATTGTAGCTGGAATATGTGCCCACTGTTCCAACTGGTCACGCCTGTTACGCTTACTTTTCGGTAAAAACCCGCCGAAGAAAAACGGATATGTCGGCAAGCCACTGGCAATAAGCGCACATAAAGCTGCATTAGCCCCTGGAAGCGGTACAACACGTATACCTGCTGCAATAGCATCTTTTGCAAGTTCTTCACCTGGATCCGCAATTCCCGGAAAACCTGCATCACTTACCAAGGCAACATTTTTGCCTTCCAGCAATTGCTGCAGCAGATAAGCCCCTTGTTTTTCCTTACTATGTTCATCATAGCGTACCAAACGACCCTTAATAGCAAAATGATTCAAAAGCTGCAAAGTATGACGAGTATCCTCTGCTGCAATCATATCTGCTTCCTGCAGTATACGAAGTACGCGCGGTGTCATATCTTCCAAATTTCCAATTGGCGTTGCACATAAATAAAGAGTTCCTGTTGTCACAGCTTCGCCTCCAAAATACTTATTATTTCAAGTGCAAACAATTATCCATAATATAATAATTTTATCACACTAAGCGTGATAAATAAAGAAAAATAAGGACTGGAATAATCCAGTCCAAAAAAATATTTTTATCTTACATCCACAATAATTTCATTGCCATGAGGAATATTTGGATCCATAGCTCTTTCCAGCTCATCGGCTTTTACACCTAAATCAGTATTTTCCCTCACTTCTACCTTAAAATCTGTACCCGCCGGATAATTTACATTACTTCCTTTCATAAAAATTCCACCAATAAGGCTAACTGCCGCTGCGACTGCAACTGCTCCACCATCAGTTTTTCCCTTTCCCTCCAGACCTTTTTTCAAAGGAACAGTGACATTATTTACGGTCTTTATCTCTTGTGCAGCTATACGCAGAACACCTTTCCTGCCAAAACCGCCCGGCTTTTGCGACTCATAAACATATCCTTTACCAATTGTTCCTTTAGGAATAACAATTACGCCATTAATTATAAGATGTTCAATCATTCTAAATTCAACCTGTTGATTCTTTTTATGGCTTTTAGGATTAGCATCTTCTATAAGTTCAACATTCAAAACAGTTCCTTTTGGAATATAAATATGTCCTGGTAAAACATTGTCTATCGTAACTTTTTGTGTTTCTTTTGATTCCGCTTTCTTTTTTAAAGCCAACTTTTCTTTGAATGTCAGCTTGCTTTCGTCAGTAGCTTTTTCTTCCTGCTCATCATCAGCAAATGGATCATAATTTTGATCAACCTGTACAAATACTGGTCTCTCTCCTGCAAAAGCTAAAGGCATTCCAATAATATTTACTGATAATATTGCACTTAAAACAACAGCTGTAAATCTACAAGATATTTTCATAATAATTGCCCCTTCCTGCAAATCAAATCTTAACTATATTATAAATTCACAAACAGACAGATACTGTCCATCTTTACAAGTTAAATATTTTATTTCACCATCGTATTCATCAAAATTAAATAATAAATATTTTTTCATTTTTATTTTTACACAACAAACATACAAGCACACAATTTCACTTTCATTATAGCTGCAAATCCCCCCAGTCAAGCAATTGTACACTGATTTTCATTAGAACTAAACAAAAAAGCAACAGAATGTATAAAATACATTCTGTTGCTTTTTCAGCTCTATTTTAATTATCTGTATTTATTTGTATGTTTTTTACGGGCATGCTGCTCACGATAATCTGCCTGAATTTGATATACCTGATAAATATAAAGAGCACACAAAGGCAAAGCAATAATTAATCCCAACCAACGGTTATCAAAAAAATAACTTCCAGCCATACCGCCCAACAAGCTGATAATAACGACTATCAGCATATTTACTTTAATTTTCATCAAAATCTTTTTCATATAAATTCCTCCCGAAATGAAATATAGTATATTTAATTTATTGATAGATAATCATCTGGAACAGTTACATTCTCCCTAGGTATCTTAGCTGCATTAAAAAGCGGCAGCAGTTCTTTAGCACTTATTGCTTCAGGCTTAGGAAGCTGTCCTGCAAGATATGCTAAAAGTCCAATGATAGGTTCAGGAGTGCCAAAATATTTGCGTAACACACTGATTTCTAAATCACCGTCACGTTTTGACAACCTGCGTCCGTCAGATGAAATAAGCAAAGGTATATGACAAAAAGCAGGTGCTGTCAGTCCTAAAAGTTCGTATATATACAACTGTGCCGGAGTAGAACTTAACAAATCACAGCCACGTACCACCTGCGTAACTCCCATTAATGCATCATCAACGGCCACTGCTAATTGATAAGCAAATATACCATCACTGCGGCGCACAATGAAATCGCCCCATTCATTTGCAAGGCTGAAACTTTGCTTTCCATAGTGTTCATCCATAAATACAATCGGCTTATCTTCAACTTTCAGTCTCCAGGCAGGTACACGCAAAGCAGCTTTCTCTTCTCGCTGTTTCGTTGTCAGCATACGACAAGTGCCTTTATAAATCACTCGACCATCACTGGCATGCGGTGCCTGCGCTGAATGCAACTCTCCACGACTGCAAAAGCAAGGATAAATCAGATTACAACTTTGCAAATTTTCAAAATAATGTTCATAAACATCACTTCTAGCACTTTGAAAATAATTACTGCCATCTATACTGATATATGCACCTTCATCCCACGTCAGACCTAACCATTCCAATTCTTCAGCAAGTGCATCGGAACGGGCACGTGTACATCTCTGTTGATCCAAATCTTCAATACGCAGAATAATACGTCCACCTGTACTTTTAGCATAAAGCCAAGCCAATAAACAGCAAAAAGCATTGCCTAAATGGATAAATCCACTGGGTGTAGGAGCAAATCTGCCAACAATTATCTTTTTTCTGTTCTCCAGCATCTGCTTCACCACCTCATAATTCATACTTTATTATTTTATCATAATCATCGTTGCTTGTGTAAAATATTTAGCAGTTACAGATGTATATTACAGTAAATATATTATTTATTGCTTTTAACTGTTACTGCTCATATAATAAAATTATATAAAGCAAAATCGAGGTGAAATTCATGACAGAACGAATTGAAGAACACAAAATGAAACAGGCTGTTGATGTAGATAAAGAAGCAGAAAATATCTGCCGTTGGGCAGCTGCACGTGCCGGAGTAATAGTAGTTGCACCCTTTATCGGAACTATGACATTAATGGCTAATGAAGTTTATATGGTTACGCGTTTAGCTCAATTACGAGGAATAAAGATTTCAGACAGTGCCATATTAGGTATGCTTGCTTCTTTAGGAGGTACATTTGTTGGTCAAACACTAGTAACACTCATTCCTTTTGCCCCACTGCAAATTCCTGTAGGCGTTTCCGTAACTTATGCAGTAGGCAAAGTAGCAAATGCTTGGTTAGAATCTGGTTGCCCTGATGATATGTCATCTTTCAAAGATGTTTTTGAAGAAGCTAAATTAGAAGGATTAAAAATGCTTGATGAACTAAAAAATCTATCCTGTAAAGATAAACCATTAGGAGATGAAAACCATAGATTTAACCTTAATGCTCCTAATTCCTCTGACAAATTTTCACAAAATCAAGAAACTGTAAAAGAAATTTCCAATGAATCAACTTCTAATACCTCAAAATAAAGTGTTGAGAGAAACTGACCATACATATCATTTATATGTATGGTCAGTTTAGTTTTGAATTGTCCATTTATCAAAAATATGCAGCTTGCTGCTATATAATTGCAGCCATCGTCCCGTAAGAACAGCAGATGCTATAGTACCTAACCCGACACCGCGCATTTCACTAAATTCCATGAAAGAAATTACCAGACTAATCGCAACAAGTGTAATATCAAAATAATTTTTTACATTACTAAATTTTATTTTACTGACAAAAGCAATGACCAATACAATACCCTCTCCCGCTGCCAAAAAAATCTTTGCACGGACGCAAAGGAATATGCCAAAAGCCAAGATTATAGTACTAAAAATACAATAAAACCATTTCCATAACAAAGTAACAGGTGCTACCCAACTTAGTAAATCCATAGAAAAATCAATGCAGTTGCCAAAAGCTACAAGAGTAACCATTTGACCCAATAAATCACGCCAATAAATTTTACGAAGTAAAATTGGCTGCATTATAATAAAAAGAACATTTATTATAATTGTAAGCTCACCAATACTCCAATGTGTAAACATACTTACTACCCAGGGAACGCTGGAAATAGGTGATGTACCAAGACCCGCTTTGCACGAAAGTGCAATTCCTAAAGTCATCACAAAAATACCGACAATAAACATAAAACAACGTTGTAAAAAATATTGCTGCTTCAAGGCAGTCTCATCTCCTTTAATAAAAATACACTGTCTATCATCAGCATAGCTGTGAATACATCAGCACATTTTATTTATTATAGCAAAATCCAATAAATTCTACAATTCACAAGCAGTACATTAGTCGTGGTGATTAACACTCTAATAGTTCAATCATTTTATATATGGAGAAAGTTTCACACCAATTGTAACGCTACAATACTTATCATAGATAGACTGCAACTTTTGTTTAGATACCTTAGAAAATACCTTTAAAACAAAATGATGAAAATTTATTATGTTAGCTGACTCTAACTAAATTGTATTTTTCACTAACAAATAATTATTATTGACAACTCAGATGCTTTGTGCTAATATAATTTTGTCAAGGATACACGATAAGTGTAAGAAGAAAATAGATATTATAATATAAAATTGGAGGGAATTAATATGAAAAAATTTGTATGTCAAGTATGCGGTTATGTTTATGAAGGTGAAGCAGCTCCGGCTAAATGCCCGCAATGTGGTGCTCCTGCAAGTAAATTTACTGAAATGAAAGAAGAAATGGGCTGGGCCGCTGAACATGTTGTTGGTGTAGCTTCTGATGTGCCTGAAGATATTAAAGAAGATCTCCGTGCTAATTTTAATGGTGAGTGCTCTGAAGTTGGTATGTATCTGGCTATGGCTCGCGTTGCTCATCGTGAAGGATATCCGGAAATCGGTCTTTATTGGGAAAAAGCTGCTTATGAAGAAGCAGAACATGCTGCAAAATTTGCTGAATTATTGGGCGAAGTTATTACCGACTCCACTAAAAAGAATTTGGAAATGCGTGTAGAAGCTGAAAATGGTGCAACTGCTGGTAAAACAGATTTAGCAAAACGTGCTAAAGCTCTTGGTTTAGATGCTATTCATGATACTGTTCATGAAATGGCTCGCGATGAAGCACGTCATGGCAAAGCTTTTGAAGGCTTATTGAAACGTTATTTCGGTAAATAATTTGTTATTGTATAAAAACCTGCTGTTGAAAACAGCAGGTTTTTTATTTTAAAACATAAAAAATTTACTCTATTTGTTTAAAGTTGGATAGATGTATTTTACAGTAACATTAGACTATTTCTTGTTCTTCTCTTTATAAAATGCACTAGATATGATATCATATATAAGTTAAGAAATCTATTTAATGGAATAGGTTATCACATTTATACAGGTGGATAATTAAATGCTTATTAAGAACAAGTTCTGTTATCCTGTAATGCTTAATGTTGCAGAAAAACAATGTGTGATTATTGGCGGTGGTATTGTTGCTGCACGTAAGCTTAAAACTTTAGCTGCTGCTGGTGCTGAAATTACTGTAGTAGCACCGTTTTTTTGTATTCAAGTTAAGGAAGCAGCGAAGCAGTATAACTGCAAATTAATCCATGATAAATACCGAGCAGAATATTTACGAAATGCTTTTTTGGTTATTGCTGCTACGGATAATAAAGATATTAATCGTAAAATCAGTGAAACTGCTGTTTGTTTGGTAAATAATGTTACGGAACCAGAACTTAGCAATTTCAGTGTACCTTCTTCATTCAGTGAAGGAGATATTACAGTAGCTATGGCTACTGGAGGTATGCCTGCTTTTACTAAATTATTAAAAACAGAAATTAAACAGCTGATAACACCCGAAATAGCGGAGTTCAACGATTTTTTGTTAGAGCAAAGAGATTTGATTAAGTCTACAGTTTCTACGCCTCAGCAACGCACGTTATTTTGGCGCAGTGTAATAAATCAAAATTTATTAAATTTAATTAGGGCAGGAAAGATTGCTCAAGCAAAGGAGAAGGTATTAGATGCAGTTAATAGTTTTAGGACTGAATCATAAAACGGCACCTGTTGAGGTACGTGAACGATTTAATTTTTCTAATGACAGAGTAGCAAGTATTTTAAGACGTTTGCGTAATTATGATAATATTCCTGAAGCCATGTTGCTTTCTACTTGTAATAGAACTGAATTGTATATGGTTATGGAAAATCCACATGAAGCTATTAGCTTTCTGAAATCTTTACTGAGGCATTTGTCGGGAAAAGATTATAATAGTGAGTATTTTTATAATCTTTCTGGTAATTATTGTATCAAGCATTTATTTCGTGTTGCTTCCAGCTTGGATTCTCTGATTGTCGGTGAAGGACAGATTTTGAGTCAAATAAAAAATGCTTATCAGATTGCTCGTAATAATGGTATGACTGGGACAATCTTGAATACTATTATGAACAAAGCCATTGCTGTAGGTAAGCGTGTACGTACAGAAACCAAAATAGCTTATAGCAGTGTTTCTGTTTCTAGTGCAGCTGTAGATTTAGCTATTAAAATTTTAGGAGATTTGAGTAAGGCACAAATCCTTGTTGTTGGTGCTGGCCATATGAGTGAGCTGACTGCTCGTCATCTACTGGATAAGGGAGCTCAGACAATTTGTGTTAGTAATCGTCATTATGCAAGGGCACAAGAACTGGCAGATAAATTTCATGGAATAGCTATACCTTATCGTGCTATGTTTGAACATGCCGCTGATGCTGATATTATTATTACATCTACTGGTGCACCGCATTATGTGCTGACAGCAGAAAATCTTGGGCCTTTATTACCTCAGCGCCAAGGTAGACCGCTTATTTTAATTGATATAGCAGTTCCCCGCGATGTAGATCCAGAATTAGCTAATGTAGCAGGGGTAACTATTTATAATATAGATGATCTTGAGGGTGTCGTTGATACTAACAGAGATTTTCGTGATAAAGAAGCCAGAATGGCTGAACAGATTATTGAAGAAGAAATGGCTGCCTTAAAGGAAAGACTGCGTTATTACACTATGCGTCCTGTCATGGTGCAGCTGCATGATAAAATGAATTTTCTGAGACAGAAGGTTTTAAAAAAAGCATTCATAAAAATGCCCAATTTGAGTGAACATGAGAAGCATATTATTGACCTTATGACGCAGCGATTGGAGCATAAGTTTCTGCGTGAACCTATGAAGGCAATGAATGCTGTTGCTGGAACATCTGAAGAAGAACGGTACAAAAAAATGATTTGTGACTTATTTGTATTGAACGAAACAGGAGAGGAATTTGGTGATGAAAGCAAAATTGACGATTGGAACTAGGCAGAGTCTGCTGGCTCTTTGGCAAAGTAATCATATAGCAGCAAAGCTGCGTGAAAAATATCCTAAATGTGAGGTAGTTCTGAAGAAAATAGTTACCAAGGGAGATAGAATTTTAGATGTTCCTTTGGCGCAGATTGGCGGTAAAGGACTTTTTACTAAGGAGATAGAGGCAGAACTGCTTGACGGTACTATAGACTTTGCTGTTCATAGTTTAAAAGATATGCCTACAGTTCTTCCAGACGGATTATGTCTGACTGCTATTACAAAACGTGCTAACGTAGGTGATGCTTTTGTAAGCAATAAGTATAATAATTTTGCAGAGCTGCCTTTAGGTGCTGTAATTGGTACAAGCAGTCTGCGTCGCAAAGCACAGCTTTTAGCAGCAAGACCTGATTTGACAGTTACTGATTTACGCGGAAATGTTGATACACGTTTGCGTAAACTTGATGAAGGACTTTATGATGCTATTATTTTGGCAGCAGCAGGGTTAGAGCGTTTGGGTCATGCAGATCGTATTACTTCTCTTATTCCTTCAAGTGTCTGCCTGCCGGCTGTTGGTCAGGGAGCACTTGCTATAGAAACACGTACAGCAGATACAAAGGTACGCAGTATGTTGGACTTTTTGAATGATGCTGCAACGAAGCAGGCTACGGATGCAGAGCGTGCTTTTTTAGGATTGATTGAAGGCGGCTGCCAGGTTCCCATTGGTGTACATGCAAAAGTTATAGAGGACAAAATTTACATCGAAGCAATTATTTCTTCTGTAGATGGAAAAACTGTTCTGCGTAATAAAATTGATGGAGATGCAGTAAATGCTGTGGCTCTTGGTAAGCAGTTAGGCAAAGATATGTTATCTTCCGGTGGTAAGAAAATTTTAGCAGAAATTATTTAAGGAGAGAAAGAACATGACAAAAAAGGGTAAGGTATATTTGATAGGTGCAGGCCCTGGAGATCCTGGACTTTTGGGCTTAAAGGCAAAGGAATGTCTGCAGAAAGCTGATGCTGTAGTTTATGATCGTTTAGCAGATCCTCGAATTCTTGCATTTGCAGGAAAAAATGCAGAAATGATTTATGTAGGTAAGGCCAGTGCTAATCATACTATGCGTCAACCTGATATTAATAAGTTATTGGTAAATTTAGCTGCTGAAGGAAAGACTGTAGCCAGGTTGAAAGGCGGCGATCCCTTTGTCTTTGGTCGTGGCGGCGAAGAAGCTCTTGAGCTTAAAGAAGCTGGGTTGCCATTTGAATTTGTTCCTGGTGTAACTTCTGCTATAGCAGTTGCTGAATATGCGGGTATTCCTGTTACTCATCGTCATGTAGCTACTTCTTTTGCTGTTATTACAGGGCATGAAGATCCGACAAAAGGAGAATCTACAATAAACTGGAAAGGTCTTGCTACATCTGTTGATACATTAGTTTTTCTTATGGGTGTAGAAAATATTGAAAAAATAAGCAGTCAGTTAATAGCTAATGGACGCAGTGCTGATTGTCCTGCAGCTGTTATACGTTGGGGTACTCATCCGGAGCAGCGCACCTTGATAACATCACTGGGAAGAGCTGCTGCCGATGTACGTACTGCTGGAATGAAACCGCCTGCTATTTTTCTCGTAGGCGAGGTTGTACGTTTACGTGAACAGCTGCAATGGTTCGACAATAAACCTTTATTTGGAAAAACAATTGTTGTAACCCGTGCTCGCGAACAGGCAAGTGCTTTAACAAAGAGACTGGAAGATAAAGGAGCAAAAGTTATTGAGGTTCCTGCAATAAAAATTATGCCGGCGAATGATTATGCACCGCTTGACACTGCTGTTTCCCATATATCCAATTATAAATGGCTTATATTTACAAGCACTAACGGTGTCGAATATTTCTTTAAACGTTTAATGACAGCTGGTAAGGATACACGTGCATTGGCTGGTTTAAAAATAGCAGCTATAGGAAGTGCAACTGCTGAAGCATTAAAAGCACATGGGATTGTGGCTGATATTGTTCCGTCTGCTTATAAAGCTGAAGATCTTGCTGAAGCATTATCTAAAGATATTGAAAACGGAGATAAAGTTCTTATTGCCCGTGCTGAAAAAGCTCGTGAAGTACTGCCAGAAACATTGCGTAAACAAGGTGCTGTTGTGGATGTAGTTACTGCTTATAAAACAGTAGCTGACTGTGAAAATAAGGAAGAACTTATTAAAGCCTTAGAAAGCGGTGAAGTTAGCATTATTACTTTTACCAGTTCCAGTACTGTAACTAATCTGCTTAATGTATTGGGTGACAAAAAAGAGCTTTTGCAAAAAGCTGCTTTAGCTGTTATTGGACCTGTAACAGCTGCAACATTACAAAAAAATGGTTTTAATCCAGTAGTTTGTGCTGAGGAATATACTATTGATGGTCTGGTACAGGCTGTTGAAAAGTTCTACAAGGAGTGATTTGAAATGACAGGATATCCTGTATACCGTCCGCGTCGAACACGCACTAATGAAAATCTGCGTGCTATGATTCGCGAAACAGAAATTACTGAAAAAGATTTAATATATCCAATTTTTGTTGTTCCGGGAGAAAACATTAAACACGAAATAGAGTCTCTGCCAGGCAATTATCACTGGTCTATTGATCGTGTGTTAGAATGTGCAGATGAAGTTGTTTCTCTAGGAATTCCTGCGATAATTCTTTTTGGTATTCCTTCTTATAAGGACGAAGTAGGCAGCAGTGCTTGGAACATGAATGAACCAGTTCAAAGAGCATGTAAATTAATAAAGGAAAAATATCCTGAATTAGTTATTATTACAGATGTTTGTATGTGTGAATATACAGAACATGGTCATTGCGGAGTACTGGAAAATGGCTGCACTGTAAATAATGATGAAACTTTACCATTGCTTGCTAAAGTTGCTGTATCTCATTGCCAAGCAGGAGCAGATATGGTTGCTCCTTCAAACATGATGGATGGTTATGTAAAGACCATTCGCAAAGCTTTAGATACTGCTGGCTTTACAAATATCCCGATTATGGCATATTCTGCTAAATTTGCCTCTGCTTATTATGGACCTTTCCGTGCTGCGGCTGATTCGACACCGGCAGCTGGTGACCGCAAGGGTTATCAGATGGATCCTGCTAATAGTGATGAAGCACTGCGCGAAGTTGCTCTTGATATTGAAGAGGGTGCAGATATTGTTATGGTTAAGCCAGCACTGGCTTTTTTAGACGTTGTACAGCGTGTACATGAAACTTTTAATTTGCCGCTGTGTGTTTATAATGTCAGTGGTGAATATGCTATGATAAAAGCAGCTGCTGAAAAGGGCTGGATTGATGAACGGCGTATTGTTATGGAAACGATGCTTGGTTTCAAGCGTGCTGGTGCTAAAATGATTATAACCTATCATGCTCTCGATGTAGCAAAGTGGCTGAAGGAAAAATAAGGAGAAAACTATGGAAAACACAAAATCACAAGCGGCTTTTAGTGAAGCAAAGCAATATATCCCAGGCGGAGTAAACAGTCCAGTTCGTTCTTTTCGCAGCGTAGGCGGTATTCCCCCTTTTATTGCTGGTGGTAAGGGAAGTAAAATTTATGATATTGACGGAAACGAATATATTGATTATGTACTTTCTTATGGACCTTTGCTAATGGGACATGTGCCTGACTGCGTTACAAAAGCTATTAAAACAGCTGCTGAGAAAGGTACTTCTTATGGTGCACCTACATTGGCTGAAACAGAATTGGCAAAATTAGTTTGCCGTCTTGTTCCCTCCATGGATATGGTACGTATGGTCAACAGCGGTACTGAGGCTACCATGAGTGCACTGCGCTTGGCAAGAGCTTATACTGGACGTGACTGTATTGTGAAGTTTATAGGCTGTTATCACGGACACCATGACAGCTTGCTTGTAAAAGCTGGCAGCGGTGCAACAACCTTTGGTGTTCCAGATAGTCCAGGTGTTCCTAAAGCTGTTGCGGCTACTACTATTACAGTTCCTTTTAATAATTTATCTGCTTTGGAAAAAATTTTTGCAGAACGCGGTGAAGAAATTGCTTGTGTAATTATGGAGCCTACTCCTGGCAACATGGGCTTGGTATTGCCTGAAGAAGGATTTTTGCCATCTGTACGAGAGCTAACTAAGAAATATGGTTCACTGCTTATTTGTGATGAAGTAATGAGTGGTTTTCGCAGTGCTCAGGGAGGAAGTCAATCTCTTTATGCTATAGATCCTGATATTACGTGTCTGGGTAAAGTTATTGGCGGCGGTTTACCTGTTGCAGCTTATGGCGGTAAGCGGGAAATTATGCAAATGGTTTCTCCTGCTGGTTCCATGTATCAGGCTGGAACATTAAGCGGAAATCCGTTGGCTATGGCTGCGGGAATTGCTGCTCTTACATATATGGAAAAAAATGACATCTGCAATCGTGCTGAAAGTCTATGTGCTATTCTTGTAGGCGAATTAAAAAAGAAAGCTGCTGCTGCTGGCGTAGCAGTGCAGATACATCGCTTGGGAAGTATGTTTACAGTTTTCTTTAATGATAAGCCAGTAAAAGACTATGACAGTGCAGCAGCAAGTGATTTAGAAGCTTTTAAAGTTTACTTCCGTTCTATGCTGGCTCAGGGTATTTATCTGCCACCATCGCAGTTTGAAACTAATTTTGTTTCTTCTTCTCATTCTCCTGAAGATTTACAAAGAACTATTGACGCTGCTGGAAGGGCCTTTGCAGAAGTAGCAAAGATACAAAATAACTTATAAAGATAAAGTAAAAATGTACGCTCACTTATGTTGAGCGTACATTTTTTATAGATTGAAATTTTACATTATAGAAAATATAAAACTTGTATTAAAAATTTGACATGAAGTTCACTTAAAATGGTATACTTAGTATAAGTTTATATACATAAAATAATAAGCGAGGAAACCAGCATGGGAAAAATCAGTCCTGAAAATATTCATTACCAAAATGATGCTAAAATTTATATTAAAGAATACTGGCAGGAAAGAGCAGCAGGCTTTCAGCAACTGCGCAGGCAG
This sequence comes from uncultured Phascolarctobacterium sp., assembly GCA_964630355.1. Classification (GTDB taxonomy): domain Bacteria; phylum Bacillota; class Negativicutes; order Acidaminococcales; family Acidaminococcaceae; genus Phascolarctobacterium_A. The sequence goes on from CAZVSX010000001.1 coordinate 128,646, forward strand.
GAACTTGTTAGTGAGAAGTATCAGCTTTGGCAAAAAGAAATTTTCCGTCATTTGCCTATGAAGGAAAAACTTAAAATATTAGATGTTGGCTGTGGAGCAGGTTTTTTCTCTATTCTGCTGGCGAAAGCAGGATGTGAAGTAACAGGTATAGATATTACTCCTGCAATGATAAGAGAAGCAAAGTTATTAGCTTCGGAAGAAAAAAGTAATATCAGCTTTACTGTTATGGATGCCGAAAAACTTAGTTTTGTTAAAGAAAGCTTTGATGTTGTTATTGCACGTAATGTTACTTGGAATCTAACGAATCCAGCAGAAGCCTATAGAGAATGGCTGCGTGTATTAAAGCCAGGAGGATTCTTATTAAATTATGATGCAGAATATGCACGTGACCATCACTGCCGATTGAGTTCACAAAATGCTCATTCTGGAGTTAGTGATGAGCTTTTGGAACGTTGTCATCATATTTATCATATGTTGGAAGTCAGCCTTTATGAACGTCCTGAATGGGATGTAAGATTACTAAAAAAAATAGGAGTACAATCAGTTACGGTTGATAGAGAAATCAGTAGTAGAATTTATAATGTAGAGGATGATTTTTATATTTCTGTACCTATGTTTGGAATCTTTGCTAAAAAGTAAAAAAGAAAGTTTTAAGAAACCTAAACGTATTTTATATTTATACACCAATTTATGTAGAAGTTATCCACATTTTTATATAAAAGTTATCCACAATGTGCATAACTTTTGGGGATTAGTGGATAATTAGATATTCATACGGTTTATAAATATAACTAAAAAACAAAAACCGCTTACAATAATGTAAGCGGTACATTGCAAATGGTGATCCACCCGAGACTCGAACTCGGGACACCCTGATTAAAAGTCAGGTGCTCTACCAACTGAGCTAGTGAATCATTGATTGCTAATTATTAGCAACATTGATATTATACAGTTTAGCTCTATACTTGTCAAGAACTTTTTTGTGAAAATTTCAATATTGTTTTACTAAAAAAGGAGCTGCAAACGCAGCTCCTAAATATTTAGTTTACAGCAGTTCTTTCAGAACTATAGTCTGTTCTCGGTTTGGCCCTACAGAGATAATTCCTAATTCAACACCGGAAACTTCACTGATTCTTTGAAGATATTTTTTAGCATTTTCAGGAAGCTTATCATAATCACGGATATTGCTTATGTCAGTCATCCAACCATCGAATTCTTCAAATATAGGCTCAACTTTTGCCAATACCTTAAGGCTTGCAGGAATACGTTTAACTTGCTCACCATCAATCTTATAGCCTACACACATCTTAATTTTCGGCATTTGATCGAGAATATCCAGACGTGTAATTGCAAGATAATCTAAACCGTTAAGGCGTGCACTATAGCGCAGCATAAAAGCATCAAGCCAGCCGCAGCGACGAGGACGACCAGTAACAGTACCATATTCATGACCAGTTTCACGAATTTGATTACCAGGACCGTCACTGTCTAAAAGTTCGGTGATAAAAGGTCCTTCTCCTACACGTGTAGTATAAGCTTTAACTACACCCACAACATGATCAATAAAACGTGGACCAACACCGCTGCCTGTGCAGGCATTACCAGCTGTAGGATTGGAACTGGTTACGTATGGATATGTTCCATGATCTATATCAAGGAAAGTAGCTTGTGCACCTTCAAATAATACGCTTTTTCCAGCTGTAAACAGTTCATCCATAACTACACCTGTATCGGTAACATAAGGACGCAGTTGTTCTGCATATGCAAGATACTCTTTCAGCACGGTTTCGTAATCAAATGGTTCGCCACCATAAATTTTAGTAATAATTGCGTTTTTTGCTTCCAGATTAACTTTAAGTTTTTCAGCAAAAGTTTCTGGTTCCATTAAATCGCATATACGGATGCCTACACGAGCAACTTTATCCATATAGCAAGGACCGATACCGCCTTTTGTAGTGCCTATTTTATGTGTACCAAGTGCTTCTTCCTGCAGTTCGTCCAAGCGCTGATGATAAGGAAGAACGACATGTGCACGGTCAGAAATAACTAAATTATTACAATCAATTCCTTTTTCTTTCATACCAGCAATTTCTGCCAGTACCACACCAGGATTTATTACAACACCATTACCCAAAACATTAGTCTTATTATTAAAAAGTACACCTGAAGGCAGCAGACGCAGTTTGTAGTGAATATCATTTACTACAACAGTATGACCGGCATTAGAGCCGCCACTGTAGCGAACGACAGCATCAGCTTTTTGCGCAAGGTAATCAACGATTTTTCCTTTGCCTTCATCGCCCCATTGGGCACCTAATACTACAACAGATGACATTAGCAGTCACAACTCCTTATCTCAATTATAAACCAAATCTAGCGAAAATTTCATCAACGTGACGCAGCATTGGTTTTGGATCAAAACAATTTTCAACTTCTTTTTCGGTCAAATATTTTTTGATGTCCGGATCAGCTTCTACATTAGTTTTGAAATCTGCCCCTTGCAGCCAACGAGCCATAGCATTACGCTGTACCCACTTATAAGCATCTTCACGAAGTACACCTTTAGTAACTAAAGCTATTAACAAATTCTGGCTGAAAATAAGACCTCCAGTTTTATTCATATTAGCAATCATAGCATCAGGATATACTAAAAGTTTATCAATAATATTAGTGAATTTACGCAGCATATGATCTAAAGCAATGGTAGCATCAGGAAGAATAACACGTTCTACAGAGGAATGAGAAATATCACGCTCATGCCATAAAGTTACATCTTCCAAGGCAGCTACTGCATAACCACGTAACAGACGTGCCATACCGGAAACTTTTTCACAGGTAATAGGATTGCGTTTATGCGGCATAGCAGAAGATCCTTTTTGTCCAGGAGCAAAATATTCCTCTGCTTCACGGATATCAGTACGCTGGAGATTACGGATTTCTGTAGCCATTTTTTCTAATGAAGAACCAATAATTGCTAAAGTTGTTAAGAAATGTGCGTGACGGTCACGCTGGATAACTTGAGTTGCCAAGCGTACAGGAGTTAAGCTTAGTTTTTCACAGACATATTTTTCAATGAAAGGATCGATATTTGAATAGGTTCCTACAGCACCAGAAAGTTTACCTACAGCCATCATTTCACGAGCTTGTTTCAAACGCTCAATATTGCGTTCTATTTCAGCCGACCAGAGCAGAAATTTCATGCCAAAAGTCATAGGCTCTGCATGAATACCGTGTGTACGGCCAATCATTACTGTATATTTGAACTCAGCGGCACGACGGCGCAAAACAGCATGGAAGTTTTCCAAGTGACGCATAATAATGTCAGCAGATTGTACTGTCATGTAACACAGAGCAGTATCTTTAACATCACTGGAAGTAAGACCTTTATGAATATATTTAGAAGCATCGCCAACATATTCAGCAACATTAGTTAGGAAAGCAATAACATCATGGTTGGTAACTGCTTCAATTTCCTTAATACGTTCCAAGCGGAAGTCGGCTTTGGTCTGAATGTCCTTTAATGCATCGTCGGGAACGATGCCCATTTGATTCATAGCCTCGCAAGCCAGAATTTCTACCTTCAGCATGGTACGGAATTCGTTTTCGAGGGTCCAGATATTACCCATTTCAGGATGAGTATAACGATCAATCATTTTCTGTATGCCTCCCAAGACAATTTTATTCATGAAAAAACATCTGAACGCTTGAAAATTAGCTTCAGATTCTTCACTACATTTTAATGCATAAATATCATATCATTTTCCGCAGCTTATCGCAAGCTTTTTGAACATTTTTGCTTAAAATAAGAAAATTATTCGGAGTCTTAATTTTCATTTTCACGGTTTGATAGATCCCTAAATTTTGTGAATTGTTTATAGAAAAACAGATTTACAGTTTCGACTGGGCCATTACGGTGTTTTGCTATAATAAGTTCAGTGTGTTTGTTTTCTGTATTAGGGTTATAATAATCTTCGCGATAAAGAAAGGCAACTATATCCGCATCCTGTTCAAGAGAGCCTGATTCGCGTAAATCGCTGAGCATAGGGCGTTTTACCTGTCGTGCTTCTACACCGCGGCTAAGCTGTGATAATGCTAAAACAGGAACATTCAGTTCGCGTGCTAAAGCTTTTAGTGAACGGGAAATTTCAGAAACTTCCTGTTGGCGGTCACCGCTATTATTACGTCTGCCGCTTCCTTGCATTAATTGCAGATAATCTACAATAATTAGGTCAAGACCATGTTCTGCTTTAAGGCGACGAGCACGGCTGCGCATATCCATAGCAGTGATACCTGCTGTATCATCAATATAGATTTTTGCTTTGCTCATAGCATCGCAGGCCGACCAAAGGGAATTCCAGTCTTTATCCCCCATTTCACCTATGCGCAGACGTTGACTGTCGATACCTGCTTCTGCACATAACATACGGTTTACCAGCTGTTCTTTGCTCATCTCCAAGCTAAAAAAAGCAACGCTGCGTGGTTCGCCGCCTACTTTTTTATGTGCTCGTAAAGCTACATTCTGCACAATATTTAATGCCAGCGCTGTTTTACCCATAGACGGACGTGCTGCTAAAATAATAAAGTCTGATGCTTGCAGACCGCTGGTAAGTTTGTCTAAATCAGTAAAACCTGTTGGCAGACCTGTGAGACCACCCTTGTTAGTCAAGAGTTTTTCAATATTTTGTACACTTTCCATTAGTACATCATATATAGGAGTAAAGTCTGCTTTTTTCTTGCGATTGGATATTTCCAAAATACGGCTTTCAGCAGTATCAAGCATAGTGCTAATATCTTCATTGCCTTCATAGCCCATAGCGGCAATTTCGGTAGAAACACGGACTAATTGCCGCAGTACAGATTTTTCAGCAACAATATCTGCATGAAATTTAATATTAGCAGCTGTGATTACTGCGTTAGCAAGACTTGTAATATATGCGATGCCGCCAATGTCTTCCAACTTGTTATCACGCTTGAGTATTTCTGTAACTGTAACCATGTCTACAGCTTCATTTTTATTATATAATTCAAGCATGGCGTCGAAAATTACTCTATGTGCCTCACGGTAGAAATCAGTGCTGGTCAGAATTTCTGAAACCTTGGCAATGGCTTCTTTATCAATCAGCATTGCACCTAAGACTGCCTGTTCAGCTTCTATATTTTGTGGTGGGACTCTTTCCTCAATCATGACACAGCAACCTCTTTTTCAAAATTAAAGGCAGCTCCTATCTATCACAACAGGTACTGCCTTTATTATAAAAGTTTTATATTTAAAGGTAGAAGTCATTCAGCCTCTACAATAACCTTAAAAGCAGCAGTTACATCAGTATGCAGTTTAGCAACAGCAGTGTACTCACCTAAACCCTTTACTGCATTTTTTAGTTCAATTTTTCGACGATCAATATTCAGACCAGTTTGTTTGATAAGAGCTTCAGCAACGTCTTTAGAGTTTATAGAGCCAAACATTTTACCGTTCTCTCCTACACGTACTTTCATGGTAAGAGTAACTTTCTCTATCTGAGCTCCCAGAACAACAGCTTCATCTTTGGCTTGAGCTGCACGGTGCTTGGCAGTTGCCTGTTCTTGTTTTGCTTGATTTAGATTAGCTGTTGTTGCTTCTTTAGCAAGTTTACGCGGCAGAAGATAATTACGGCCGTAACCCTCTGCTGTTTCTACAATATCACCTTTTTTACCTAAATTTTTAACGTCCTGTAAGAGAATAACTTTCATTTGTATCGCACTCCTCTAATTGTTTTTTTGCAAGCGCTATTATTTGCGCTTCTACATCTTTGGCACGCTTTGCTGCCAGTTGCACGCCGGCTACAGTTTGATGTCCGCCGCCGCCAAGTTCTTCCATTATTACCTGCACATTGACACTGCCGTCACTGCGGGCACTGATACTTAGGGAACCGTCATTATATTCAACAATTGCTACGCCGACAGCTATTCCGTCAATAGTTATGAGGGTATCTGCTGTTTGGGCGGCAAGTACGGAAGACATAGTATCGTTAGGAGCATTTCGCAATACTGCTATGGATAAACCTGGTATTGGCATTTTAGCTCCTGCTATCAATTTTGCCTTTTGCTGAACAAGGCTCAGGTTATCTTTGAAAAGCTGCCGCAGAAGATTTGGATCTGCACCGCTGCGCCGCAGTAATGCAGCAGCTTCAAAAGTACGTTCACCAGTTTGAACATTAAAATTCTTTGTATCCAGAACAATTCCTGAATAAAGTGCTGTTGCTTCTGCTGGTGTGATGTCCAGACTATCATCGAAATAACCTATAAGTTCTGTTACAAGTTCGCTTGTAGAAGAACTTGATGGTTCAAGATATAATAAAACAGTATCATTTATAATATCTTCTGCACGCCGGTGATGATCGATAATAATTCTGGTTTTTACAGCATCAAGTACAGCTTTGCTGGCTGAAAGAACTGCTCTGTGATGGTCGACAATAACCAGCAGACTTTTATTTGTTACTAGATTAAGTGCCTGCTGCTCATTAACCATAATATCCCAATATTTAGTTTCACTGTCTGAAAGAATAATATTTTCATTGTCTAATACTTCAGCAATTCTGTTATAGTAATCATTATGTTCGCTAACAACTATATAGGTTTCCTTATCTAAAGAAAGGCTGAGTTTAGCCATACCAACAGTAGCCCCTATAGCATCGTAGTCTTCGTTTGTGTGACCCATAACAAATACTCTGTCTGCTTGAGACATTTGCTCATGAATAGTTTGTGCTACAATACGAGCTCGTACACGTGTGCTTTTAGCGCCTACACTGCTGGTGCCGCCGAAGAATTGAGTATTTTTATCTTTTAATACTACCGCCTGGTCACCACCACGTCCAAGAGCCAGATATAAGCTTTTGTTAGCATTTCCTATAAGTTCTTCAAGTGTAATGCCGTCACAAGCTACGCCAATGCTCACAGTGGGAGGGATTTTATTGCCACTGCGAATTTCACGAACTTTATCGAGAATAGTAAATTTATCTTCCATCATATCGAGAACTGCCGCCTGTGAAAAACCCATTAAGCTGCTTTCTTTATTCATGCGGCAGATAAAACCCTGCTGAGATGCTGCCCAACGTGTCAATAATTCATTAAGTTCGCCGTTAAGGTTAGCAATATTAGTTTCACTTAATCCACGCATAACTTCTTCGTAATTATCAAAACGGACATAGGCAAGACATAACTTATCGTTAATGTATTTTTGCCTTAATAGCTCATAATCAGTAATATCTGTCAAATACACCATGAGCCCGCTGGAAGTAATATCTTTTTTTGTGTGCCGTTCCTGTGTCTGAACGCTGTAATAACGCATTTTGTAATAATGATCTTCTATTTGAATGATTTGTTCACCATCACGCACACTCATTAATTCAAAAGCATTTTGCTGCAAAGGTAGAATTTCTTCTGGCTTTTTTCCTTCTAGATTTTTCTTTCCTGTCCATTCTGCAAAAAGTTCATTTTTCCATTGGAGTTTACCATCTTTGGAAAAAACAGCTATTCCTATATCAAGCTTGCGTACAGCAAAATGATTTGTTCGTTCAATATTGCGAATAATATTATCGAGATAACTGCTGAAGAAAATTTCTTTGTTGATGATATTTTGGCGACTAAAATAGTAAATTATACCGATAATAATCAAAGCAGGAATAATCAGTTTTGGCTGCAAATAACAGACAATAAGTGATAAAAGCACAATAATAAACAAGTAAATGTTAGTATCTACCTTGGAATTCATATTTCTGTTGAATCCATTGAACATTCCGCTCACCTCTAATCATCGAAGATGATAGTTATAAACTTAATGCTTTAAACTTTTAGGTCTAATTTTACGAAAGTCAAATACAATGTCAAATGCACCTACGTAAACCATAATCTGAGAAAATATTGGTACAGCAAACAACAGAACAAGTGCTGTATTTGCCCACCAGCGAGGTTTTTGTTTTTTGTCAACAAACCAATAAAGCAGAACTATTCCCTGAAATACAAGAACAAAACTGCATACTGTCTGAATATTCACAGAAACAGTATACATCCAGCTGTTTTGATTTGTTTGATAAAAATAAGTTACAGCTAAAAGCGATAATGCATAAGGCCACAAAATCCATCCAGGTATCTGAATCTTAGTAAATGCTGGAAAAGCTTCAAAAGTTTCTCCAAGTTTTGTAAGGATTTTTTTTGCTGCAATATAGTTAATAAAAGCCATAAGCGGAGCGCAAAGGAAAAAAGCACCAGGCATAATTATACGCATCATACGCAGCATTTCTGCATAACCATCGATAATTTTTTTGATTTCATCTTCTCCCATACCGTGTTCACGGTAATAAATTGCTAATTGCTCTAAGCTTTGGTGAAATGAACTGAACATCATCTCAATAGGATCTATACCAAGGACCAAAAAGCTGAGGACAATGTTGAGAATCAAAGCAATTACAGCACCGATACTGCCGTAAAGCATCATTTTCATAGGTGGAAGATGTCGACGCATACATTCACCTAAAATCAAACCTAACAGACCAAAAATAGCTGCCAGAAAAAATGCATTTACAGGACTTATAATCATAGCAATAATTACCGTTGATACCAGTAAAGTCATAATGCTCCATTTTAAGCCATGACGGCAGCCACAAATGATAATAGGCAGCGGCCAAACAAAATTAACAAAAGCACCTAAAACAGGTACATACATACTTATCAGAGCCATGACGATAGCAACAGCGGCTAAAATACCAGCTTCAACCATAGCAGATGTTTTTCGAATCACGAATATCCTCCTTTATGGGCATATATCTTCAATATATTATTGTACTACATTAATAACATAAAAGTAAATACTGCTTGCGAATTGTAGTATAGCGTTTGTAGCGTTACAATTGATGTGAGCCCTTCAGCATATACAAAAAGCGATTGGAGCATTAGAATGTTAATCACCACAAAAACTATTCTAAAAGAAAGGCTCAATCGCTATGGACACTATAACACACTCACAACGATACATTCAACATAAACTTGAAATAAGATTTCATGCGAAAAAACTTTGTCACAATGAAATCCTCATCGCCAAAGTGTCTCGAACTCAATTTACGCTTGTCCATGTATATCTGCAAGTATATGCTTTCGCAGACAAAAAGTAATCAAGCTGAATAAGATATGATAATTATATACTAAAAGACTTGTAAATTACTGCAGAAAAGAGGATAATTATACTGTATAATTATCTATGAATAAGGAGATTATATGAGCGAAGAAAGCAAAAATTCCAACAGTAAATTTTTGAAAGGTACTCTAATCCTTACAGCATCCAGTATAGTTGTTAAAATAATTGGGTCTTTAAATTGGATTATTTTATCACGCGTACTTGGCGGTGAAGGCATAGGTCTTTATCAAATGGGTTTTCCTATCTACCTTATGGCAATAACAGTTTCAAGTGCTGGTATCCCTGTTGCCATATCTATTATAACCTCCGAAAAACTGGCTAACAAAGATTATCGCGGGGCAAAACGTATATTCAATGTTTCTCTCCGTCTGCTTTTGATAAGCGGTCTTTTATTTTCCTCTGCCCTGTTTTTTGGAGCAGACTGGCTTATCAATAATCAGATTATTCGTGACGAACGTGCCTATTATTCAATTATAGCTTTGGCACCGGCAGTATTTTTTGTAACATTTCTCGCCAGTTTCCGTGGCTATCTGCAGGGCTGGCAAATAATGGAGCCAACCGCAGTATCAGAAATTGTAGAACAGCTGACACGTGTTATCACGATGCTAATTTTTGCTGATCTTTTTATGCCTTACGGTCTTGCTATGGCTGCCGGTGGTGCAAGCATGGGTGCTGCTGTCGGTGCTTTTTGTGCATTGCTTGTACTATTATGGTTTTACCGTAGACTTAAACGCCGTCTGCATAAGGAAATAGAAGCTCAAGATGACAGTGCCCCCATAGAAAGTGCAGGTCATATTATCAAACGTCTTCTAAAACTTGCTTTACCAGTTTCGCTGACTAGTCTTATGCTGCCAATCGGTGCTAATCTTGATCTTTTAATAGTTCCGCAGCGTCTGGAAGCAGCAGGTTTCAATGTTCGCCACGCTACTGAGCTATTTGGCTACCTTACAGGAATGGCAGTACCTCTTGTAAACCTTGCAACCATCTTTACCGCTGCAATGACTATAAGCCTTGTTCCATCTATTTCCGAATCACGTACATTACATAACTTTACAGCAATTCGTGATAAAATCACAATTGCTTTCAGAGTGGCAATGATTATTACTTTTCCATGCTTCATGGGACTGTTCTTCCTCGCAGAAAAAGTTGCCTCCCTTATATATAATGCCCCAGGTGCAGCAGCCGCTATTCAGACAATGAGTGTTGGTATTCTGTTTCTAGGTCTGCACCAAATCAGTACAGGTATACTTCAGGGTTTAGGGCGTACAGCCATTCCTGTGATTAATATGATTATCGCCTGTGCAGTCAAAATTATTATGAGTTGGTGGCTGACAGCCATTCCTGATTTAGGTATCAATGGTGCTTCAATAGCTACTGTTGCAGACTTCGCAGTCGCAGCAATAATAAATATGCTTTTTATTTATAAATTTACAGGATATATGCTCTCTTTCGGCAGTATTTTTCGACCTTTCACAGCCTCTGCTGTCATGGGTGCTGTTATCTACGGCGTTCTCAGCCTTACTGAAAATACAGGAATGTGGTGTGTACTATTCGCTATGGCAGCAGCTGTTCCAGCTTATGTACTGGCTTTGTTAGCCTGCGGAGGACTAAATAAAGAAGATTTGAATAATATCCCCTTTGTAGGCCGCAGACTTTTAGCATTAGGACAACGTTTTGGTCTTTTTAAATGAGGCGACAATTTTATGAACAAAAAAATATGCACATTGCAATTACATGACGGAAAAACTTTTACATTCACTTATACAAGCTTTAAAATCTATACATTACTAATATTGCTGTTTTTCGTTATAACCAGCGGCAGCTTAGGATATTTTTACTATCAGCTGAATGATTATCGCAGCGAAGCTTCTGACTTTGCCGATTATAAAAAACATAAAGAAGAACAACAGATAAAACTGCAGCAATTGGTCAATGATAATGAAAAAATGCTGAGAGATATGGCTGAAATATCCAAACTAGAAAAGAAATTAAGACGTTCTATTATTCATAATGTTGACAGCAGCCAGTTGGGAGAAGCTCAAAATAATCTATTAAATCAAACTAACAGCAACACAAACGGCAATTATACCGGTAAGGACGGAGCAGGAAAAATAGACACCAAAAGCACAATAGCTATCCTGCAAGCTCAAAATAGCAATATCCAGCAAATGCTCACCAATACAAAAAAATCTATCAGCCAGCTATTAGGAGAAGTTGAAGGCAGCAGCGGTACAGCAGCTGCTTTTCCTGATAAATGGCCTACTGACGGAGGCGTTATCAGCAGCAGCTATGGTTCACGAACAGGCCCCATAGAAGGTGGCTACGATTGGCATCCAGGTATAGATATAGCTGTTGATTTCGGTACACCTGTCTATGCGACAGCAGCAGGTACTGTTGAACAAGCCAGCTGGAATGGTGGCTATGGTCGTTATGTATATATAAATCATGCCAATGGTTACGCAACAGCTTATGGTCATATGAGCGACATAGCTGTGAATACAGGACAAAAAGTTAGCAAAGGAGAAATTATCGGTTTTGTCGGCAGTACAGGTTACAGTACAGGTCCACATCTGCACTATGAAGTACAGGCAGACGGGATAACCATTGATCCATTCTACGTTTTGAAACAGAATCAATGATATGCAGAGAAAGGATTTTTTATTATGCAGAAAAAGAGCTTAAATTTTATTAAACAAATAACAAATTTATCTGGATATATCTGTTTGCTTATTTCCAGTACCTTGATAATAAACAATAACGCAATTTGTACAGCAGCTGAAACACAGCCAGCAACAGAACAGATAATTGTCAGCAATAAACCAGTACGTCCAGACAATACACCATTCCGCACACTCCCCAAAAGCAATCCTGTTTCTGTTGCACCGCAACAGGATGAAGAAGTGCAGCAGGCAGAACCACAATCTGTACAAACTCAAAATCAAGATAAAGTTGCTTCACTTTACGGGAACGCCCAACATCTTATTTGGATTCATAAAAACAACTTTACTATGGAATTGTTCGCCAAAGGAACAACCGAAGCAATAAAAACATATAAAATAGCACTTGGTAAAAATACTGGTGACAAAAAACAGCCTAATGATAATACTACCCCAACAAGCTGGGGAACCGCAGTAGCTATTCCAGAGCAATATGAAGGAGCAAAGGCAGGAACTCCATCCGAACAAGTTCCTTACAGAATTGAAGAAATATGTGATTCCAGCTGGTGGAAACATGATTTTCACGATGGAAAAGGTGAAATAGCCGGTGCCTATGGTCCTTGGTTTATTTCTATTGATACCGGCTGGGAAGGTATTGGCATCCATGGCACGCACGATGTATCTACTATTGGCAAACTAATATCCGAAGGCTGTATTCGCCTTGCTAATACAGATTTAGAAGAACTAAAAACTATTATCACTAAAAACAATGCTGGAATTGGTGTACCGGTGGTCATAACCGAGGAATAGTCATATCAATCTAATATTCATAAAAAAACCCAATGTATTCAATACATTGGGTTTTTGCTATTTTAATATTTGTTCATCAGCCAATTTCAGCTTCTTTTTCTGTACCACGAACATTTACAGGATGATTGTTTTCATCTACCATAACAACCTTAGGAACGTAACTCTTAGCTTCTTCTTCCGTCATTAGGCTGTAGGCAATAATAATCACAGTATCACCAACCAAAACTTTTCGTGCAGCTGCCCCGTTCAAGCAGATTACACCACTGCCGCGTTTACCAGCAATAACATAAGTTTCCAAACGATTACCATTATTATTATCAACAATTTGTACACGCTCACCAGGCAAAATACCTGAAAGCTCCAAAAGTTCACTATCGATAGTAATGCTGCCCATATATTCTAAATTAGCCTGAGTTACAGTAGCACGATGAATTTTTCCGTGATGCATAGTATAAAGCATTATTATTTTTCCTCCAAAACTATATTATCAATTAAACGAGTAGTACCAAACTTAACTGCAACAGCTAACAAATTACTGTGAGTCATAGGCTTTTCTACTGGTTTTAATTCCGGCAAAGCAAAAATCTCTACATAATCAATTTCAGCCATTGGCTCTGTCTTTATAGAAGCCGTAACAGCAGCAATTAATTTATCTGCCTCACGTTCGCCAGCTTCATACTGTTCCTTTGCCGCTTTTAAACTGCGGTTTAAAATAAGTGCAGCTTTATGTTCAGACTCGCTTAGATATGTATTGCGGGAGCTTTTTGCCAAGCCATCATTTTCGCGAACAATCGGCATAATCCGCAGCTGAATATTAAAAAATAAATCTTTGACCATACGTTTTAACACTTCTACCTGCTGTGCATCTTTTTGACCAAAATAGGCACGATCAGGCTGTGCTAAGTTAAACAATTTAGTAACAATAGTTGTTACACCCCTAAAATGAATAGGTCGTGTACGACCGCACAGCACTTTAGTAATATCTCCAGTCACCTCTACCCAGGTTGCATCCTCACTAGGGTACATTTCCTTGGGGGAAGGGGCAAAAACTAAATTAGCACCCATCTTTTCTGCCAGCTTACAGTCTGCTTCCAAAGTACGAGGATAAGCATCCAAATCTTCATTAGGGGCAAATTGAGTAGGATTAACAAAAACACTGACAACAACAAAATCATTTTCTTTATTGGCTGCACTAATAAGTGATGCATGCCCCTCATGCAATGCTCCCATGGTAGGCACTAAGCCAATAGTAAGTCCCTGAGCTTTAGCTGCCGTAACTTCTTCACGCAGCTCTGTAACTGTATGTATCAATTTCATTTATATTGCCTCTTTTCAACTTAATATAATTTTTCAAGAATCGCATCATCGATTTTAAAAGTATGTTCCACTGCCGGAAAAGTGCGGGCTTTTACCTCTGAAATATAAGTCTGCACTGCCGTAACAGTAGCATCATGCAAATCAGCATATTTTTTGACAAATTTAGGGCAAAATCCATTAGAAACGCCTAATAAATCATTGCACACTAAAACCTGTCCATCGCAGCCATTACCAGCTCCGATGCCAATGGTTGCCATAGTTTTTAGTTCACTCGTTACTTTCGCCGCCAATGCTGCCGGTACACATTCCAAAACACAAGCAAAAGCTCCTGCTGCCTCCAAAGCCTTTGCATCATCAATCATCTTTTGAGCGGCAGCAATATCTTTACCCTGTACCTTAAATCCCCCAAGCTGATTTACGGACTGCGGTGTTAAACCTATATGAGCACAAACAGGAATACCTGCCTGCACAAGACGTTCTACCAAAGGTGCAACTTCTGCTCCTCCTTCTAATTTAACAGCAGTACATCCCGTTTCTTTTAAAAATCTTGCTGCATTGTACATACCATCAACGATACTTGCCTGATAACTCATAAAAGGCATATCGCCAACCACCAGTGCTGTACTGTTGCCGCGCATAACAGCCTTAGTATGATGAATCATTTCGTCCATAGTCACTGGAACAGTTGAATTGTAGCCAAGAACAACATTCCCCAGCGAATCACCAACCAAAATCATATCAATACCAGCTTCATTAACGTTGCGGGACATCGCAACATCATAGGCAGTAATCATAGTAATAGGTTCGCCCTGCTGTTTCATTTCCCTAATGGTTGCTACAGTGACTTGTTTTTTAATTGCCATTGCTCGTTCCTCCATTGCAAGCCTCACTAAATATTGCTTTCAACTGCTCAGCCGCAGTACTGTCAATAGTGCCATTAGTCAGTGCCAGCTTAACTGTCGCCAGCCCCAGTGAACAATATAACGGATATATTTCTAAAGGCAATACGCTAAGATGCCTGCTTACAGTAGCAACATCCCCACGGGCAATAGGGCCTGTCAAAGCTTTTGCCGGCAACTGCATTTTCAGCATATTGTCTGCCGTACCCTTAAACAAGGGCAACAATGCCTGCCATGCAGATACATCACTGCCAGTCCAGCGTGACATAAGCTGCTGTGCTAATACCTGTATCGTAACAGCGTAATTAGAACAGATACTTGCTGCTGCATGATAAGCAGCACGTTCAGAAAAAGGAACGGAAAAAGTTTTTCCTTTTAAAATCCCTGCCAGCTGATGTGCTGTCTTTTTAGCAACTGCATCACCATCAACAGCCATATATACACCAGTAAGATTAGTTTCTCCACCAGCGAAGCTCTGCAACGGATGCAAACTGCCAACATGAGCACCTTGTTCAGCTAAAGGACTCAATACGTCAATTCCCAAACTTCCGCTCATATGCAGCACAGTCTTTTCAAAGCACTGCTTTTGTTCCGCAAGCTCCAATGCCACCGCAGCTATGAAACGATCTGGTACGGTAAGCAGTATTACATCTGCACTCTGGTATAAAGCAACATTAGTCTGATATGGCAGAGAAAACTGTTCAGCAAGTTGCTTACTATGAACATCACTAGCAGCAGTAATCCCAACCAACATTCCTGCTTGTTTAAAATAAGCACCCAAACAGCACCCTACACGGCCACCACCTATAATACCTATTTTCATATTGTTCTCCTTTCTGACTCAGGAGACGCTTTTGCAGAACATGGCATACAAGAATGTACTTTAACAAAAAAAGCGCACTCCGGTACGGAATGCGCATAATTAGCCTGTTTTGCGTCTTCGTCCCGGTCTAATAGATCCAAGCGATTATTGACTTATTTAAAAAATAAGGTAAAATTCCTGTGTTTTGCTACAGCGTTCAAAGAACTACTGTGCCTCAGCAAAATTACCGCATTTATAATAGCATATAAGCAAAATATTGGCAAGAAGAATCTCTTATAATGTAATTTTAAAAATCTATCTGCTTATAATAAATTTTTCTAAAGCATTTCATTAGCATGATGGTTAACCGTTTTCAGTATACAGTTGACTTTATTCTTTACTCAGCGTATACTAAGTTTAGGTTAACCAAAATTATTGTTAGGTTTACTATTTATTAAAATGAAGGTGAAATTTATGGGCAAAGGTCTTTTTATTACGGCTACCGGTACAGACATAGGAAAAACATATATTACCGCTCTCATCATAAAACACTTACGCACTGCCGGTATAAACGCTGGTTACTACAAAGCAGCTTTAAGCGGAGCTGAAAAACTTCCAGACGGCAGCCTGCTTCCTGGTGATTCTGTTTTTGTTGCCAAAACCTCTGGTATTGCAGAAAATCCAGCAAGCCTCGTTTCCTATATTTATAGAGAACCGCTTTCGCCGCATTTAGCAGCAATACGTGAAGGAAATCCTGTAAACATGGATAAAATTTGTGCTGATTACCAAACAGCTTTAAGCAAATATGACTATGTAACTATGGAAGGCAGCGGCGGTATTATCTGTCCCATTCGTTGGGATAAGCAGCATATCCTGCTGGAAGATATCATAAAAAAACTGCATCTTGGAGTATTGGTTATCTCTAATGCAATACTTGGATCTATTAATAACTGTGTACTTACCATAGCTTACTTAAAGCAAAAAAATATTCCTATCCGCGGTATAATTCTCAATAATTATAATACTGATGATTTTATGCAATGCGACAATAAGCATATGATAGAAGCACTCACTGATATTCCTGTACTTGCCTGCGTTCATCCACATGCTGCTGATATAGACATAGATACAGACTTTCTCAAAAGTTTATACAACTAATATCTTATTACGCAACAGTTTGTATCAACAGGCACTTGTAAAGGAGAAAGAAATATGAACCCAAAACAAATAGCAGATTTACAACAACGCGATTTAGCACATATCTGGCATCCATGTTCGCAAATGAAAGATTATGAAACATTACCGCCAATCATCATTGATTCTGCCCAAGGTTCCTACCTATATGCAGCTGACGGTACAAAATATCTTGATATTATCAGCAGCTGGTGGTGTAATCTCTTAGGTCACTGTAACCCTAAAATTAATGCAGCCATTAAAGAACAAATGGAAAAGTTGGAACACGTTATTTTTGTTAATTTCACACATGAACCAGCAATAAATTTATGTGAACAGCTTACAGAAGTTCTTCCTAAGGGTCTTACAAAATTTAACTTTGCTGATAATGGCTCTGCTTCGGTTGAAATCGCCTTAAAAATGGCTTTTCAATATCAGCTTCAAGCTGGATACCCTAAAAAACAACGCTTTATGTGTCTCAGTGAAGGTTATCATGGTGAAACAATAGGTGCACTTTCTGTAGGAAGTATGGACTTATTTGCACAAATGTATAAACCTATGATGATGAATAATATTCATGTACAAGCACCTGACTGTTATCGCTGTCCCTTTGGACAAACCAGGGAACAATGCAGCTGTGAATGTTTTAAATTTGCAGAAGAAGCTTTCAGCAGATATGCCAAGGAAACAGCAGCAATTATTGTTGAACCTATTGTGCAAGGCTGTGCTGGTATGCGTATCTATCCTCCGCTTTATCTGCAAAAATTGCGTCAGTTATGCAATCAATATAATGTTCTGCTGATAGCAGATGAAATTGCTACAGGTTTTGGCCGTACAGGAAAAATGTTTGCCTGTAACCATGCTGATATTACACCTGATATTATGTGTATCAGTAAAGCACTGACAGGAGGCTATCTGCCTATGTCTATTGTCTGCACTACAAGTAAAGTCTTTGCTGCTTTCTATGACGATTACAGCACTGGCAAAGCTTTTATGCACAGCCACACTTACGCAGGCAATCCCATAGGCTGTGCAGCTGCCCTTGCCGTACTAAAAATTATGAAAGAAGAGAATATTTTAGAACAGGCTGCTGTAAAAGCAGACTATTTTCATAACTACCTGAATGATACCTTTGCTAAACATAAAAATATTGGCGAAATCCGTCACACCGGTTTAATTAATGCTATGGAATTAGTAAGCAGTAAAGCTGACAAAACAGGTTTTGACAGTAAATTGCGCATAGGCTATGAAATTTATAAAAAAGCCTTAAAACATGGTCTTTTACTGCGCCCTTTGGGCAATGTAATTTATTTCAATCCACCGCTGAATATTGCAACAGCTGATCTTGATAAGGCAGTTGTCCTTGCTGAAAAATCTATTAATGAAGTTCTGTAACAGGTAACAGCAGATGAAAAATAATCTCCATGAATTAAGTACCATTGCACTTTTAGCTGTTCTGATTCTCATTTCCGGCTCTTTTAAAATTCCCTCTCCTATTATCGGCGGTGAATTTCAGCTTTCAGCACCTATAGCTGTACTTATCTGTACCTGTTTTGGTTTTAAACGTTACATCTCAGCCGGCATAATTGCCAGTATGCTCGGTTTACTGCTGGGTATGCACAATATTATAAATGTCATCGTACAGATGGTATTCCGTCTTGTTGCCGGCGGCACAATAGCAATTTTAGGCAGCAATCTGCCAGCAGTTATTATCAGTGGCCCTTTAGGAACATTTACTGCAAGGCTGGTTATTTGGCAGATAACTGGTATTAACTGGCAGATTCTTATCGCAGCTGCTGTTCCCGGAATGATATTCACTTCTGTTACAGCTGGCATTTTTTATAAGCCTGTACAAAATTTACTGAAATATATACTGCCTGAAAGTAAAGTGAAAAATTAATCTGCTCTTACAGAAAGGATTCTACTATGTCACTGTATAGTATAAAAATGCGTGCTTCAAAAAAAGGCTCACATATCAGCGGCGCTGAACGCATTATTGAACAAACTGAACTTACAAAAACTGTCAGCGAGCTTACTGAGCGTGCCTTACAGCATGGTTTAGGACGTGCAGATTTCATTAACTTAAAAGTAGAAGAAGTTTTGCCTGCACAGATAGAATATTTAGAAGTTCTGCCTGTAAGCAAACTTCCTGCTGCAAGCATTGAAGAAACTTATCAGCTAATGAAAGAGCTGCTTTGTGAATTAGGTTTAGAAACTAAAGCGGAAAAGCTTATTGACCTCCTGCGCCATAATCAACCCATGCGCGGTGCGGTTCTCTATGATATTGTTACAGATAAACGGGTAGAACCAGATAATAATCGCGGTATCCGTGTCACCTATATGGATGCTGAACAAGCAGCAGACTCAGGCAGCTGCAAAAATCATTTTCGTGAAGCAGTTGTCTTGGCAACTAAAGTTGTCCATGCACCTGGAATTATCGCTGAACTTTGTCTTTCAGACGATCCGGACTATCTTATAGGTTATCTCGCTTCTTTAAAACACGGTTATGTTCGCCTTATGCCAATGAAAGAAAAAGGCAGTTCCCATGGCGGCAGAATATTTATTTTCGACAGCAGTAAGGCAAAAGCAGCAGATACTATACAATATTTGGAAAAACAGCGTGTTCTTGTACGCGGTCTGCCCACAGAAAAACCTATCCTATCTGCTCCACAACAAGCCTTTGCTGATGAACTTAATCTTTTGCAAGAAAAATCCTTATACCGTTCTATGCGTACAATAAACAGTAAACAAAGTAAATACATCCAATTACAAAACCAAAAGGTACTCATGCTGGCATCTAACAATTATCTTGACCTTGCTACTGATAAAAGAGTAAAAGAGGCAGCAGCACAGGCAGCACTGCAATGGGGCAGCGGCAGCGGCGGCAGCAGATTGACTACTGGCAATACAACACTTCACGAAAAACTGGAAAAGAAGTTAGCAGACTTCAAAAATACCGAAGCCGCTCTGTTATTCAATACTGGTTATATGGCTAATATAGGTGTTATTTCCGCTCTTTGTGACAAAGAAAGTGTTATTTTCAGTGATGAATACAATCACGCCAGCATTATAGACGGCTGTCATTTAGCAAAAAGCCGTATTATCATTTATAAGCATAACGATATGCTTGATTTGGAAAAGAAAATTCTCAGCACTGCTTACAGCAAAGGATTAATTGTAAGTGATGCTGTTTTTAGTATGGATGGTGATATCGTCAACCTGCAAGCTTTAGTAAAATTAGGTCAAAAATATAAGCTGCTTACGATGATTGACGAAGCTCATGCCACAGGTGTTATAGGAAAGACAGGTCACGGAACAGTAGAATATTATGATAATAAGTTTCAGCCAGATATAATCATGGGAACTCTTAGCAAAGCCTTAGGAGCTGAAGGAGGTTATGTATGCAGCAGCAAAATTATTATCGAATATCTCAAAAATAAAGCTCGCAGTTTTATTTTTTCTACCTCTCAGACTCCTGCAACCTTAGCCGCTGCTATGTGTGCTTTAGAAATCTTAGACGCAGAACCACAGCACACACAGCAATTACAGCATAATGTTCAATATTTTTTGCAATGTCTGCATAATGAAGGCTTAGAGGCAGCATCTTCAACGGCAATTATTCCGCTCATCATTGGTGATGAAGCTGCTGCAATGCAAATAGCAAATGAACTATTAAATCAAGGTCTTCTTATCCCTGCAATCCGCTACCCAACAGTACCCAAAGGTAGTGCACGCCTTCGTATTGCTCTCATGTCCACACATACAGAAACAGAACTGGCAAAAACTGCCAAGCTGATAAGTGCAGCTGTTCATAAGTATAAATAGTTTTTCAAAACAACAAAACAGGGTATCTCCCAGTCATTAAGATTTGGGAAATACCCTGTTTTTTATTTAAGCAGTGCTTTATTTATTTATTTTTTATTAGAAGCTGTATCTTACGCCCAGGTTCCATTGCCAATCG
>CAZVSX010000002.1:0-126559 GCA_964630355.1 uncultured Phascolarctobacterium sp.
AGACTTTGCTGAATGTGACGGCAGTGCAGGTGAAGCACGTGATGTTGTATTGACTAATGCTGTAGGAAAATGCAGTGCTGTTGCAGCTGAACTTGGTGACGGTATTGCTGTTATAGCAGCTGATACTGTGGTTGTTATTGATAATGATATTCTCGGTAAGCCGCAGGATACAGCTGTGGCAGAAGCAATGCTGCAGCGTCTTTCCGGACGCAGACATCAAGTGATGACTGGTGTAGCTGTGCGCTATCGTGGGAAGCAGTTAGCTGATGTCTGCGTGACTGATGTGAGTTTTAGAAAGCTTAGTGATGAAGAAATAAAAAGTTATGCTGCCAGTGGTGAGCCTCTGGATAAAGCTGGTGCCTATGGTGTTCAGGGCAGAGGTGCAGTGTTGGTAGAAAAAATTGATGGCTGCTACAATAATGTTGTAGGGCTTCCATTGACTATGTTATATCTTATGTTGCAGAAAATAGGAGCACAGGGAGTTATGAATAGTGACTAATGCTTTTGAAAGCAGTACCTGCCGTTTTGGCAGTGATGATTTCAGAAGTCTCGACCAGATTAATTCTAACGAAAAAATAAAAAATCTTCCCCTAGAGGACAGACCGCGGGAAAAGCTTTTTCTGCGCGGTGTTGAAGCACTGACGGACGCAGAGCTTGTGGCAATTTTACTTCGCACAGGCACTGCTGAACGTTCAGCGTTGGATATTGGTAAGGAGCTTACGGCTGACGGCGGACTGTATAAACGGCTGGCAGGAGTAAGAAACTTAAATGAACTTATGCAAATTAAGGGTATGGGGCAGGCAAAAGCCGCAACGGTGATGGCTGCTCTGGAAATAGGCAGACGTATTGCGTCAGCACGCCCTTTAGATAAAATTCGTTTCAGCTCTCCGCAGGAAGGTGCAGCATTTTTAATGCCACGTCTGCGGTATGCTGTTAAAGAACAGTTTTTAGTGATTTTATTAAACAGTAAAAATAAAGTAATTGGTACTGAACTGGTTTCGGAGGGAACGCTGACAAATTCAGTGGTACATCCGCGAGAGGTATATCTGCCTGCAATTTTGCAGCACGCAGCTGCTATTTGTGTGGCGCATAACCACCCTTCCGGTGATCCGTCTCCCAGCAGAGAGGACAGGGAGCTGACAGCAGTTTTGGCGGCAGCAGGCAGAACTTTGGGGATTCCGCTGCTGGATCATCTGATTATCGGGGATGGTGCTTATTACAGTTTTCAGGAAGATGGGGCATTATAAATTCAGGAGGACGGGTATAAATGAAGTTTACTTTCCCTAATATTAGTATTTTCAATAATATGTCTGATGACATGGGTATAGATTTGGGTACTGCTAATACATTGGTTCACTGCAAAGATAAGGGAATTATTATCCGCGAACCGTCAGTAGTTGCGGTGGAAAAGGATACGAATGAGGTTTTGGCAATTGGAGCAGAGGCTAAGAGGATGATTGGCCGTACACCGGGAAATATTATAGCTATCCGTCCGATGAAAGACGGCGTTATTGCGGATTATGAAATTACTCAGTCTATGCTGAAATATTTCATCAAGCAGGCTATGGGAAATCGTACTTTTGTACGTCCGCGTATACTTGTTGGTGTTCCTTCTGGTGTAACAGAGGTAGAAAAACGTGCGGTTATTGATGCTACAATTGAAGCAGGTGCACGTGAAGCTTATTTGATTGAAGAACCGATGGCTGCGGCTATTGGTGCAGGTTTGCCTGTACAGGAGGCTACAGGCAGCATGGTTGTAGATATTGGCGGCGGCACCTGTGAGGTTGCTGTAATTTCTTTGGGTGGCATTGTTGTCAGCAAAAGTGTACGCTGTGGCGGTGATGCTATCGACAGTTCTATTGTACGTTATATTCGTAAGGCTTTTAATATGTTCATTGGTGAGCGAACTGCAGAAAATATAAAAATTGAAATTGGTACGGCAATGAAAGTAGATAATCCTGATGTTATTGAAGTTCGCGGCAGAGATTTACTTAGTGGTCTGCCAAAAAGTATTGAAGTAAATGCCAACCATGTTTGTGAGGCTGTTAGCGAGCCTGTCAGCATTATTGTAGATGCTGTACGTAATACTCTGGAGCGTACTCCGCCTGAACTTTCTGCTGATATTATGGATAGGGGAATTGTTATGACAGGCGGCAGTTCCATGCTGCGCAATCTTGACCGTCTGATTTCCCGGGAAACAGGTATGCCTGTGTTTGTATCAGATGAAGCTTTGAACTGTGTTGCCTTAGGAACTGGTATAGCTGTGGAAAATATTGATATTTATCGTAAGGGTTTTATGACTTCTAAATGATAGGAATACAGCATGAATAAGAAGGTTATGTTGTGCGGATTGCTTATTGCTGTACTGCTTTCAATGCTGGCTATGGCAGTAGCTGGTAAGAGTCGCTTTCCGCTGGTTAATAAAGCTGTAAGTATTGTGGTTCTGCCAATAGAGCGTATGCTGACAAGTATCGGTACTGCTGGCGATGACGTGCGTGGCTATTGGAAAGCAATGACAGTTATGCAGAGCGAGAATAAGAAACTTCAGCAGGAAAATACAGAGCTGCGTAATGCTAATATCACTATGGCTTCTTTGTTTGCTGAAAATCAGCAGCTGCGTGCTCTGTTAGAATATAAAGAGCAGCATAAAAGTCAGAAGGTTGTTGCGGCTAAGGTCATTGCACGTAATTTTGGTGATTTGCGTGACAGTATGTATATTGATATAGGCAGTGATAAAGGATTGAAGCCTGATATGGCAGTGGTTAACGGCGGTCTTGTAGGTGTTGTCGACGAGGTGTATGCTGATTATGCACGGGTGCTGCTGCTTACCTCTCCTCGCTGTCGTGTAGGAACACGTATTCTGCGTGCCGATTCACGGGCGGTAGGAGTTACGGGAGGACGTACAGGCGGCAATGATAAACTGCTGATGGAACACGTTTTTCGTGATGCCAGTCTGCGTGAGGGCGATGTTGTTGTAACAAGCGGTTACAGCGGCAGCCATCCGGCAGATATTCTTATAGGTAAGGTTACTGCTGTGCGTATGGACAGTGTAGGACTTTTGCAGGAGGCTGATGTTCAGGCATCTGCTGATATTGCTGATGTAGAGCAGGTGTTGGTAATTGTGGAGTTTACACCGCAACCGAAAATTGTATTAGAGGGAGGACAGGCAAAATGAGGAGACTGATTTGGCCCGTCCTGTTTCTGTTCTTAATGCTGCTGCAAGGTGCTGCTTCTGTTTATTATACTGGCTGGATTTCCTGTGATTTGCTGCTGTTGGCATTATATGCTTATGCCATGCTGAGGGGAGAACGCGCAGGTGCTTTAGCAGGAGGTATAACAGGACTTTGGCAGGATGCGATGACTGTTGGCGTTTTTGGATTTCATATTTTAACACGTGCCTGTATTGGTTACCTTGTTGGTTTAACGAAAGAAAAGGTTTTTAAAGATAATTTTATCTATCATATGAGTGCCATTGCCACTATAAGTTTTGTTTTACGTTTTGTTTATTGGTGGTTGCTACTTATTTGCAGCGGTGGACGCTGGAATTTGTTTTTCTCTTATTTTTGGGATACGCTGGGCTTTGTTTTTGGAAATGTGCTTTTAGTTTGGCCTGTAATGTTGTTGATGAAACTGGTTTACGAATGGATAAGAAGTGAAGATATTTCGTATTGATGCTATGTGTGCTGAAGGAGGCAGGTGCGGTCTATGGAAAACAGAAATCAGACAGTAAGACTGCATACCATGCTGTTAATCTGTTTAGTGCTTTTTGCTGTACTCATTGGGCGGATGATGTATTTGCAGCTGTGGCGCGGTGAATACTATGCCAAACAGTCTGACGGCAATCGTCTGCGTCAATCTAAAATTATAGCTCCCCGTGGTATTATTTACGATAATACAGGCAAGGAGCTGGTAAATAATCTGCCGGGATATGCAGCGGTATTGCAGAAACAGGCAAGTTATAAGCCGGAAAACTTACAGCGTATCAGTATCCTGCTTAATATGCCTGTTACAGAGATTGAAGCAAAAATTAAAGAAAGCAAAAATTACTATGAGCCAATTATGTTGAAAAGTAATTTGGATCAGCAGCTGATAACAAAAATTGAGGAGCAGCGTCGTTATATACCTGAAGTAATGCTTTCTGTGCAGCCTATCCGCAATTATCCCTATCACGAACTGGGTGTGCATACTCTCGGATATGTTGGTGAAGTAAGTGCTTATGAAATAGAGCAGGGACTGTTCAAAAATGCTGCACAGGGAAGTATTGTTGGTAAGGCTGGCTTGGAAAAAAGCTATGACAGGTATCTGCGTGGCGAGGATGGAGCTTTCATGGAGGAAGTAGATGTCAGCGGCAATGTAGTTAAACATTATGATTCGGTTCAGCCGATTCCGGGAAAAAATTTAAAGCTGACTGTTGATTACAATTTGCAGAAAGCACTTGAGGATTTTACAGATCAGCATTTGGCTTATCTGCGCAGTTCAGGAATTGCACCTAAGGCGAGAGCTGCCGCAGTTGTAGCAATTGATCCGCGTAATGGTGCGGTTCGTGCTATGGTGAGCCGTCCAGGTTATGATCCTAACTGGTTTGTTCATGGAATTTCTTCCAAAAATTGGAATGCGATAAATAATGATCCTAATTTCCCTTTAAATAATAAGGTTATCACTGGTGAATATCCTCCTGGTTCTACGTTTAAGATTGTTACAGGCAGTGCTGCTTTTGAACTGAATAAAGTCGGCTTAAATGAACCTATTTTTGATGGTGGGTTTCATCCGCTGGTTCCAACTATGGGAAATGCCGGCGGTGAGGTTTTGGGATGGCTGACTTTTATCAAAGCCCTGGCGATGAGTGATAACGTTTATTTTTATGAGCTTGGTTATCGTGTGGGAATTGATAATATTGCAAAGTATGCACATATCTATGGCTTTGGCGAACGCACGGGCATTGACTTGGATGGTGAAAGCAGAGGTCTTGTTGCCTCCAAGCAAGTTAAACGGGATATATGGGATGAGGATTGGCGTTTAGGTGATACTTTCAATGCGGCTATTGGACAGGGATTTAATCTTACAACGCCTATACAGCTTTCAGTTATGCTTAGTATTGTAGCTAATGGCGGTATTAAATATCAGCCTTATCTGGTAGACAGCATTTTGAACAGTGACGGCAGTCTTTTTGAGAAACCAAAAAGGGCGGACGGCAAGCATATTGATGTATCGCAGCAGACTATAGATTATATACGTATGGGTATGAGTGCTACTACACGTGAGGGGGGTACGGCATCTTATTTTGCTGGTCTTCCTAAACAAATTGCCGGCAAAACAGGTACAGCAGAAAACTCACATGGACGAGATCATGGTTTGTTTGTAGCTTATGGGCCGGTAGATGATCCTGAGCTTGTTGTAGTGTGTATTGTAGAACAGGGCGGCTTTGGTTCTACCGCAGCAGGCCCTATAGTTTACAAAGCATTTGAAGAATTTTTCCAAGAAAAAGGTTATATGCCTCGTCCTAAAAAAGAGCCTAGAGAAAGGCAGCAGTAATCGATAAAGGAGTACATTGTGGATTTTAAACGTATTTTAAAAAGTCTGGATTGGTGGCTTATTGCTGCTGTATTGCTTTTGATGGGTTGTGGTCTGGGACTTATCGACAGTGCTACTCATTCTTATGCTGTTACAACAGGCAAAGCTTGGCATGTGCAGAGGCAAAGCCTCTTCATGCTTTTTGGATTATCATTGTTGACTGCTTCGTTGGCGTTTGATTATCGGATGCTGAAAAATTATGCTACGAAATTATATATTTTTAATTTAATTCTGTTGTTGGCGGTTATGTTTGTAGGACACAGCCAGTTAGGGGCACAGCGGTGGATACAGATAGGCCCTTTATCTTTTCAGCCGAGTGAATTTGCCAAGGTTTTTCTTATTATCTGTTTGGCAACTTTTATGGATAAACGAATTGAGTGGCTGGAAGAATTTAAAGACTATCTGCCGGTTTTTGCCTATATTCTGGTACCGTTTTTTTTGGTCATGCAGCAGCCGGATTTAGGTACTTCCCTGACTTTTATTGCTATTTTGCTGGGAATGATTTTTGTCAGTGGTTTTAAATACAAGTGGTTTTTCCGTATGGGAATAGCTTTCATAGCTTTACTGCCGGCATTTTGGTTTGTTTTAAAGGATTATCAAAAAAATCGTATCCGTGTTTTTTTGAATCCGGAGCTTGATCCTTTCGGCAGTGGTTATCATGTAATTCAGTCAAAAATTGCCATTGGCAGTGGTGGTTTGTTTGGCAAAGGCTGGCTTGAGGGAACACAAAGTCAGCTTAACTTTCTGCCGGAAAATCATACGGATTTTATCTTTGCTGTTGCAGGTGAAGAATTTGGCTTTATTGGTACAGTATTTATCATAGCACTTTATATGATTATAATTTGGCGCGGTATAGCTATTGCTCTTGATGCTGATGATGATTTTGGTATGCTGTTGGCAGTTGGTGTAACGGCTATGTTTATGTTTCACATAATGGTAAATATTGGCATGACTGCTGGTATTATGCCTGTTACGGGTGTGCCTTTGCCGTTTTTGAGTTATGGTGTCAGTTCGCTGACAACTAATCTGATGCTGGTAGCGATTTTACTAAATATTAAAGTGCGTAAGCAAAACTTACAGTTTTAGAGGAGAAAGTAATTGATGAAGAAGGACTTAACTATTGATATCCTAAGCAGTGTGCAGAAGCCTGCACGTTATACAGGCGGAGAATTTGGCAGCATTATAAAGTCGGCAGAGGAGACAGAAGCAACAATAGCTTTAGCTTTTCCTGATGTTTATGAAGTTGGCATGAGTTATTTGGGTTTTAAAATTCTCTATCATCTGCTTAATAAAGAACAAGGGATAGCAGCAGAGCGTGTTTATGCTCCTTGGATAGATTTGGAAAGCAAAATGCGTGAACGCGGTATTGGCTTATGCACATTAGAAACTAAGAAGCTGTTAAAAGAGTGTGATTTTGTAGGATTTACTCTGCAATATGAGCTTTCCTACAGTAATATTTTAAATATGCTTGATTTGGGTGGAGTACCGCTTTTAAGTGCAGAACGTGGGGAAGATGATCCTTTTGTTATTGTGGGCGGCCCCTGTGTTTATAATCCGGAACCTTTAGCAGATTTCTTTGATTTTGCTGTTATTGGTGAGGGTGAAGAAGTAATTATTGAAGTAATGCGTTGTTATAAGTCTTGGAAACAGGAAGGAAAAATTGGCGGCAGACAGGGATTTTTGGAAAGAGCAGCAAAAATAGACGGCATTTATGTACCGTCTTTTTATGAGCCTGTTTATAATGAGGATAATACTATTAAAGAAGTACGCCGTTTGCGTGAAGATGTTCCAAGTATGATAAAAAAGCGTGCTGTTAAAGACATGAACAGCATTGATTTTCCTACTGCTCCCATTGTGCCGTTTGGCGAAATTGTACATGACCGCATTATGTTAGAGGTTTTCCGCGGATGCAGTCGTGGCTGTCGTTTTTGTCATGCAGGTATGGTTTATCGCCCTGTGCGTGAACGTAAACCGGAAGTTTTGCAGGAGCTTTCACGTAAGCTTGTAGATAATACTGGTTATAATGAAATAAGCTTAGTTTCTCTTTCCAGTGCAGATTATTCCTGCCTTGCACCTCTTGTACATAATATGATTGATGAATTTAAAGATGAGCGTGTGAGTGTATCTCTGCCTTCTTTACGTATAGACAGTTTTTGCGTTGCTATTGCCAAAGAAGTACAGGCTGTGCGTAAAAGCGGTTTAACCTTTGCTCCCGAAGCAGGCAGTCAGAAAATGCGGGATGTAATCAATAAAGGTGTAACTGAAGAAGATTTGATGAATGCTGTAGGTGCTGCCTTTGAATCTGGTTGGAGCAGTGTAAAACTGTATTTTATGATAGGCCTGCCTTATGAAACAGATGAAGACGTTTTGGCTATTGCTGACCTTGCCCGTAAGGTGCAGTATAAATATTTCCAGATTACTGGTAAGCGTGGCTGTAAGGTTACTGTTAGTGCATCTTCTTTTGTCCCTAAACCATATACGGCTTTTCAGTGGTTTGCCCAAAATGATTTGGAAACAATTCGCCGTAAACAGTTTTTGTTGAAAGATGAAATAAAGAAGTACAAAAATATCACTTTTAATTATCATGATGCTAAAACTGGTATTATTGAAGCTGTTTTTGCCCGTGGTGACCGCCGTGTAGGTAAAGCTCTGCTTTTGGCATGGCGTAAGGGAGCACGCTTCGATGGCTGGACGGATTGTTTTTCTTATGAACGTTGGGAGGAAGCGATTGCTGAAGCAGGTTTGGCAAAAGATTTCTATGCAGCTCGCGAACGTGGGGAAAATGAAGTATTCCCCTGGGAACATATTTCTCCGGGTGTGAGTCGTCGTTTTCTGTGGAATGAGTGGCGTAAGGCTTACGCTCAGCAGCTTACGCATGACTGCCGCCGCAGCAGCTGTACAGGCTGTGGTGTCTGTCAGGCTCTGGGGATAAATATTATTGATTATCGCAAGGAGGGTGAAGTATATGAAACTGCGCATGCAAATAACTAAGGATAAGGATATACGCTTCATTTCTCACCTGGAATATGTACGTACTATTGGACGTGCGATTCGCAGAGCGAAGCTGCCTGCTGCTTATTCTGAAGGCTTTAATCCCCATCTTAAATTCAGTTTGGCATCTGCACTTGGTGTTGGTGTTGTAAGCTATACAGAATTTGTAGAAATTGAGTTGGCTGAGCCGATGGAGGTAAAAAATGCAGCTGAAGCACTAAATACGGCTTTGCCCCGTGGAATACGTGTGTTAGCGGCAGATGCAGTGGATACACATCATGCAGCACTTATGAGTCAGGCTGCCGGTGCACAGTATCGTATTACTTTACCGTATACCAGGAATATAGATGTGGCAGTAACAGAATTTAATGCTGCTGAGAATTTGCTTTTTAAGAAGGCTGCTCCTAAGACTAAGGCTAAATTTAAGGAGATTGATGTAAAATATTATATTCCCGCAATTTCAGCAGAACAGTATGGTGAGGTTACAGTTATTACCTTTGAATGTAAGATTACGCCTACAGGAAGTATGAAAGCCGTTGATTTGCTGAATGCTCTGAATGAACATTATCAGCTGGAACTGCCGGTGGAAATGGCAGATATAGAACGCTTGAGGCTCTATCGAAATAATAAAAACGGTAAACATATTCCCATGCTGAATAGTGATGCTGTAAAGCTGGCATAGATATAAAGAAAAAACAGAGTCAGAAATTGTAATGACCTCCAAAAGTTAGAATAAAATCTAACAATTGGAGGTTATCTCATATTCTGGCTTTTTATTTTACCCTTACTTCCATCTTGTAAATATATTTGCTCATATCGTTTGTAGTCCAGTAATCGCTTAATGAAGTGATGTATATGGGTGACATAGGCGCAAAGCTGTTTTTTGCGAGATAATCTGACAAAAGCTGTAAATACTTTTTGTTGTTGAACATATAGACTCCCTGAAAATAAAGCGTTAAGTAAATACCTGCGGCTTTTTTATAACAGTGCGGTGAATTTAATGGCTGATTTAGTGTATAAAAATAATGGCAAAGATGCTTTGTACTGAAATTTTTTAGAACCTCGGTATTATAAATATAACCAAAACTGTTGCTTGTTAGAGGAACAGTTTTTTCTAATTCAGCAAACATATTGGCAATGTATGTGGAACGGTTTTTAAAATTTTTGTTGGGAACTGCTTTATCACTAATAAAAAGATATTCTTCTCTGCATGTTTTTAGAGTGATTTTATCAAGTTCCAGTGAACGGACTTCATTTAAGCTGTCTACTGCATATTCAAGTTGTGTTATTAATTGCTGCAAACGATTGACTTCATGCTTGAAATGGCTGATTCGTTCATTAAACAGCGTATCATAGTTGTTAAGTGAACGGTTGGCAAGATATTCTTTAATTTGAACAATGGGAATATCCAGTTGCCGCAAAGTTAGAATAAGCTGCAATAAAAATAACTGACTGCGTGTATAATAACGATAATCGTTTTCGTCAATAACTTCCGGTGTGATTAAGCCAAGTTTATCATAATAAAGCAGAGTTTTACGGGGAATTTTGCAAAGCTGTGATAATTCACCGGTAGTAAAGTAATTTTCAATATTTTTTTGCATTTTTTTGCTTAACCCCCTTGACTGTCTAGTAGCTATACATAGTATTATAACATAGAAAAGAAAAAGTGCATATTGATACTTAATTCAAATAAAATTAAATTTTAAATATGCATTTTGTTGATGGAACTATTGCTATTGGAGGTATGGTTATGAGTAAAATGATTGGTAAGAGTTTGCTGATGGCAGCAGTTATTCTTGGTAATGCTGCTTTTACTGCTGCTGCCTATGCAGATGAGGTGCAGGAATATAATCTTGATGACATGGTAGTAACAGCTACAAGGACAATGAAGCAGATTCAGGAAGTTCCTGCCAGTGTTAGTGTAGTTACAGCTAAGGATATTCAGGCGAAAAATATCAGTGCTTTGCCTGAAGCTTTACAGATGCTGCCAGGTGTATATATGAGTCAGTCCCCTACTTACGGCAGTGCTGGTTCTTTGGAAATCAGGGGCTTTGCTTCCAATAATATTTTAGTATTACTTGATGGTATGCCTATTAATACTGCTCATAATAATGAAGTACAGTGGGAGATGATTCCAGTAGAAAATGTTGAGCGTATTGAAGTTGCGAAAGGTGCTGGCTCTTCTTTATACGGTGGTCGTGCTGTTGGTGCAGTTGTGAATATTCTTACGAAAAATAATAAAGATAAAGGTGCCCATGTTAACGCTGTTGTAAATTATGGCAGCAATAACAGCTGGAAAAAAGCTTTATATGTTGATGTGAAAGCAAATGATAAAATCAGTTTTGGCGTAGGCTATGAGAACAAGAAAACTGATGGTTACAAAAATTATCTTTATACTGCTTCTGCTAAAAAAATTAACAATAGCGTAGAAGATTTGGTAACACCTGATGAATTACCGCCGCAGTTATCCAATGGTAAATATATTCTTGGCGGCAGAGGTGATAAGGCGTTAGAAAATGAGAATATTACCGCTAATATCAAATATAATTTTGATGCGGATAAATCTCTTAAATATACTTATACTCGTGCGGAAAGTACTTATAAATATGCTGAGCCTTGGACTACTCTCAGCGTAAACGGCAGACCTACTTTCTCTGGTAATATTGATTTGGGTAATGGTACTTATCTTGCACCGTCACTCAGTTCTTCCTATCTTGGTTATGACGGCAAAAAAGAATCAGATACACATACGTTGTCTTATGTTGATGATAAAAATAAATTCAGCGTAAATATGGGTTATTTTGATGTGGGACGTAATGGTTACAGTACACCTAGCAGTGCAAAAACTATTTATTGGGAAGGCAGTGGTTCTGACTCTTATTATCCCAGTAAAACGTATAATATTGATATGCAGAAAGCTTGGGAAAATATTGGCAAGCATACTATTGTTGTAGGTGCGGATTATCGTCAGGAAAGCTTTGAGCAATTTGTAAAATCTTTGACTAATTGGCGTAATCATGACAGCGTTGATACAAGCAAATATAATCATGGTTTGCAAAGCAAAAATCAGGGCAAAAGCAAAAATTATGCACTTTTTGTACAGGATGAATACAAAATCAGTGAACCTTTAACCATGTATTTAGGACTGCGTTATGACAAATACAAAAAACTTGATGGCAGAACCACAGAGTATGACATCAAGACAGGCAGT
Organism: uncultured Phascolarctobacterium sp.; assembly: GCA_964630355.1. Classification (GTDB taxonomy): domain Bacteria; phylum Bacillota; class Negativicutes; order Acidaminococcales; family Acidaminococcaceae; genus Phascolarctobacterium_A. The sequence goes on from CAZVSX010000002.1 coordinate 11,774, forward strand.
AAAAAGTATGACAAACAGCATGATGAAGCTTCTTACAGTGAATTAAGTCCAAAAATTGCTTTTAACTATAAGCAGGACGAAAATACCAGTTATTTTGCTTCTTATGGTCATTCTTTTAATCCGCCGCCGTTATATCAGGTTTACCGCGGCAGTGTTTCAACATCTAGCTATCAGGCAAATCCTGAGCTTGAACCAGAAGTTTCTGATACCTTTGAAGTTGGTATGAAACAAAAAATTGATGATAAAACAAGTATGGGAATATCTTTATTCAGAGTTAATACTGATGATAAGATTGTAGGTGCTACTTTTAGGAATGCTGACGGCAGTTCTGTTAAGAAGTATGCTAACTTTAACAGAGAAACCAGAAAAGGTATTGAATTTGAAATAAATCATGCTTTTAATGATAATTGGAAAGGCTATTTTAACTATACATGGCAGCAGGGCAAGTTAGATCAAGGTGCTGTTGCCGGTACTACTTTAAAAGCACAGAGTGTGCCTTTGGATGTGCCTAAGCATCTTATGCATGCTGGTATCAATTATACTCATGATAAATGGAATGCTTTACTGGAATGTCAGTATGTCAGTGAACGCAATACATCAGATACCGTTACAGGTGAATATGGATCTGAAGATGCTTTCTTCATTGTCAATACAGCTTTTAATTATGAAATTGCTAAGAATACGACTTTGCAGTTTACTGTTAATAACCTGTTTGACAGAGAATTCTATTGCAGCGATATGACACCGGGAAGAGTTTACAGTGTAGGTCTGCGTTATAATTTCTAGTCTTGCCAATAACTGGCTAATTGCCTAAAATAGGGATAGGGAAATGTGATTTTTCCTATCCCTGTTTGTGCCTTGAGGTGATGTTATGCTTTTTCATTTTCAAAGAATAGTTGGATATATCATAGGCTTTATATTGTTTTATGCTCCGTTTGCTTTATTTCAGCGTCTGCTGAATTATTTTTTGAACGGCGTGTGGCAAATGCAAACTATTCATAGCCTTTGTTTGCGTATTCCTTTGGAACATATTTTAGATGGTAAAATATTCCGTTATGCTTCTGTAAGTGCTTTCAGTACAGTATTATTACTGTTGTCTGCCTTTTTCTTTGGACCGGTGTTTTGCGGCAGATTATGTCCGGTAGGTGCTTTTACAGAATATATCAGTAAACTTATACCGAAAAAAATACAAATAAGTTGGAGCAAATATACGGAAATAGCACCTATACGCTACGGAATGTTGGCAGGATTTTGTCTGCTACCTTTTTGGGGTGGTATTCTTGCCTGCGCCTATTGTAATTTTTTTCTTTTTGATTTATTGGCTAATTATTATACGCAGGGATATTTTATCTCTTTAAGCTCAAGTTTGCTGTTAACTGGATTTTTATGGGTTGTCGTTTTTGGTTTGTTTACTAAAGGCGGCAGGGGGTTCTGTAATTTTCTCTGTCCTGTTGGTGCGGCACAAAATCTGCTGCATAGTTTAGGTTGCAGATTGCCATTTGTCTGGCGTATGCAGGTTAACCAAGATAAATGTATAGGCTGCGGTAGATGTGTGCGTAATTGTTCTATGGAAGCAGTTTCATTAAATGCTAAGAAGGCACAGATAAGTCAGCACAACTGTATTACCTGCGGTGTATGTAAGCATAATTGTCCTGTAAAAGCTATCAGCTATGGGAGGAAAGATTATGAAAAATAAGTTGCTTAACTTTTTGATGGCAATGGGAATCCCTGTATCAGCGATTGCTACTCAAAGCAGCGGTTGTACCGGAATATGCGGCAGCTGCGGTTATAATTGTACGCCTGGATTATTTGCATTATTACTTTTAGTTGCTAAAGCTGTTTATAAAAACTTATCTAATCGGGTGATGCAGCATGAATAAATATATATGGCTGAAAAGAACAATTATTTTTATTTTGGCTGTAATGCTAATGTTTACTTTGGCTGCTTTTCGTAAAGAAAATAATTATGATAAGGAATATTATAAACTGAGCCTAGAACGGGGGCAGACGCTGCAATGTCTTATTGACTTGGGCAGACAGGGTGATTTAAAATATTTGGTACAACCCAATATTTATACGGTATATCTGCGTTTACAGCTGCCTGATGATGTAGCCAATATTTATTGTGAAAGTGAGGGCATAACAATGCTGCTTTCTCAGAGCAGTAAAAAAGGTTATTGGCAAGAGCTTGAACCTGGGCAGATGTTGCAAAGATTTCGTGATTCTTTGCCTGTAAGTGCAGAAATATATTTTCCCAAGGAAGAAATTAAGCAATACAGGGTAAAGCAGGGAAAAATAAAATTTTATGATAATGATGGTTTATATGCTCAAGTAGAGCTGAATGTTATTAATTCAAAGTATTCAGCAGAAGAATAAGCATAACTGGAGGAAAATAATATGAAAAAAGTAGCAATTTTACGGTGCTTGACTACATCTGCTTCCTGTGCCGGGGCTGGCTGTTTGCGTGCTTTAAACGAACGTGATAAAGCTTTTGCCCGTTATGGAGATGAGGAAGTTCGTCTTATGGCTATGTGGACTTGTAACGGCTGCGGTAATTCCAAACTGGAAAATCAGGATGGGATTCGCAAGAAAATTGAGCGAATGAAAGCATTGGAGTTAGATGCACTTCATGTAAGTCATTGTACACATAAAAAGGGTGCAGATGGTGAGAAACATCTCTGTCCTGTTATAAAAGATATTATTGATGAGCTACAGGCTGCTGGAATTAGTGTTGTGGAGGGTACGCACTAAGCATATGCTTTATTAATACTGTGTGAAGGAATTCTTTTTCATAGAAAAAGAATTCCTTTTTTATATAGTTAAATAATTGTGTCAAGCAGGAAAATCAATTAGCTTCCACGAATCTAAAAATATCATTATGTACGCATGAATATACTGCGAAAGGAGCATTAATATGAAAGAGTTTGTAAAAAAATATATTGCAGAACATTATGAGGATTATGTCAAAGATTTGGAGAGTTTAACGAATATAGATTCAGGTAATGGTGATAAAGAGGGAACAGAAAAGGCAAATAAGTTTGTAGCTGAGAAAATGCAGGCTATTGGAGCAACCGTTGAATTTATATATAATGACAGAGCCTGTCATCTTGTTTCACGTTTACAAGGAAAAGGAAAATATACAATATTGCTTGTTGCTCATGTTGATACTGTTTTCAAAAAGGGAGAAGCAGCACGCCGTCCTTTCCGCATAGATGAAAATAATTTTGCCTGGGGTCCTGGTGTTGGTGATGATAAAGCAACTGTGGTAGAGGTCATTTATGGCTTGCAAGCTTTGGTAAAAGCTGGATTTGATAATTTCAAGGAAATTATTTATTATACTAATGGTGAAGAAGAAGGCGGGTCACCTACTGCTGAAAAAATAGTTGCAGAGCTTTCGCAGCAGGCAGACTTTGCCATTATTATGGATGTTGCCCGTCCTAACTGGGGTATAGTAACGCAGCGTAAGGGCAATGCAAAATATCGTGTAGAAGTTACCGGAAAGGGTGGACATCACGGTAATGCATCTCAGTCTTGTGCTAATGCTGTACATCAGTTAGCCTATACTATTACAGAGCTGCATAAATTGGCGAGTCCCATGCCTGGAAATCCAGAAGATTTTACAGCTGCTGCCCTAAAAGCACGTGGCATTGTTGATGCAGGTCAGTTTATTCCGCAGAATACGGTGAATGTTGGTGTAATTGGCTCAGAAAATGATAAAATCAGTGTTATTCCGGAAAGTGCTTTTTGTGAGGTAAATATACGTTGCTTTACGATTGAAGAACAAAAGCGTATTGATACTGCTGTAAAAGCTTTGGAGCAGAAAATATTTATTCCTGGAACCAGTGTGAAAATTACAGGTGGTATAGTTACTGGTCCCATGCAGAAAACTGTTCAGGCTCAGAAAATGGTTGATACATATAAACGCATAGTTAAGGAAGAGTTTGGTGCAGAGGTTAATGAATGGGTTGCAGGCGGTCTTACAGATGGCAATCGTACCGCTAAGTATGTACCGACACTGGATGCTTTAGGTGTAGAAAATTATGACGAACATACTGATCATGAATCTGTGGATTTGAATACAGCTGTACCGAGAACCACTGCTTTTGCTCTTACTTTAGCAGAATTAGCGGAGAAGTTTTAATGCAGATAAAAAGTTGGGGCTGCTTTAGCAGCCTTACTTTTTTGTGGTGACTGTCGGAAACTATTATGTTATAATATATAAGTTAGAAATTTTAAGATAAGGTGTGATGATATGGCGAAAAAAAGTAATAAGTATGCAGGCGACCAGCTTGAAGCTTATGATCCTACAGGTATAAGTGAGTATCTTGGATTGGGGCGGCCAATAGATTTTGACAGCAAATATAATAGAGCAGCAATGATGTGTGCTGTTTTTATTTCTGTTGCAGTAACCTTATGGAAATCTTCGGCTGGAATGGATTCTGATGATGCTGTTGTCAGTGCATTGGGTTATGCACTGGGTTTTATTTTCAGCTATATGATTGCGCAGGAATTAGATCCTGATCGTAAGCTTGGCGGCTTTGTCGGCGGCGGACTTACTCTTGTTGCCTATTTCTTTATGGGTGAAGGAAACATTTTGGTTATGCTGTGGCTGCTGTTTATTTTGCGTATGCTTAACCGCAGTTCAGGAGACAGACACCGTTTGATTGACAATATTATTATGATTGGCAGTGCTGCTTGGCTGGGGCGACAAGGTTTTTGGGTATATCCTTTGCTTACAGGTGCTGCCTATATATTGGAAAGCCAGATACAGAAAGGATATTTCCGCAGCTTATATTTAGCAGGACTTGCCCTTGCTTGTTTGCTTTTTGCAGAATATGGTATTATACCAAACGAATTATCAATGAGTACAATTCTGATTATGGGTCTTGCTTTTATTATCTTTCTGCCAGAAATACGTGTGGCTGATTATGTTAAGGCAACAGGTGATAAGAATGGCAGACGTTTACTGCCAAAACGTTTACAGACAATGCAGGGATATTTCTGCATGATGTTGTTCAGTTTAACTTTTCTGCATGGCAATGCTGCTGCTGTATCCTTGATGCCTGCTGTTGCTGCTGCTGCCGGATGTGGAATTATGCTGTTAGTTGCACTGCTGAAACATGAGGTTGTATAAATTTAGTTTATAAAATTTTAGGAGGATATTTACAATGAGTGAAAACAGAAAAATTAAATTTACCACTAATAAGGGAGTTTTTGTAGCAGAGATGTTTGAAGATAAAGCACCTCTGACAACTAAGAATTTTATTGAGCTTACAGAAAAAGGTTTTTATGATGGTATTATTTTTCATCGTGTTATTGATGGTTTTATGATTCAGGGCGGTGATCCTACCGGTACTGGTATGGGGGGACCTGGCTATCAGATTAAAGATGAGTTTGGCGAAGGCTTAAAACATGATGATGAAGGTATTTTATCTATGGCTAATGCAGGCCCAAATACCGGAGGCAGCCAATTCTTCATTACTTTAGCTCCTACTCCATGGCTGAATGGTCATCATGCAATCTTCGGCAAAATTGTTGAAGGTATGGAAGTAGTACGTTTGATTGGTGTAGTTCCTACTGATTTCCGTGATCGTCCGCGTGAAGCAGTGATTATGGAAAAGGTTGAGGTAATAAAATAAATGGCAGCTTTTGTATATATGCTGCGCTGCAAGGATGGCAGCTTATATACAGGTTGGACTAATGATGTAAAACATCGGCTTGCTGTGCATAAGTCAGGCAAGGGAGCTAAGTATACGCGTGGACGTGGACCTCTGGAACTTGTTTACCAGGAAGAACTGCCGGATAAGGAAAGTGCCTTGAGGCGGGAATGTGAGATTAAAGCTATGCCTCGCAGAAAAAAGTTACAGCTTGCAGAGGATTGGCAGAAGACTGCTGCTGATGTACATTAAGGTAGAGAGGCGTTTTATGATTGGCAAAGTAAAATGGTTTAATGTAGAAAAGGGCTATGGCTTTATTCAGCGTGATGGCGATAAAGATTTATTTGTTCATTTTTCCGGGATAAAAGGAGAAGGATTTAAAACCTTACAGGCAGGCTGGTCTGTGGAATATGATGTTATAAAAGGTGCACATGGCGAACAAGCTGCTAATGTCAGCCATATTGCATAATAAGTTTTGAAAAATACTGTCAGTATCAACTTTACTGACAGTATTTTTATTACATAATTAACAAAAAGATAAGTATTCGTGTATACATAAGAAAAATCGAAAAAAGTGCTTGCACTTTGTCAAAAGTGTGCTATAATTACGTACATAAGTAAATAACGAGTGGATGATGTATATGGGAGAAGGCAGTGCCTACCGAAGGAGCAAAACTCTCAGGTGCTTAAAAATAAGCAGGAACCGTATGCTGACACAACTCTGGAGAGTCCCTTAAATGGGCGCCGAAGGTGCAAAGATACAATTAATTGTATCCTTATCTCTCAGGCCAGTGGACAGAGCAAAAGCTTATGAGATGGCGTTTCAGCCGGACATATGTCATTGACTTTACCAGAGTATAGATTTTTATACTCTGTTTTTTATTTGCTTATAGAAAAATTTTTGAGGGAAAAAGGGAGTTGTTATCATGTTGGAAATTTTGAATGACATTGATTCGTTTGTCTGGGGTCCACCGCTTTTGGTGCTTCTGGTTGGAACTGGTATATTGCTGACTTTTCGTCTGCAATTATTACAGGTTTTTAAACTGCCGCAGGCACTGCACTTGATTTTTAGTGCTAAAAATGATGGCAGCGGTGACGTAAACAGTTTCAAGGCTTTGTGTACTGCTTTAGCTGCTACCGTAGGTACTGGTAATATTGTTGGCGTTGCTACTGCTATTAAAGCAGGCGGCCCCGGTGCTTTGTTTTGGATGTGGATGGCTGCTTTCTTTGGTATGGCTACCAAATACGCTGAATGTTTGCTGGCTGTAAAATATCGCAGTGTAGATGCTAATGGCAACATTTCCGGTGGACCTATGTACTATATTGAAAATGGCATGGGAAAAAAATATAAACCTCTGGCTGTTCTCTTTGCTGCTTTTGGTATCCTGTGTGCCTGCTTTGGCATAGGTACTTTTGCTCAGGTAAACTCTATTGTGGAAATTACAAAGATTTCTGCTGGTATTCCTGTTATGTATACAGGTATTGTTCTTACTGTTGTTGTTGCTGCTGTAACAATCGGTGGTCTGAAAAGTATCGCCAGTGTTGCGGAGAAAGTTGTTCCTGGTATGGCACTGCTTTATTTTATTACTACTGTAGGTATTTTGATAACTTTTGCTGACCAAGTACCCAATGCTATTGCTACTGTTATTAATTGTGCTTTTACTACTACTGCTGCACAAGGAGGTTTCCTCGGTGCTGGTATTATGCTGGCAATGCGCAGTGGTGTTGCTCGTGGCGTTTTCTCTAATGAATCCGGCTTAGGCAGTGCTCCTATCGTTGCAGCTGCTGCAAAAACAAAATGGGCTGCTGAACAGGGTCTTGTTTCTATGACGGGTACATTTATTGATACTATTATCATCTGCACACTTACTGGTTTATCTTTGGTTGTTACCGGTGTATGGACTGGTCCTTTAAATGGTGCAGCAATGACTGAGTCTGCTTTTACCATGGCTTTCCCGGAATTTGGCAGCTTACTGTTGTTAGTTGGTTTAGTACTCTTTGCTTTTACCACTATTTTGGGATGGAACTATTATGGCGAGCGTTGTGTAGAATATCTGATGGGTGTAAAAGCTATTCTTCCTTACCGCATCTTCTTTATTTTCCTCATTGCTTGCGGGCCGTTCCTGAAATTGGAAGAGATTTGGGTACTTGCTGATATAGTTAATGGTCTTATGGCTATACCTAACTTGATAGCACTTATTGCTTTATCTGGTGTTGTTGTTGCTGAAACTAAAGCTTATCAGCGGCACTTGGATGAACAAAAAAATGCAGTAAATGAAGTTAGTGAAAATGCTGAGGCATAAATAGGTAAATAATTCAATTCATAAAAAATCTGAAAACGGTGTTAAGTGACTCTCCCTAGAGCTTCCTTAACACCGTTTTCCAATTTGTAGTTAATGGTTTATTTGTGTTTTTTAGACAAATAAAAAACTTTTTGTTATAATAAAAAGCATAAATTGCTTTTTATATTATCCTTTTTAAGATTATTAAGTTTGTAAAGGATGTGCTTGCTGTATGACTATCATGGGAAATATTATCTGGTTTATCTTCGGTGGCTTTTTAGCTGGAGTAATTTGGTTTTTGACTGGTTTATTGTGGTGTATTACGATTATAGGAATACCTGTGGGGTTGCAGTGTTTTAAGCTTGGCAGACTCAGTTTTTTGCCGTTTGGTAAGCATGTAGTTGCAAGCGAAAAAACCAGTTCAGTGGTACTGAATATTTTCTGGCTTATCTTTGGCGGTATTGAACTGGCAATAACACATGCCTGCATAGGTTTGTGCTTCTGTATTACGATTATTGGTATACCATTTGGTGTGCAGCATTTTAAATTGGCTAAATTGGCATTGCTGCCTTTTGGTGCTCAAATTGTTAATGACTGAGTTAAGAAAAAATTTATAACAACAGATAAATAAAAAGGAAAAGGTCAATGTTTCAAAAAATTGAAGCATTGACCTTTTTGATACATGGATATTAGCGGGATATGTTTAATTATAAAAATTAATTCTACCAATGACGACTTGAGCCGCCACCGCCGCCGCTGCCGCCACCAAATCCACCTCCGTATCCGCCACCGCCGCCGCCTCCTTGACGGAACAACATGAGCAAAAGTAAGTTGGTGAAAAATCCACCTAAAAATATATTATCAATAATTAGGAGAGCTATTATTGCTATAATTAAAAGAAACCTATTTAAAGCTACATCATCTGTATTATCAACCTGCTTGTTTACAGCACTGCTTTGATAATTTGTTTCTTTTAGGTTTACTGCTTGACTATTAGCTATAATTTTTGCTGTTGCCATATATCCTTGAAGAATACCTTGACTGTAATTACCTTTTCTGAAAAAAGGCAGCATATAATTATCTTGAATACGTCCTGTTAAACCATCAGGAAGTACTCCCTCTAAACCATAGCCTACTTCAATGCGAGATTGTCTATCTTTGACAGCAATAAGGATTAAAACACCGTTATTTTGTTCTTTAGTACCTATACCCCAGTGGCGAAGTAAGGCAAGGGCATAATCTTCTATAGGTTCACCGTTCAGTGTATCAACTGTCACAACAGCAGCTTGTGCGCTTGTTTGTTTATCTAGCTCTTGACCGATATGGAGAATTTTTTGCTTATCTTCCTGTGTTAGGACTCCGGCATAGTCCTGAACATAGATACCGCTGCTTATAGATGGCTTAGGAGGCAGATTCGGTGCCGCTAAAGCAGTAGCAGCAAAAAATGTTTGCAGCAGTAGTATCAGGTAAATTAAAAATTTTTTCATGCTGTTCACTTAAATAATCTGCTTAAGCTGTAAATTGGCTTTGCTGCAAGATTAAAATTTAACTTGTGGAACTTTCTTGGAGGCTTCGTCTGCTTTGAAATAGTCACGAGAGCTGAATCCCAGAGCTCCTGCGTATAAAGATGCCGGCAGTGATTTTATTTTTGCGTTATAAACCTGAACAGAGTCATTGTAATCTTTGCGCGCTACTGCAATACGGTTTTCTGTGCCTGCCAATTCATCCTGTAACTGCTGAAAGTTGGTATTTGCTTTTAAGTTGGGATAATTTTCTGCTACAACTAAAAGGCGGCTGAGGGCACTGTTCATTTCGTTATTTGCTGCTGCAGTTTCGGCAACAGTTTTAGCTCCGCCGAGTTTTGCGCGTGCATCCGATACTGCCTGAAAAACCTCTGTTTCATGTGCCGCATAGCCTTTGACTGTATTTACAAGATTAGGAATCAAATCATTACGGCGTTGCAGTTGATTTTCTACTTGTGCCCATTTTCCCGTAACATTCTCATTCATACTTACAAGACCGTTATAACTGCTGAAAATCATACCAATAATGATTACAACAGCAGCTATAATTCCTAAAAGATTTTTACTCATTTTCATATCTTCCTTTCATAATCAATTAAATACTAAAAATATAAAGCATTATAATTGAGCTTTCTTTAATTGTAAGAGAAAGAGCTATTCATGTCAAATGTTGAAAAGTCAAAATGGCAAAATAAATGAGAAATATTTGTGTCTAAATTTAGTGTTAAGTATTATATTGATAAAATTAACGAAATAGCAATAATTCTTATAATAAAGCAGGGTTAATTCTTATACTAAAATAGAATTAATCTTAACTGTAAGCATTGTAAATAATTGAAAAAGATTAAAATTTTAACAGTATTTCTTGCATAAGCTCTTAATGAGGTGTATGATATAAAGCAAGAAATAGTTCAAGCACTTGTGCTGAAAGAGCGGTTGTATATGATAAAATAAGTAAAGATGAAGGGAGGCTTGCTGACTGGAGAATAGACAAGCGTTTTTTTAGCGCAGAGAGTGTGCTGAAGTAATGCCTTGGCATTGCAGCTCAAAAATGGGGGATGAAAATTTATGAAAAGTGAATTAGATTATAAAAGCATTGGTTTGAACGTAAAAGCTTTACGTTTGAAAAATAATATTTATCAAACAGAGCTTGCAAAAACTTTAGGTGTTTCACAAACACATATGAGTAATATCGAAAGTGGCAGAGCTGGAATTACTCTGGAAAACTTAGTTAAAATGAAAAATATTTTTAACTGTTCACTGGATGAAATTGTTTTTGGGGAAGCTGCTAAGAGAAATAAAAGCGTTGTTTCTGAAAATTTTACTATGGAAGATGTTATGCAGGCTTTGCAAATGTTAAAAACCCTCAAAGGTTAAATTGAAAATTACAGATTAAGCTGTTACAATGTGCAGATGTTGTAGCAGCTTTTTTGTTATAGTAAATCATTATTTTAAGTCATAAATTTTTCACTTGCTTAAAGTCGAAAAGTCAAATATAATAAATAGAACAGATGGCAGAAAGTTTACTGTTAGTTTAATGATATTTACAGTGGCTGTTGCCCTGTTTAGTTAAAAGCAGGTGATAATTATGAAAAATTTAGCAGATGCTATTGAAAATTTTATTATAGGTGAATTATTACAGGAACATGAAGATACAGTATTAGTGCAGCGCAATGAATTAGCTGAACGTCTTTCGTGTGCTCCTTCACAGATAAGTTATGTATTGAGTACACGCTTTACGCCAGAGAGAGGTTTTATGGTTGAATCACGGCGTGGAAGCGGTGGATTTGTACGTATTGTACGCATGGAACCTGCACTTACAGTACAGCATAAACAACCAACGGCAGTGCAGTTGGTGGAGCATTTGGCACAGCAAAAGGTTATTACTGTGAGAGAGAAAGCTTTATTGAAATATATGTTACAGATTATGGATATAGATGAAGCAAGGAAAAAGGATGTGCTGCAGCAGGCAGTTACCCTTTTGCAGAAATCAGGACGGGGGTAAAATCATGTTATGCGAAAATTGTCATAAAAAACAAGCGATTATGCACATGGTGTGTTTAATTGGCAATCAACAGATTAATAAATGGCTTTGTGGTGATTGTGCCAAGGATTACCTTCCTGCAAATATTGGCGATATACCGTTATCACCGGAGATGGGAAAAACACTTTTTGAAAGTTTGATGCAGGGTCTAAATAAGCCTAAGAAGAAAACAACTTCTGATGGGTTTAGTGAGGCTGCTGCCAAAGTACTGGAAATTGCTGCAACTAAGGCTCTGGATTGTGGCAGTGAGCATATAGGAACAGAACATATTTTGTGGGGGTTATTGAATATTTCTGATTGCACAGGGAAAAAAATTCTGCATAAGCTGCATAACAATCTTAAGGAAATAATTGCTGAACTGGAAGATTGGCTGGATAAAGGTGCTAAAAAAACAGGGCTTCCGCAGTATAGCCAACGGGCAAAATTGGCTATGGAACAAGCAGCAACGAATGCACGTAAATTACAGCAGGAATATGTAGGCAGTGAGCAGCTGCTTTTGGGACTGCTGGCAGCGGGTGATGGTATTGCTTGTCAGGTTCTTAGTAAATTTAATATTACTTTGGATGAGGTTCATAAAATTGTTGCTGCATTGGATGAACAGCGGAAATCAGTTCCGGGGCGCAGCCAGCAAAGAAAGACTTTACCAGAGAAAACGGAACAAAATGTACTCGAAGTACTTTCCGGATATGGAAGAAATTTGAATATGGAAGCCAGTCATGGCAGGATAGATCCTGTAATAGGCAGAGAAAAGGAGATTGAACGTGTTATTCAGATTCTTTGCCGCCGTACAAAAAATAATCCTGTCATTATAGGTGAAGCAGGTGTTGGTAAAACAGCAGTTGCTGAAGGCCTGGCACAGCGTATTATTAAAGGAGATGTACCGGAATTTCTTCAGCGTAAAATAATTTTTTCGTTAGAGTTGGGAATGTTGGTTGCAGGAGCTAAGTACCGTGGTGAGTTTGAAGAAAGAATGAAAGAAATTCTTAAGCTTTTGCGAGAAGATAAACGAATTATCCTTTTCATAGATGAGCTACATACGATAATTGGGGCAGGCAGTGCTGAAGGCAGTATTGATGCTGCTAATATTATTAAACCTGCATTGGCACGTGGCGAATTGCAGATTATTGGAGCAACTACCATTGACGAATACAAAAAACACATTGAAAAGGATGCAGCTTTAGAGCGCAGATTTCAGCCTGTACTTGTAGAAACTCCTACTGCTGAGGAAAGTGAGAAGATGTTGCTTGGTCTTAGAAAGCATTATGAAGAATTTCATAAGCTGCATATTACTCCAGAAGCGATAAAGGCTGCTGTAGAATTGAGTGATCGTTATATAACAGACAGAAATTTGCCGGATAAAGCAATAGATCTTATGGATGAAGCCTGCTCACGTCTGCGAATTAAGTTATATAAAAAATCAGCACCAGTACGTGCTTTACAGGAAGATTTGGAATATACCCAGATGGAGAAAGAAGAAGCAGTAGAAAAGCAGGATTATGAAAAGGCTGCCAAACTGCGAGATAAGGAAAATAATTTGCAGCAAAAACTTGCTTTAGCCTTGGCTGAAATTTCCCGGGAAATACCTGTAAGTGCAGAGGATGTTGCAGCAGTAGTTTCGTCTTGGACTGGAATTCCACTGGCTAAACTTACAGAAACTGAAAGCAGTCGTTTGTTAAGGCTGGAGAAACGCCTGCATAAGCGTGTTATAGGGCAACAAGATGCTGTCGTTGCAGTGAGCAGGGCTGTGAGACGTGCACGTGCTGGCTTTAAGGATAAAAATCGACCAGTAGGGTCTTTCTTGTTCCTTGGTCCTACTGGCGTAGGTAAAACTGAATTGGCTAAAGCTTTAGCAGAGGAACTGTTTGGTGATGAACGTGCTATGCTGCGTTTTGATATGTCTGAGTATATGGAAAAACATACAACAGCTCGTCTTATCGGTGCTCCTCCTGGCTATATTGGTTATGATGAGGGCGGACAGCTTACAGATGCTGTTAGGCGTAAACCTTATAGTGTAATATTATTGGATGAAATCGAAAAAGCTCATCCTGATGTCTTTAATTTGCTGCTGCAAATTATGGAAGATGGACGGCTGACAGATGGACAGGGAAGAACTGTTGATTTTAGTAATGCAGTTGTTATTATGACAAGTAATGCTGGTGTACAGCGTCTGGGCAACAATAAGCCTTTAGGATTTGCATTTGGTGAAGACAGTAATTTTAAAGGGCAGAAAGAACTGGTACTTGCAGAAATAAAAAATATTTTTCGTCCAGAGTTTTTAAATCGTATTGATGAAATTCTTGTGTTTAGTCCGCTTGTACGTAGTGAGTTGGAGCAGATTGCTGTCAATATGCTGAAAGATTTAAATGAACGTATGGCAGAAAATGCTTTGAGTATTGAGCTTATGCCTTCGGCTAAAGAGCTTTTATTACAAGAAGGCAGTGACAGCAAGTATGGTGCACGTCCATTGCGTCGTGCTTTGCGTAAGCTGATAGAAGATCCGGTAAGCGACTTGTTTTTGGCAGGCGAATTTGTTCGTGGAGATAAAATTATTGCAGAGGCAGGGCTGGGGAAAAAGTTATGTTTTCATAAGGCGGTAGAGGGAGCAGAATTTTTACTGGAACTGCCTGTAGCTGCTGAACCTTTAGCAGTTGTTTCAATAAAGGAGGACAGAAATGGCTAAAAGCAAAAGCCGTTTTGTTTGCCAGGAATGCGGCTATGTTGTTACAACATGGATGGGTCGTTGTCCGGACTGCGGTGCGTGGAATACTTTAGTAGAGGAAATAGAAACAACTATAAAGCCAACAGCAAAAAGTTATCTGCCTGATAGTAATGTAAAACTAAAACCACGTACAATTTCCAGTGTAGCACAGACAAAGGTTGAACGCTTGGAAACTGGTATTCGTGAGTTTGACCGTGTACTTGGCGGTGGTGTTGTGCCAGGAAGCTTAGTCTTGCTTGGCGGTACACCGGGAATAGGCAAATCTACAATTTTTCTTGATGCTGCTTTGCGTTTTGCACAGCGCAGCATCAAGGTACTGTATGTCAGCGGTGAAGAATCGGAAGAACAAACTGCTATGCGTGCAGTGCGGTTGGGTGGATTAAAGGCGGATGATAATCTGCTGATTATGACGGCTACAGATTTAGATGCAGTGTTAATACAGGCAAATGCAATAAAACCTCAGCTCTTGATTATTGACAGTATACAGACGATGTATAACTCAGAGTTGCAGACAGCTGCTGGAAGTGTAGGACAGGTTAGGGAATGTACTGCCAAACTTTTGCAGTTTGCTAAAAGCACAGGTATTGCAGTGCTGGTAATTGGTCATGTGACAAAAGACGGCAGTATAGCAGGCCCTCGACTTTTAGAGCATATGGTAGATGTTGTATTGCAGTTTGAGGGTGATAGATCTTATTCTTATCGTGTACTGCGTGCATTGAAAAATCGTTTTGGCAGTACAAATGAAAGCGGTATTTTTTCGATGGAATCTGGAGGACTTTTAGAAGTTTCCAATCCTGCGGGACTATTTCTTGAAGAAAGAGAAGGGGATGTTTCCGGAAGTGCCATAGGAGCGTGCATGGAAGGGAATAGACCGATTTTGGCAGAGTTTCAGGCTTTGGTTGCTAAAACACCTTATGGAATGCCACGGCGCACAGCTGTAGGTTTTGACTATAATCGCGTAAATATGCTGCTGGCGATTTTAGAACGTAGTTTTGGTATGGATTTTGGTATCTATGATGCTTATGTAAATGTAGTCGGTGGAATGAAAGTTAATGAACCCGCTGCTGATTTGGCAGTGGCAGCGGCACTTGTTTCAAGCTATCGCAGTAAAGCAGTACCGCGTGGCGTGATGATTTTTGGAGAAGTTGGGCTTACAGGTGAGGTACGCCGTGTAAGTGCACCAGAAAGACGAATTATGGACGCTGTAAATTTAGGCTTTACGCGGTTTGTTATACCTGACAGTAAAATACAGCTGCCACAGACAGCAAAAATACAGCTTGTTCGTGTAAAAACGTTAGAGCAAGCAATGAATGCTGTATTTGGTTAAGACAGGGAATTATAGATAAAGGCATTGCTGAGGCAGTGCCTTTATCATTGCATTTTCATACTGTTTATGGTAATCTATAATATATTAAAACGTCAAAAAATTTACAAATAAACTAAATCTCAGATGTATATATTTTTAAGGAGAGTGAAGGATAGATGCAAAAGCAAGCACAAGAAATGATCTTAGTCATCGATTTTGGAGGGCAGTATAATCAATTAATTGCCAGACGTGTGCGTGAAAGCGGTGTATACTGTGAAATTGTTTCTTATAAACATAATCTGGAAGCAATTAAAGCAAAAAAACCTAAAGGAATAATTTTTACTGGTGGGCCTAACAGTGCTTACCTTGAAGACTCTCCGACCATTGCTCCGGAAATTTATACATGGGGCGTACCCGTTTTGGGAATTTGCTACGGCAGCCAGTTGATGATGCATATGCTGGGGGGCAAGGTGTGTATAGCTCCTGAACGTGAATATGGTAAAACAGCAGTTGATTTAAAAGTAAGCAGTCCTCTTTTTAAAGGACTTCCAGAGAAAAATATTTGCTGGATGAGTCATAATGATTATATTGAAAATGCTGCACCTGGATTTGAAATTGTAGCAAGTACACCTAACTGTCCTGTCGCTGCAGCACAGGATGAAGCAAGGGGACTGTACTGTGTTCAATTCCATCCGGAAGTACTGCATACAGAAAATGGTACAAAAATGCTTAGTAATTTTGTTTACAATGTTTGTGGCTGTGCAGGCACTTGGAAAATGGATTCCTTTGTTGAACAAACCGTAACTGATTTAAAAGAGAGAATTGGTGACGGTAAAGTGCTCTGTGCTCTTTCCGGTGGTGTAGATTCCAGCGTTTGTGCTGCTATGTTGGCTAAAGCTATTGGTAAACAGCTTACTTGCGTGTTTGTAGATCATGGTCTGCTTCGTAAAAATGAACGTGAAGAAGTTTGTGCTGTTTTTGGAGAAGGCGGACAGTTTGATATTAACTTTATCTGCGTTGATGCTCGTGAACGTTTTTATAAAAAGCTGGCCGGTGTAACAGCGCCTGAAGGCAAACGTAAAATTATCGGTGAAGAATTTATCCGTGTATTTGAAGAAGAAGCTAAGAAAATAGGTGCAGTAGATTATTTGGCACAGGGAACTATATATCCTGATGTTGTTGAAAGTGGTCTTGGCGGTGAATCTGCTACAATCAAAAGCCATCATAATGTAGGTGGCTTACCTGATTTTGTAGATTTTAAGGAAATAGTTGAACCTCTGCGTGATTTATTTAAAGATGAAGTGCGCCAGTCTGGACGTGAACTTGGTCTGCCGGAAAATCTTGTAGCACGTCAGCCGTTCCCCGGACCGGGACTTGCAATTCGTATTATTGGTGAAGTAACTCCAGAGAAAGTAGCAATTGTACAGGATGCAGATGCTATTTATCGTGAGGAAGTAGATAAACTGCCATTGTCTGAGAGACCGAGTCAATATTTTGCAGCATTGACTAATATGCGCAGTGTTGGTGTTATGGGTGACGAGCGTACTTATGATTATGCAATTGCCCTGCGTGCAGTGACTACCACTGATTTTATGACTGCCGAAGTTACCATGCTGCCGCCGGCAACAATTACTGCCGCTGCTAATCGCATTGTAAATGAGGTTAAGCATATTAACCGTGTCTTGTTTGATTATACAACCAAACCGCCTGCAACAATTGAATTTGAATAATGTACAAGAGCCAAGAAATGCCTATTTTGGCGTTTCTTGGTTTTTTTATATACAATAAATGCTATCAACTGAACGTATTCTATATTCAGAAGAATATTGTAAGGTTGTTGGTACAATAAAAAAACAGAAAATCTTCGGAGAAACATGAAATAACGCTTTTATCCTATTAGTTAAATATGGACGCAGTCTGTGTTGAGTTGAAAATTCCAACATTATAAATTCAGTGGACTGTTGATAAAAATTACAAATATTTTAATAAATGGTATCGATATTGTTTGTACTTTGAAATATACTGTTATACAGTACTAAAAGTTATGCATTGATAGAGGTTGCTATAGATTTCATTTACTCAAGAAATGTCGCAAACAAATGGATAATTTATTAAAGAGGAGCAGAATTTATTTGTTTTAAATAAAGAATTAAATAGACGATATTGGTTGGTAATATTTGGATTATCCTACTAAGTGCAGAAAAAACGATAGATGAAAGAAGTATAAAATATATAAATCTTAAGAAAAAGTGATTGTGAGCAATTAAAATAAGGAGTAAATGTATATGAATTTGAATTTTGACAGCAGTATAATTTCCAATTATCATTCAAATTCGCAAAAAGCACGAATATTAACAGAAAATTGGGTTAGCAGTAATATGTTTTGTCCTCGTTGTGGAAATTCATATGTAAAGCATTTTGAAAATAATCGCCCTGTTGCTGATTTTTACTGTTTAAATTGTCATAATGAGTATGAATTAAAAAGCAAAAGTGGAACTTTTGGACGCAAAATTAATGATGGTGCTTATGAAACAATGATAGATCGAATAACAGGAAATAAAAATCCTGATTTTTTCTTTATGAGTTATTCGAAAAAAGAATTGAAAGTAAAAGATTTTATTTTTATACCAAAACATTTCTTTGTTCCAGAAATTATCGAAAAACGAAAGC
Organism: uncultured Phascolarctobacterium sp.; assembly: GCA_964630355.1. Classification (GTDB taxonomy): domain Bacteria; phylum Bacillota; class Negativicutes; order Acidaminococcales; family Acidaminococcaceae; genus Phascolarctobacterium_A. The sequence goes on from CAZVSX010000002.1 coordinate 29,975, forward strand.
CTTTGTCGCCAAATGCTAAACGAGCTGAATGGATAGGTTGCAATATCTTGCTTGATAAAATTCCGGAGCAAGGCAGAATTTATGTTATAACTAATGGATGTGTAGAAAACATAGAAAATGTTATTAATAAGGTGAAAAAAAGCAATAGACTTGAAATTAAAGATTTAAGTGGTCGTGGTTGGCTTATGGATGTGTTACATTGTATAAATCAAACTTCAAGTCCAATATTCACATTGAGTGATATATATAAATTTGAAAATCTATTATCACAACAACACCCTCAAAATAATAATGTGAAGCCTAAAATTAGACAACAACTACAATTTTTAAGAGATAAAGGATTTATAGACTTTTTGGGTAACGGCAGATATAAGAAAAATATTTAGTGGTAGTTTTGTTATGAGAAAATATATTATTGTAATAGAATAAGCGTTAGCCTTAGAATTTGAAATTGAGGTCGAAAATACAGAACAAACTATGGAGATGGCAGAGAAAAATATAGGAACGATGAGTTTGTGCTGAAGTTTGACGATGTTTTTTAGAGGAATTAGCAGTTATAAGACTAGACACAAGGTAATGAGATGAAAATTAACACACTATGAAAAATTGTTTGGTGATTAATCACAGTATATTACTAAAAACATTTTGTTTATATATTCTAGAAAAAATCAACAATTTTCAATATTCAACTCTCTTGAAATCAGTAAAAATAAGAGTAGAATAAAATATAAAAAAATTTATTATATATAATATAGAGATGTATATAATGAATCATTTATGATTTAAGAATCTGGGAGTGTACTGTGACTGATATTAAGATATATAACGGAAATCAAATAGGCGGCTGTATAACAGTAATATCGACAGAAAATACAAAAATTATGATTGATTTTGGTAAAAATCTGCCTGGTACAGAAGAGGCTGTATTTGATTGGAAATCAGAAAAAATAGATGCGGTTCTTTTTACGCATTATCATGGTGATCATATTGGGCGATTTAAAGAAGTTCCGCATACTATTCCTTTATATATGGGAAAATTAACCAGACAAGTAATGATAAGTATAGCGAAATACATTAAAGATGAAGATGCGCTTAAAATATTACAGGATGACAAAAGAATACATGAAATAAGTTTGGCAAATTCTTTCATGGTAGGAGATATTACGGTAACTCCTTATATGGTCGATCATTCTGCTTTTGATGCTTATATGTTCTTGTTGGAAACGCCGGAAAAAACTATATTACACACTGGGGATTTTCGAGGGCATGGGTATCGTGGAAAAACGCTTATTTCTATGATAAATAAATATATTCGCAAGGATGGAAAAAGAAATGTAGATGTGCTGATAACAGAGGGAACGATGTTAAGCAGAATGACGGAGAAAGTATACTCAGAAGCAGATATGCAATATGATTGTAAAAAACTCTTGAAACAGCATAAATATATATTTCTTATTTGTTCGTCTACAAATGTTGATACACTTGCAACCTTTTATAAGGCAGCTGAGAGTTGTTATGTTAAGATGTATGCAAACAGTTATGTGTGTGAACAGATTAGTCATTATAAAAAAGCTGCAAAATGGCATAGTAAATTGTATAATTTTAAGTATGTGTATGAGTACAATCCGAACAAGATAATTTATTATAATAAATTGAAAAAATTTATTAAGCAGGAAGGAATTATGCGAAAAGAGGGCTTTGTAATCATAATAAAGGCTGAAGAGAAATATAAGAAATGGATGGAACGATTTGCAGACTTGGAACCGATAGTTGTATATTCTATGTGGGATGGTTATCTAAATCCAAAACATAAAGCATATAACAAAGAATGGAAGGAATTTTTAGATTCTTGCAGGCATGTTGAATATATGCATACAAGCGGACACGCAACAGCAGCTTTAATAGCGGATGTTATTAATGCAGTAGAACCGAGAGAAAGTATATACCCTATTCATACGGAGAATGCAAAGGAATTTGAAAAATTGAAGATTAAGGATGAATTAATGAGAACAATAAATTATGGAGAAAAATAAGTAGAATCAATGTGTTCGAAAACAAAATAACTTAAAAATAAATAATAGTTTAGAGATAAATGATATGTGTTTAGTATTTTATGTTCATATCCAATCTAATATTTAAATGGTAGATTTTTATAAAATGATATCGCAATTGTTCCTGATTTAGAATATAATATCTGTATATGAAGTATTATGAATTTTATATATGCTGCAAATCACTAAAGTTTTGCAGCATATGAAATTTTGATAAACATTTATCAAAAAGCTATGATAATTAGGAGTGAAGTGTGTGAATATAACAGTTTATCTTGGTGCTGGTGAACCAGAAGCAGATTATTTGAAGGTTGCAGCACGTGAGCTAGGTTCGTGGATTGGCGAAAATAATCATACGCTTGTTTATGGCGGTTCGAAATGCGGTTTGATGGGCGAAGTGGCAGAGAGTGTGCTGCTTGCAGGAGGTAAGGTTATTGGCGTTGAACCACAGTTTTTTATTGATGCTGGTTTCGAATATTCTGCTATCACTAAGCTTATTGTGACTAAGGATATGGCAGAGCGAAAAGCAAAGATGATTGAATTAGGAGATGCATTTATTGCTTTTCCTGGGGGGACTGGTACTCTTGAAGAAATCAGCGAGGTTATGAGCAAGGTTTCGTTGAAGCAGCTTACAGCACCTTGTATATTATATAATCTGCATGGTTATTATGATGGTTTAAAAATGCTTTTATCACATATGACAGTTATGGGATTATCCAGTGAGGAAAAGCAGCAAGGAATTTATTTTGTGCAGGATTTAGCAGAAATCAAGGAGTTATTAAATAAGAGGCAAAATGATAATTAGAAATGCGACTATAAATGATTTGTCAGCAATTGCTGCAATAGAAGCAGTGTGCTTTCCAGCGGTAGAAGCAGCTTCTGAGATGGATTTTAAGGAGCGACTGCAATATTATGCAGATTGCTTTTGGCTTTTATATGTAAATGAAAATTTTATAGGTTTTATAGATGGTATGCGAACTGATGATGCTGATTTATCAGATTTTATGTATGAGAATGCTTCGCTGCATAAGCCGCAGGGACGATGGCAGATGATTTTTGGCTTGAATGTGTTGCCGCAGTATCGCTGCAAGGGTTATGCTGGTTTGCTTATTAAGCATATTGTTGCAGAAGCACGTAAGAATGGTTGTGAAGGCGTTGTACTTACTTGCAAGGAAAGACTTTTACATTATTATGAAAAATTTGGCTTTGTAAATGAAGGGGTTTCTGCATCAGTGCATGGCAATGTGGTTTGGTATCAAATGCGATTGCGGTTTTGAAGTTATATAAGTGCAAGGAGGTTTTATATTATGTTGTTTATTGAATATCCCAAATGCTCTACCTGTCAAAAAGCAAAAAAATGGTTAGATGAGCATGATGTAATTTATACTGCTCGTCATATTGTAGAAGCTAATCCTACTTATGAAGAATTAAAAGAATGGTATGAAAGAAGCGGATTGCCGCTGAAGAAATTTTTTAATACCAGCGGATTATTGTACAAGGAACAAAAACTCAAAGACAAGCTGCTGCTTATGAGTGAAGATGAACAGCTGCAGCTTTTAGCAACTAATGGAATGTTAGTGAAACGTCCTTTGATTGTAGCAGATGATAAGGTAATTACTGGCTTTAAAGAGACCGAGTGGGCAGAAAAACTTTTGTAGAGATTATTACTTGAAGAAAGTATAGATGAAGACTATATTTTTCAGGTAAAGTTAATACGTGTTTCTGTAACATTGGTTAAGAAATGTTTAGATGTTCTGCTGCTTAGGCTTTCTTTAAAATTTTTGATTTAACAGTTCTTTGAATTGTGGACAAATAACGAAACGTGTTTTGTAAAAATGTAACAGTTTAATGATAGAACAGCGACAAAAGTTTGAATTTTGCAAAGGAAAGCAGGAGTTTTTTCTTGAACAGCGAAATATAAAAGCAAAGGGATTAAGCCGAACCCTTGTTAGAAAAATGGTAGCACCAAAAGTATTTGGCGACATACCAAAGGAGGCATGTATTATGAGCGTAAATGTAAAAGGCAGAAACATTGAGGTTACTCCGGCTTTGAAAGAGTATGTGGAAAAGAAAATTACCAAGGTTACTAAGCAGTTTAAAACTGTTGGTGATATTTCCGCAGTGCTCAAGGTTGAGAAAGGTAATCATATTGTAGAAATTACAGTTCCAGCCAGCGGAATTTTGCTGAGAGCTCAGGAAACTACGAAAGATATGTATTCTTCTATTGATTTGGTTGTAGAGAAAATAGAACGTCAGATTCATAAGTATAAAACTCGCTTAATGAAACGGAAATACAGCAATTTTGCAGATTTACCGTCTGCACCGGCAGAACATCCTGCATCTGTTGATGAAGGTGAATTTGAGATTATCAAGAATAAACGTTTTACTATGCATCCAATGACGCCGGAAGAAGCAATTTTGCAAATGAATCTGCTGAATCATGATTTCTTTGTATTCTTCGATCCTGATTTAGGCAGTACTAACGTTGTATATCGCCGTAAAGACGGTAAGTATGGTTTGCTGAGTCCTGAATTGAAATAACTAATATTTTTTAACTTAAGTTTCACAAAAAAGCATGGGATTTATTCCCGTGCTTTTTGCTTTTTAGCACAAATTCTGTTATAATTTAAAATTAGGTGTATATTCTTTTACTGCACCATATATTTAAGGAGTGATCGTGTTGCTCGAAGGCATTTTAAAGAAAATTTTTGGTGATCCCAATGAGAAAGAAATCAAGAACATTCGTTTAATCGTAGATAAGATCAATTCTCTGGAAAAGGATATGCAAGGACTTAGTTCTGCTAATCTTGCCGCTAAAACTGGAGAATTTAAGGTACGCTTGAAAAAAGGCGAGACATTGGATGATATTTTACCAGAAGCTTTTGCTGTTGTACGTGAAGCTTCTAAACGCGTTACTGGTATGCGTCATTTTGATGTACAGATGATTGGCGGTGTAGTTCTGCACCGTGGTAAAATTGCTGAAATGCGTACTGGTGAGGGTAAAACCTTGGTTGCTACTGCACCGGTTTATTTGAATGCTTTGACTGGAAAAGGTGTACATGTAGTAACTGTCAATGATTATCTTGCTAAGCGTGACAGTGAAGATATGGGTAGAATCTATAAATTTTTAGGCTTGGACGTAGGCTTGATTGTACATGATATGGATTTTCCTGATCGCAAGGCTGCCTATGCTGCGGATATTACTTATGGTACAAATAATGAATTTGGCTTTGATTATCTGCGTGATAACATGGTGGTTGATGAAAACCAGATGGTACAGCGTGAGCTGAATTATTGTATCGTCGATGAAGTTGATAGTATTCTTATTGATGAAGCACGTACACCGCTGATTATTTCCGGTCCTGGTGAAAAATCTACTGATTTATATAAGGTTCTTGCTCATGTTGTGAATAATATGACTGAGGAAGAAGATTACACTGTTGATGAAAAACAGAAACAGGTAGCACCTACTGAAAAAGGTATTGCTAAGGCTGAAAAAATGCTTGGCATTGCTAATCTGTATGATAATGAGCATGGGGTAGACTATTCTCATCAGATTATGTGTGCTTTAAAAGCCAAGGCGTTGATGCATCGTGACCGTGATTATGTTGTAAAAGATGGTCAGGTTATCATTGTTGATGAATTCACAGGCAGATTGATGTTTGGTCGTCGTTTCTCTGAGGGTCTGCATCAAGCTATTGAAGCAAAAGAGGGAGTAAAAGTAGAGCGTGAAAGTCAGACTTTGGCTACTATAACTTTCCAAAATTACTTCCGTATGTACAAAAAGCTGGCAGGTATGACTGGTACTGCTAAAACTGAAGAACAGGAGTTCCAGAAAATTTACAATCTGCCGGTGGTAGTTGTTCCTACCAATAAACCGATGATTCGTGTTGATTATCCTGATGTTATTTATAAAACACGTATTGCAAAATATAAGGCAGCAGTCAATGAAATTGAAGAATGTCATAAGTCTGGTCGTCCTGTTTTGGTAGGTACTACTTCTATTGCACAATCAGAAGAATTGAGTGCCATGCTTAACCGCCGTGGAATTCCTCACAATGTATTGAATGCTAAGTACCATGAGAAAGAGGCAGAGATTATTTCTCATGCTGGTCAGTATGGTGCTGTTACTATTGCCACCAATATGGCGGGACGCGGTACTGATATTATGCTTGGCGAAGGTGTACCTGAACTTGGAGGACTGCATATAATTGGTACAGAACGTCATGAGAGCCGCCGTATTGATAATCAGCTGCGCGGTCGTTGTGCCCGTCAGGGAGATCCCGGTTCTTCTCGCTTTTTCCTTAGCTTGGAAGATGATTTGATGCGCCTGTTTGGCAGTGATAATATTGCTGGCATTATGGATAAGCTTGGCATGGAGGATGACGAGCCTATTGAGCATAAGCTGGTTACAAAGTCTATTGAAAATGCTCAAAAGAAAGTTGAGGCACGTAACTTTAGTATTCGTAAGCACGTTCTTGAGTATGATGATGTTATGAATCAGCAGCGTGAAGTTATTTATTCCCAACGCCATAAGATTCTGCATCAGGAGGATTTGCGTTCTACAATTAAAGAAATGGTTGACAAGGTTGTTGAACGTACTATGGTTATGTATGCTCCGCCTGAGGTTTATTCTGAGGATTGGGACTTGCAGGCTTTGATAAATTACGCTGAAGATTTTTATGCCCCCAGAGGCTTGCTGACTGTTGAATATTTGCAGAATTTGAGTCGTGAGGAATTAGCAGAATATTTGCAGAAAGTGGCAGATGAAAATTATCAGGCACGTGAGGATGCTATTGGACCTGAATTAATGCGTGAATTAGAAAATCTTGTTATGCTTAAAGTTGTAGATAATCATTGGATGGAACATCTTGATGCTATGGATATGCTGCGTGAAGGCGTTGGCTTGCGTGCATATGGTCAGAAAGATCCTTTGGTTGAATATAAATTTGAAGCTTATGATATGTTTGAGGCTATGATTGATGCTATTCAGGATGATGTTGTACGTTATATTTATCGTGTTAACGTTATAACTCAGCCGCAGGTTGAAGATCATTTGGAGAGTGCATCTACCAACAATCCTACTCCTGAAGGAGATGAGGGACAGCTGAATGCTGAACCGGGAGAAAAAGCATAAGTTTTTCTCAAAATCTGCTGTAAGAAGTTACATCATATAGCTCTTACAGCAGTAATTAACTAATATTTGCTGAAGGAAAGGTTGTGATGAATTTTGTTGATTGAAGAATATAAACCTGAAATCGCTAATCTGCAAGCAAAATTAGAGGAAATGAGGGGATCTCTTTGACATTGCTGTCAAAGAAGATCGTATTGCAGAATTAGAACATAAAATGGGAGATCCTACATTTTGGGATGATCCTGATAAAGCTCAAAAAATTGCTCAGGATGTTAATTCGTTAAAAGAAGAAGTAGATGGATTTCACAAGTTGAGCAGCAGCGTGGGCGATTTGGAAGCTATGCAGGAACTGGCAGCAGAAGAAAATGATGAAAGCCTTATTCCGGAAATGGATGAGCTGTTAGAGCAATGTCGTGCAGAACTTGAACATTTAGAATTAGGTATGCTTTTAAGCGGTGACTATGATGCCAATAATGCTATTTTGACACTGCATGCAGGTGCTGGCGGTACGGAAGCACAGGACTGGACAAGTATGCTTCTGCGTATGTTTACTCGCTTTGCAGAGCAAAATAGTTTTAGTTTGGAAATGCTTGATTATCAGCCAGGCGATGAGGCTGGTGTTAAGAGTGCTACTATTCAGGTAAATGGTCATAATGCTTATGGTTTTTTGAAATCTGAAAAGGGTGTACATCGTTTAGTGCGTATTTCGCCGTTTGATGCTAATGCTCGCCGTCATACATCTTTTGCAGCAGTGGATGTTATGCCTGAATTGGATGACAACGTTGAAGTTAACATCAATATGGACGAAGTACGCGTTGATACTTATCGTGCCAGTGGTGCAGGCGGTCAGCACGTAAATAAAACTTCTTCGGCAGTACGCATGACACATGAACCGACTGGAATTGTTGTTCAGTGTCAAAATCAGCGTTCACAGATTCAGAACCGCGAACGTTGTTTGCAGATGCTGCGTGCAAAATTATATGAATATGAAAAGGCTAAACAGGATGCTTTGGTAAGCGACTTAGCAGGTGATTATCAGAATATTGAATGGGGAAGTCAGATTCGTTCTTATGTATTTCAGCCTTATACTATGGTTAAAGACCATCGTACAAGTTTTGAAACAGGTAATATTCAGGCAGTTATGGATGGAGATTTAATGCCTTTTGTTGAAGCATATCTGCGCAGTCAGCAGAAAAAGGTCTGATAAAGCGAGGTTGTAAACGGTGAAGTTTATAAAAAGCCAATATAATCCATTGCTGATACTAGTGATTGCTGTTGGTCTTGTATTTGCTTTGTGGTTAAACTGTGTTCGTCATGATATTGAACAGCGGAATAATACTGTTGAAATGGCTATGGAATATGAAGGCTTGCGTAAAGTAGCTGCTTTGCAGGGCCTGCCGGAAGAAGACGTGATACTTCAGTTTAAAGAGGCTGGTATCAACTCGCTGATGATTTTTGATACCACACTGGAACGTTTGACGAAAAAAGGTGAAATTCAGACTGCTGTTGGCAGTGAATTACGTCAGGCAGCAGTTCTTGGAGCTGATAAAGGTGTATTTGCTGCTGTTTCTACTAAAGATTTAGAGGAAAATGCAGCTTATATAGCTGCTGGTACAGATAGTTCTGTATTAGCTGATGTAGAGCAGGATTTGTATCTGCGTTATGGAGCAGACAGAGTACAAATTGTAAGTGATAGTCCGCGAATCATAAAAGTTAAAGGTAACACAGTTCCCCTGCCTGAAGGGCGTTATGATGAGCCGCAGGGATTGCTGCAGGCACCTTTAGGGCTTTCAGTTAAGGATATACAAAATGTTGCGGCTATGGGTTTTAATGTCATTGTTCGTCCGCAGAATTATGTTGATGTTACCAATGAACAGATTGACCACGTTTTTAGCAGAATTAAAGCGTCGGGTGTGCAGGTACATGCACTTATGCCTTGCGGAACAGAAGTTGTTGGTTATCCGAATAAGATAAAGCATTTTGGAGAACGAATGCAGGAAAACGAAATGACGCTGGTGATGCTGGAGCATTATACTCAGTTACAGTTTGCTAAAATTGATGGTCTGCTTCCATTAGCAGAATTTAATAATTATAAAGCTGCACGTTCTTATGTTATAGACCCTACTGAGCAGAAGAAAATCAGTGTAGGTGAAGCTCTGCGTAGATGGGCTTTGACAGATGAAGAACGCAATATAAGAGTAAATTATATTCGACCGTTTCTGATGCCAGAAAATGGTCAGGATATTTTGAAAACCAATTTGCGTTATGTTCGTGATATTAAGGCAAGCGTAGAGGCAAGAGGTTATCAAATTGGCAGTGCTGGTGTTTTTTCTGCTAATCAGACTGGTGACTTTAAGCCGTATTTTCCTGCAAAAGTAACTTTTATTCCAGTGCTTTTGGCAATTATTGCCGGTGTTGTACTGTATCTTAATTTATTGTTCAGCTTTAGTTTTAAGCAGCAGTTAGGCTTATGGGGATTTTTTTCAGCTGTATGTTTGTTGCTGCTTTTTGTGGGACGAGGTTTATTAACACGTCAGCTGTTGGCGTTGGCTGCGGCTGCTGTTTTCCCTGTACTTTCAATGAGTGTGCTTTTTGGAATCTGGGATAAAAATAAAACGGACAAACATTCTCTTTTGGTTGTTTGCATAAAGGCAGTATGGCAGTTAGCTTTAGCAGTGATTTTATCTTTAATAGGGGCAGCTTTTTTGTCAGCTATTTTGACAGACAGTCGTTTTATGTTGGAAATAGACATTTATCGAGGTGTTAAGCTGACCTTTATTCTGCCAGTACTTTTAACTGCTGTGCTGTTTATAAAGCGTTACGATTTACTGCATGTAGTGGGTAGAGGACTGCACGTATTATGGATACGCTTTAATGGTCTTTTAGATACAGGCTTAACCTTTCGTCATGTAGCTGTACTTTTCGTATTCCTGTTTGTTGCTTATTATTTTGTTGGTCGCAGCGGACACACTGGTGGTGTACCTGTTCCTGCAATAGAATTGAAGATGCGTGCTTTTTTGGAGCAGGTTATGTATGCTCGTCCTCGTGAAAAAGAATTTATGATAGGACATCCTGCTTTTTTCCTGACGGTTTTAGCGGTTTATCGTTGTGCACCGCGTTGGTGGCAATTTGTTCTGACATGTGCAGCTGTTATCGGACAAGGAAGTTTAGTACAGACTTTCTGCCATATGCGTACACCAGTCATGATGAGTTTTATGCGAGCAGTTGATGGTTATTTTGTAGGTATTCTATTCGGTGTATTAGGAGTTTTGTTTATAGGTTCGTTATTGCCGTTGGTAAAGAAATTGAGAAGGAGATACCTTGAATAATGAGTAAGATTGTGATTTCCGGATATTATGGGTTTGCTAACGCCGGAGATGAAGCAATGCTGACTGCAATCGTTAAAGCTTTACGCAATACAGAAAAATCTGTGGAACTGACTGTGATTTCGGGTAATCCTGTTGTAACTGCTGTAAAATATAAGGTTAATTCTATTCATCGTTTCAGTTTTATAGAAATATTTACTACTTTACGAAAGAGTGAATTGCTTTTAAGTGGAGGCGGGAGTCTTTTGCAGGATATTACAAGTAAACGCAGTTTGCTGTATTATTTATCTATTTTAGCTTTGGGTATCGTTCTCAATAAAAAAGTTATGCTGTTTGGCCAGGGAATAGGGCCTATACATAGTCGTTTCCTGCGTAAACTTACTAAATTGGTTTGCAGCCACGTTAATCTTATAACAGTTCGTGATCAGGACTCGCTTTATGAGCTGCGTCGTATAGGTGTTCCGACAGAAAAAGTTCAGCTGACAGCTGATTCTGTACTTACACTGCCGCAGGAAAGCAAGGATAAAGGTAAAAAGTTGCTTGTGGATTTTCATGTACCTGAAGATAAGCTGCTTATAGCGATAAGTGTGCGTCATTGGCAGGACGATGACAGATATCTTTTGGAGTTGGCAAAAGCAGCAGATATATTGGCACAGGAATATCAAGCACATATTGTACTTCTGCCATTGCAGTACACTGTTGATGTAGGGGCTTGTAAGCGTTTGCAGAAATTTATGGGGCAGCAAACTAACAGTACAGTTTTTGAAGCGGATTGTGATACTGAGCAGTTCTTATCGCTTATGGGAAATTTTGATCTGCTGATAGGGATGCGACTTCATGCTTTAATTTTTGCTGCGGTAATGGAGCTTCCTTTTGTGGCGGTTTCCTATGATCCTAAAATTGATGGTTTTGTTAAGGATATCAATGGAATCAGTGCTGGTCATGTCGACAGCTTACAGTCTGCTCAGGTTGTTGATGCTGCACATAAAGCATTATCGCCAGAAAACACTGTACATGGGATGTTGGATAAGCTTCGTGATAAGGCTTTGCTGAATGCACAGGAGGCATTTAAGCTTTTGGAGTGACGTGGTTTGAGAGGAGATTGAGGGTAGTGCTGAGAATGGTTGATGTAAGCAAGGTTTATCCTAGTGGATCTAAAGCTTTGCGGGATGTCAATGTACATATAGAGCCTGGCGAATTTGTTTTTGTTGTAGGACCTAGCGGTGCTGGTAAGTCTACCTTTATCAAAATGCTGTTCCGTGAGGTTTTACCGACTGCGGGCAGCATTTTTGTTAATGGTGTGGATATTTTATCACTGAATCCAAAAGAAATTCCTTATTTGCGTCGTGAACTGGGAATTATTTTTCAGGATTATCGTTTGTTGCCAGATCGTACTGTTTATGAAAATGTAGCCTTTGCAATGCAGGTTATTGAAACTCCGCACCGTAAGATCAAGCGAAGAGTTCTTAATGTGTTGGAGCTTGTAGGTTTGCGGCATCGTGCCAATGCTTATCCTAATGAGCTTAGCGGCGGTGAGCAGCAGCGTATTGCTATTGCCAGGGCTATAGTAAATGATCCCATTTTGGTTATTGCTGATGAACCTACAGGTAATCTTGACCCCGAGACCAGCTGGGATATTATGGAAATTTTTAAAGAAATAAATGATACTGGCACAACTATTGTTATGGCTACGCATGATAAGGAAATTGTTGATAATATGGGAAAACGTGTTATAGCGATTGAAAATGGACAGATTGTCCGTGATGAAGCGAGCGGGGTATATGGATATGAGCTTTAGTACGAAAGAATATTTTGTTAAGGAAACTTATAAATCTATTAGGCGCAATGGATTTATGAGTTTTGCTTCCATATCTACTGTAGCTGTATCTTTATTGGTTTTAGGGATGTTTTTGCTTATTTTTCTTAATACCAATAATTTAGCAAAATATTTGGAAAGTCAGGTTCAAATATCTGTTTATATGCAGGATGATGCAGGCGAAGAAACCTTGAATGCTGTAGAAACTAAGCTGAAAGAAATGCCTGGAGTTGTTAAGGTGACTGCGGTAAGTAAGGAAGAAGCATTAATACGTTTTAAAGAGCGTCTTGGAGATCAGGAACAACTGCTGAACAGTTTAGGAAAAGAAAATCCTTTTCCTAATTCCTTTGATGTTCAGGTTGACTCTCCTGAGCGTATTAAAGCTATTACGCCGGCTATCGGTGAGTTACCCAAAGTGGAAACAGCTAAGTTTGGACAAGAAGTTGTGGAGCATTTATTTTCTTTAACCAAAATTCTGCGTTTTGGCGGTATTATACTTGTTATTTTTCTAGCCATGGCTACCTTATTTATTATCTCTAATACTATACGTCTTACTGTATTTGCACGCCGTAAAGAAGTTGTAATCATGAAATATGTAGGTGCAACGGATTGGTTTATTCGCTGGCCGTTTTTGCTTGAAGGAATGACATTGGGATTTTTTGGTGCGGTAATTGCTTCAATATGTATTAACAGTATGTATTCAGCTCTTTTGGCTAAAATTCATGCAACGTTGGCATTTTTGCCTCTGCTGCCTGCATCTCCGCTATTGATATACACAACTGTTTTTCTGTTGGCAGCGGGAACGGCAATAGGTGCGTTAGGCAGTTATATTTCTCTGCGTAAGTTCTTACGTGTCTGAAGGAGGCGGCAGAATGCAGAAGAAAAAACTTATTGCTGTATTGTTGGCACTTTGTGTAACAGTGCTGCCGTTGTGTGCAGCTACTGGTTTCGCTGACAGTGCAGATGATAAGCGTGCTGAGTTGAATAATGTCCGCCAGAGGATGGAGGAAATGCAGGAACGTAAGGCTGCTGCGCGGCAGAGAGCCGAAAGTGCTAATGCACAGCTTTCGGAAGTTATGAACAGTTTGAATGCTTTGCAGACACAAGCTAATGAATTACAGCAAAAAAGCAATAGGCTACAGGAAAAGATTGATGATAATCAATTACAACTGACAAAAAAACAACAGGAAGTAGATAAGCGAATACATATTTATCAAAAGCGCTTGCGTGATATTTATATTAATGGACAGATAAATTATCTGGATGTGCTTTTGGGTGCTAAAGATTTTAGTGACTTTTCTTCACGTATGTATTTGCTGCAAAAAATTATCAGCAGCGATTTGGCAATGTTGGATCAGTTGAAAAAAGATCTTGACGAAATAGATAGTCGTAAGAAACTTTTAGCAGCTGAAATGAAAGAAATACAGGCTACACAGACAGAGTTGGAAGCTAAGAAGAGCAGAGTAAATAAATTGCGTGAGCAAAGAGCACAGGTTCTTTATAAAGCACAGGAAGATGAACAGTCCAGTCAGGCAGAATATGATAGGTTGCTGGCAATTTCTGAAAATATTGCTGCGATGCTGCGTAATTTAGAAAATAATGGTGGCGGTGCTTCCGAAGAAAGTGGCGGCACAGGAAAGTTTATGTGGCCGTGTACAGGGCCGATTACCTCTTATTATGGTTGGAGGACGCATCCTATTTTTGGAACGACCAAGTATCACAGTGGCATGGATATTGCTGTTGATACAGGTACACCGATTCATGCAGCTGATAGTGGAACTATAGTTTACAGCGGCTGGCTTGGTGGTTATGGAAACTGCGTTATGATTGATCATGGTAGTGGACTTGTAAGTTTGTATGCACATAATTCAGAGTTAAATGTTAATGAAGGTCAATATGTAACAAAAGGAACGGTTGTTGCTTATGCCGGCAGTACTGGGTATTCTACCGGACCGCACTGTCATTTTGAAGTGCGCTTGCATGGGGAATTGACAGAGCCTTTGAATTATTTACCCTGATGACAGCAAACGGAGGCATAAAGATTGATAAGTAGAAAAAAATGGCAGACAGCAGCTTGTTGCTTGGCAACAGCTGTGGTTACTGTTCTGACTGTAGTTGCAGCAGAAGCAGTTCTGTTTAACAGGTTGACTGGCAGTGCTTCTGAATCAGTTCGCTTTTTGCGTACAATGAATCTTTTAAAACGTAACTACAATGGAGAGCTTGATAATCATAAGCTGTTTGACGGAGCTATAAAAGGAATGGTAGAAGCTGTTGGAGATCCATATACCGTGTATCTTGACCGTAAGGATTATAATCAGCTTAGTGAAATGACAGAAGGAACTTTTGGCGGTATAGGTATAGTTTTCGGTAAACGTGGAGATGATTATGTTGTTATCTCGGCATTGCAGGATAATCCCGGAGCCTTGGCTGGTATTAAAAGCGGGGATATTATTACGGCAATAGATGATAAATATACACGTGATCTGAATATGGAGCAGGTTGCCAATGCAATTCGTGGTAAGCAGGGAACTGAAGTTACTTTGGAACTTAAAGATAAAGATGGCAGTCTGCGAAAAGTTAAGGTTATACGTGCTGAAATTAAGAATCCTTCAGTTGGAGGTCAGTTACTTTCGAATAATAAAATAGGCTATATACGTATAGCTGTATTTAACGAAAGCACTGGTGCTGATTTTGTGAAAAAATATCAAGAATTGGAGCAGCAGGGAATGAAAGCCTTAGTTCTTGATTTGCGCGGTAATCCTGGCGGAATTCTTGATGCTGGTGTGCAGGTTGCAGGTAAGCTAGTACCTAAAGGCCCTATTGTTTCCGTAATTGATAAAGCTGGTAATAAGTATGTGGAATATTCTGAGCTGAAAGAGATAAAATATCCTTTGGCGGTATTGGTGGATAATGGCAGTGCAAGTGCTGCTGAAATTGTTGCTGGAGCTGTAAAAGATACTAAGAGTGGTACTTTATTTGGTGTAAAAACATTTGGCAAAGGCAGTGTACAGTCTGTCTATAGACTAGACAACAGTACAGCAGTAAAAATTACAGTAGCAAATTATTATACTCCATCTGGTGTATCTATTCATAATGTAGGTATTGAACCAGATGTAAAGGTAGAATTGCCAGAAAATGCTGCTGTTGATGTACAGTTAAAGGCAGCAGAAGATTTTTTGCTTAAACAGCTGTAAAAATTATAGCACCGGTTTTTGAACCGGTGCTTTTTGTGTAGACTGAGAGGTTATAGATGAAAAGGATATTTTGTTTGTTGGTTAGTTTGCTGTTGCTTTTTTCTTATAATGCAGAATGTAAAGAAAAGTTTTTATTGGGAGTTGAACGCTTAGATGAACCAATTTTCCAGGAGATACTGACTGGCAAACGTATTGCACTGTTTACTAATCAGACAGGCGTAGACAGATATTTACGCAGCAGTGTAGATTTAGTAAAGGAGCGTTATCAGCTTAATGCTGTTTTTGTGCCTGAACATGGATTATTTGGAGCTATTGCTGCTGGAGAAAATGTTTCAGAGCAGGAATATCAAAAAATACCTGTATTCAGTCTTTATGGAGCGACACGCAGACCAACAAAGGCAATGCTGGAAAATATTGATGCAGTTGTAGTTGATATTCAGGACGTAGGGATTCGACACTATACATATTTTTCCTCGTTAGCTTATATAATGGAAGCCTGTGCAAAAGAGAAAAAGTATGTAATTATATTAGACAGACCAAATCCTTTGGGCGGAGCAATGCAGGGACCAGTCTTAAAAAAAGGAAATGAAAGCTTTATTGGTTTATATCCGCTTCCTCTTAGACATGGATTGACAATAGGTGAATTTGCTCGTTATATAAACAGCACCCAGAAGATAAACTGTCAATTGGAGGTTATTCCGATGACTGGCTGGAAACGTTCTATGCTGTGGTATGATACAAAGCTGCCATGGGTTATGACCTCTCCTCTTATTCCTACTGTTGATACAGCCATACTTTATGGAATAACTGGTGTCTGTGGTGATAGTAATCTTTCTGTTGGAGTTGGTACGGCAAAACCTTTTTTCTTTATAGGTGCTCCTTTTGTTGATGGACAACAGGTTAAAGCTGCACTTGATACTTTAAATTTACCTGGAGTAGCTTTTAGGGCAGTTAGTTATATACCTCGTTATGGGGCTTATAACGGTGAGCTTGTCCAGGGTGTAGAAATTTATCTTTTAGATAAGCAGAACATAAATGCAGCAGAGTTACAGTATCAGATTTATTATACTTTTCGTAAGCTTTATTCAGATAAAATAATGACTCCGGAAAGAGACTATAATCAGTCTGGCTATAAAATTGATATTGCTTTGGGTGAAAGCAGTATGCGTGATGGTGATAGTCCTGAAATAACTTTTTTACGCTGGAAACAGGAATGTGCAGCTTTTGCACAACAGGTATTCCCCTATTTGCTTTATAAATAGACTGAAATTTTACAAAGATTTCTTATATTTAGCAGGATATCTGTAGATAAACAAAGAACATCTATAATCATTATAATATTGAAAACAAGGAGTGAAGTTTAATGAATGCAGAATTAGAAGCTTTAAAGGAACGCAGAAGTATACGCAAATATAAACCTGATATGGTCCCACAGGAACTTATAGATCAGGTGATAGAAGCAGGATTATATGCTGCAAGTGGACATGGTACTCAAAGTATTATTATTGTTGCTGTAACCAATAAGGTTATGCGTGATAAATTATCTCAGATGAATCGTGAAATTTTAGGAGCAAAAGTAGATCCGTTTTATGGAGCTCCGGTTGTATTGATTGTACTTGGACCTAAAGGCAGTAAGCATACACCGTATGATGGCAGTCTTGTTATGGGAAATTTGCTGCAGGCAGCATATGCACTTGGTCTTGGAAGCTGCTGGATTAATCGGGCGAAGGAAGAGTTTGATACAGATTATGGTAAGCAGCTGTTAAAAGAATGGGGCATTGAGGGTGAGTATGAGGGAGTAGGCCATTGTATTCTTGGTTATATTGATGGAAATATTCCTGCTGCTGCTGCCCGTAAACCTAATAGAGTTTTTTACGTAAAATAAACTGCTGATATGTTTAAAATTTTTCAAAAAAACATATATAAACAGTTGACAAACTACAGATAATAATGTAGAATGAGCTTAAATAAGGGATATAAGAGAATTTAGATTTTCAAGCAACTGAATAATGGAGACTGAGTGAATTTGAGAGAAATTTTACTCAGTCTTTTTTGCTTTTTATGTACTTATTGATTACTAAATAGATTTAGTATATTTTTAGTACAATATAAATCAATAAAGACTGATTGAGGTGCCTGCCTATGGCAGGGTAAATTAGGGAAAGCAGTGCAAATCTGCTACGGTCACGCCACTGTGATGCTTCTAAAATTAAGAGTGTATGAGAGAGAAGTTTAGTCAGATCGCAGCCTTGATCATGTTATATATTTCTGCGAGAGACGGAGTGTATACGAGTTATCTGATATATTTTCGGGTATACGTATCCTTTTCCGCTCATGTAGAAAAGGATATTTTCATATGTGCTGATGTCCGGAAATCATCGCAGTAAAATATCCTGCATTTGTTATCTCTTTGAAGAAAGTTGTATAAAATGAAAGGAGCTTAATTATGAGTGTTGAACTCTATGCATTATTTTCTTATGCATTTACTGCTGCAATTGCTCTGGTTATGATTGGTGCAGTAGTTCTTCTTAACAGATTGATGGGAAACAGTAACGATGAAGGGGGAATGAATTAATTATGGATGCAGGTATTGTAGCACAATTATTTCCTGGCATAGCATCTTTTATGGTGCAGGATACAACAATAGCAGTTGCTAGAATTGCACTTATTGTTTTTGGTTTTATTTTAGCTTATTTAGGGTTTAAACGTGTGCTGGAGCCTTTGATTATGGTGCCGATGGGAGTTGGTATGATTTGTATCAACTGTGGTGTTCTGTTTTTAGATGGCGGTAAGCTTGGCACCTTGTTTTTAGATCCTTTGGTTTCAGACCCTGGTAAATTGGTTGATATTATGCAGATTAATTTTTTGCAGCCGATTTACAACCTGACATTCAGTAACAGCTTAGTTGCCTGCGTAGTATTTTTAGGTGTTGGGGCAATGTGTGAAATAGGTTTTATTTTAGCAAATCCATGGACTTCAATTATTATTGCTATATTTGCAGAAGCAGGAACTTTTGCAACACTTGTACTGGGTGTACATCTTGGTCTGACCCCTCCAGAGGCAGCAGCTGTTGCTTCTATTGGCGGAGCGGACGGGCCTATGGTTTTATTTACTTCTTTGATGCTTGCTCCGCATTTGTTTGTACCTATATCTGTAATTGCTTATCTGTATTTGTCTTTGACTTATGCTGGTTATCCTTGGCTGGTAAAACTTTTAATACCAAAAGCCCTTCGTGGCAAAGATATTTTGTACTATTCTCCGGAAGTACCTAAAAATAAGAAATTTATTTTTATCTTAGTATGCTGTGGTCTTTTATGCTTGCTGTTGCCAATGGCTGCTCCTTTGATTATGTCTTTCTTCTTGGGAATGGCAATCAAGGAGGCAGAAATTGTACCTTATCAGGATTTGGTTGAAAATACTTTGCTTTATGTAGGTACATTGATGTTGGGATTACTGCTTGGAACTTTGTGTGAAGCTTCTACCTTGCTGAATCCTAAAGTTGCACCCTTGATTGTACTGGGAATTTTAGCTTTGGCTGTGTCTGGTGCAGTTGGAATTCTTGGCGGATATATTGTTTACTGGTTTAAGAAAGGTGACTTTAATCCAGTTGTGGGTATTTCTGGGGTATCCTGCGTACCTACTACAGCTAAAATTGCACAGCATGCAGCTGAAGATGAAGATCCTTTTGCAGTTGTACTTCCTGTTGCAATGGGGGCAAACATTGGCGGTGTAATTGTTTCGGCTATTGCCTGCGGTGTGTTTATTGCTACCATTGGTCTTGTTAAATAATATATTGAGAGTTTCTTATGAAAATACAGTTTCGACAATTTGATGTATTGAAATCTACAAATACTACTGCAACAGCTGCGGCAGCATTAGGGGCACCTGAAGGGACTGTAATTGTTGCTGACCGGCAGGAAAATGGTCATGGGCGAATGCAGCGAATCTGGAATTCACCTCTTGGCGGCTTGTGGTTTACAATTATTCTGCGTCCGCAGATAGATCCGCAGTATGCAGCACAGATTACCCTGTTGGCTGGTGTTGCTGTAACACTTGCATTGAGAAAGCTGTATGAAACGGACAGCATAAAAATAAAGTGGCCAAACGATCTTCTTCTGCAAGATAAAAAAATCTGCGGAATTCTTTCAGAATTGCAGCTTGATATTAATGGCGATATTGATTATATAGTTGTTGGTATAGGAGTTAATGTTGCTCTTAAAACAGATGACTTTGCTCCGCAGATAAGAAATACCGCAGCTTCGCTGAATGAGAGTTTAAAAAAATCTTTTACTACTCAGGAGGTTTTGCGTGAAATTATGATGAAATTTGTTGAACTGTATGATGAATGGCTGAAGCAAGGTGTGTTAGCTGTTATAGAAAAATGGCGAGAGCTTAATTGTACTATAGGCAGAAATGTATTAGTAAAAGATAATGATAAAATTATTTTTCAAGGTATTGCAACTGATATAGATGAGCGAGGTGCATTACAGGTGTGTGCTGCACAGGGAACGAGTAAGAGCTTTAACTTTGGTGAAATAAGTATACGCTGAATGATTTCTGATATGTAGTTGGGAGAGGAAGTGTTTTTTATATGACAGTAGCTCAGAGTCCGGATATTTTGGAAAACAGTATCAACAGTCCAGGAACAGCAGCAATGCTGCTTGCACTTACGCAGACCATCTACGATGAAGATTGCATTAAAAAAATGGTGGCAAAGAAAGGACTAAAAGCAGTAGTAACGGAAGTAGGCGGAAAAACTACTTTTTATGATTTTAATGAAAAAATTAATCGAGCTGTAATTGGAGCCTGCTTAAATTCAAATGTGATTGAAAAAACAAGCAATGATATCCATGCCGTTATACATGCAACGGAAGAAGCTAAAAAAGGATTGTTGGTTAGTGTCAGCACGAGTGCCAGTTTAGCTATGAAAATAGCTATTGTGAGGAATGAACATTGGATAGCGGTTGCCTTGTTTGGTAAGTCTGCACTGCACTATATGACGAATCATGATCGTGCAGGACTGGGTGTAATGCATATATAGTCGGACTGAAAATTATTAAAATTGTATAATGGTGATAGAGAGAATGAGTTTGCTGTTAAGCGCTGTTCTCTCTTTTTTTGTCCGATTTATTATATGAGGTTTTCTTAATTCAGAAAGGAGAGACCATAATGGAGTTTAAAAAAGTTACCCGTGAGTGGGACACTCTGAAACAAGACACTTTGGAGCGTATGAAGAATGCTGCTTCACTGGTTAAGGAAGGGAAAATCGTTGATGCTAAAGATGCTGTTTCTTTATTAGAAACAGTTATAAAGCCTTATGATAAGGTGAACATCGAAGGCAACAACCAAAAACAAGCTGATTTTTTAGCTAAATGTTTATGTCAGGTAGATTCTGCTAAAATTCATGATTTGCATATGGTGCAGTCTGTATTGACTTTACCAGAACATTTAGATGTATTTGAAAAAGGCATAGCAAAAAAACTGGACATGTCTTTTTCAGGGCCGCAGGCTGGTAGAATTGCACAGTTTTTACAGGAAGGAAAGCTGGAACTTGGGGCAATTCATACATACTTAGAATTATATGGCAGATACTTTGTAGATCTTACTCCGCGTGTCGCTTTGATAGCAGCTACTAAAGCAGATCGTAATGGTAATTTATTTACTGGTTTCAGTACAGAAGATACACCTGCTATTGTTGAAGCTACTAAGTTCCGTCAAGGCATAGTTATTGCACAGGTTAATGAAATTGTTGATGAGCTGCCTCGTGTAGATATTCCTGGTGATTGGGTTGATTATGTAATTCAATCTCCTAAACCTTTTTATATTGAGCCTTTATTTACTCGTGATCCAGCACTTATTACAGATGCACAAGTTCTTAAAGGAATGATGGCTATTAAGGGCATTTACGGTGAGTATGAAGTAACTTCTTTGAACCACGGCATTGGCTTTGATACTGCTGCTATTGAGCTTTTGCTGCCGACGTATGCTGAAGAACTTGGGTTAAAAGGAAAAATTTGCAGAAACTTCATTTTGAATCCGCATCCCACTCTTATTCCAGCTATTGAAACTGGTTGGGTAGAATCGGTTCACTGTTTTGGTGGAGAGTTAGGTATGGAAGAATATGTAGCTGCCCGCAGTGACATATTCTTTGTTGGACCAGATGGGTCTATGCGTTCTAACCGTGCATTTTCTCAAACTGCCGGTCATTATGCAATTGATATGTTTATTGGTGGTACTCTGCAAATAGATCCGTATGGCAACAGTTCAACTGCTACTGCAAACAGAGTAGCTGGTTTTGGCGGTGCACCTAACATGGGCTGTGATCCTAAGGGTCGTCGTCATTCTTCTGGTGCATGGCTTAAATGTGGAGAAGAATATGCACTTAATAAAGAATTATGGGGACCAGTACATCGCGGTAAACGTCTTGTTGTACAGTTAGCAGAAACATTCCGTGAAAAACTTGCTCCTGGCTTTGTGGAGGAATTAGATGCGTTTAAGCTGGCACAGAACGCAAATTTGGATATTGAACCAGTAATGATTTATGGTGACGATTTAACTCATATTATTACTGAGGAAGGAATTGCTTATTTACCTAAATGCCGCAGTATGGAAGAACGTACAGCTGCTATTCGTGGTATAGCCGGATTTACTGAAGTTGGTATGAAAGCTGATCCTAAAGAAACTAAACGACTGCGTGAACTTGGTATTATCAGGACTCCGCAGGATTTGGGCATTGATATGAGCCGTGCAAATCGTTCTATGCTTGCTGCTAAAAATGTACATGATTTGGTTGAATGGTCTGGTGGGTTATATAATCCACCTGCTAAATTCAGAAATTGGTAAAAGGAGGAGCATAAAATGGCATTGCAAAATTTGGAATTTGAATTTGAATCTGCAAATACCCAAACTATTAACCCTGAATGGTCGCATATGGGAGTAACAGGTTCAGGGGATTTGGAAGTTATGTTTACTAAAGCTGATTTGGGCGGCAGGGTTAAGGCAAAGATTTGTACTCCGGTTAAAGGTTTTGATGCTGTTTGGGAAAAAATGCTGGGTAAATTTATTAATGATACTGGCGTAGGCAATATTATTATAGAAATTAATGATGATAATGCAACTCCTATTGTTGTATATATGAGATTGCGGCAGGCTTTGGCAGAAGCTACTGCAAAGGAGGCTGAATAAAATGAAAAATTGGAATGAATTAGAAAATAGCAGCTTCTTTGATGCTAGTGCTCGTGAACGTGCTTTGGGAATATGTGACAAAGGTACTTTTACTGAACTGTTAGATCCGCATGATAGCTTTGAAAGTCCGCATCTGCCTGTTTTAGGTACGGCTGTTGAATTTGATGACGGTACTGTTACTGGTGTTGGTCTTATTGGTAAGCATCCTGTATTTGTTGTATCAATGGAGGGTAAATTTATTGGTGGTGCTATTGGTGAAGTTAATGGAGCTAAAATGGTTAATACACTGCGTTTAGCTTTAAAAACAGCTAAAGATATTAAGGCTGTACATCTTGGCGATTATGCTGCACGCCGTCCAATGGTGGTTATCTCTTTTGAAACCGGCGGTGTTCGTCTGCATGAAGCTAATGCTGGCTTATTGGCTCATGCTGAGGTTATGGATGCTATACAGGATTGCCGTCATATTCTGCCGATAGCAGCTGTTGTTGGTTCTAAGGTTGGTTGTTTTGGCGGCATGGGATTTGTGGCTGCTGCAACTGATGTCATTGTTATGAATGAAGAAGGACGTATAGGACTTACTGGTCCGGAAGTTATTGAACAGGAAATGGGTAAAGATGAGTTTGATGCTTCTAATAAAGCTTTAGTATATCGTACAACTGGTGCAAAACATAAATATATTATTGGAGATTGCAATTATTTAGTTGAAGATACTATTGCAGCTTTTAAAGCAGCTTTGACTGAAATTGCTGATATTTCAATGGATGATATTGAGAAGATGCGTCGCATTGGTTCTTTGCAGCTTGTTCAGGAGCAGCAGGGATTGGTTAAATTGATTGCAGATATGCAGCCTAAGGATTCTATGGATTTATGGAAATACTATGGAAATGATAATCCGAGCGAACTGCCGGAAATTTCTGTTGCAGAATTCCTTAAAGTTGTAAAACGCAGAATTCGTGCATGATAGAAGGAGGTAAAGAACATGGATGAAATGGATAACACTATGATTGGTCGTGGTCGTGATGCAATTGAAATGATTGTAGACCAAGGCTCCTTCGAAGAAAATAAAATTGGAACAGCAGAGTTTGAGGCAGATTATGGCCCAGGTGCAGTTGTTGGCAATGCCCTGCTGAAAGATGAAACTATAACTGTAATTGCTAACGATGCTTATGCTTTCAATGACCGTTTCCCCGTTGTTTTTGGCGGAGTAATTGGTTTAGAAGAAGGCTATAAAATGGCTACGGCTGTATATAGAACTATGGAAGCCGATAAGGATAAACCGGAAACTGCAAAACGTCCAATTGTTCTTATTGTAGATACTCCGGGTAATGGTCCTGGAAAACTTGAAGAAATTGCCGGCATGAATAAAGCAACAGGAGGTTATCAGCTTGCGCTTGCTGAAGCCAGAAAGGCTGGACATCCTATTGTGGCAATGGTTATTGGCAGAGCAATTTCAGGTGCTTTCTTGTGTCATGGATTACAGGCTGATCAAATTTTAGCCTTGTCTCCTGAATTTGGAACGATGATTCATGTAATGCCGCTGACCTCTATTGCACGTATAACTAAGATGGATATTGAACGTTTGGAAGAATTGGCAAAAGTTAATCCTGTTTTTGCACCAGGTGTAAATTTCTTTTATAACTTGGGTGGTGTAAAAGAGATTGTACATAAGGTTGAAGATATGCGTGATATGATTTCAAAGCATATTAAAGATGTGCAGGCTTTAAAAGCAGCTGGTAAATATGAAGAACTTGGTCCTTGGGGACGTGGTTTGGATGGAGATATTCGTGGCGGACGCAGTCATAGAATGAAAGCAATTGCTAAAATGAATGAGGAATTTGCTGCAGTTGCTGATAAATATATTAACGCTTAAGAAGATTAAGAAAGAAGGGGTAGTATGAAAGGTATTCTGGCTGAAATAAGTTCAATGGTTAAAGAGTTTGGTTCTGCTCCTGCATTTGCAGATATGCCGCGAAGGACACTTGCTGATAAAGGTATTGCTGGACCAACTGCTGCCCATACGATCGAAGAGGTTCATACTCCCCTTAATTTTGCTTATCTTACTTTTACTACTGGCTCGTCTGCTTTTCAGAATATTGTAGGTATAACTTTTGCGGAGCTGCCGCAACGTATAAAAGCTTCTAATGAGGTTTTACAGCGTGCTGGATTAAAATATGGGGACAAAGTTCTTGTTACTTATCCTCCGCTTGTAAATGTTTTCAGTGGTGAAGCTTTGAAGAATTATGGTCTGGAATGGCGATTTTTAGTACGTTCAAGCAGGGATGCTTTTCTTGCTGCCCTATATGAATTTCAGCCAAAAGCTGTTATTGGTGAATCTTCTTTTATTAGAGCTTCTTTGGAAGATGCTAAAAATATGGAAGTTGTTGATGAACTGCCGAAAAATCTTATTTTGCTTACTGCTGGAACACCTTTGGATTTAGAGCTGCTGCCGACTGCAAAAAATTTACTTAATGCAAAAGTGCATGATTTATATGGCTGTCAGGAATTTGGCTGGTTGTGTATGGATGGGGTTCCCGTGCGTGAAGATATATCATTGATAAAACTATCTGGCTCTGGTAGGCAGGAAATGTTTGAATTGGTAGTTGGGGGATTGCCGATGGGAGATAGCTTTCCTGTTTCGGATAGTGGGCATATATGTAACAGCAAGGGAAAAATAATTACTTATCGCCGTGAACGTACGTATCCAGAATATGAAGTGATTGTTAAAGCTACAACACTTACATCAACTGTTACTCTCAGCAGAGCAGCAAGAACAATTTTGCGTATCAAGAGTCGTATAGTTAAGGTGGCACCTGATGTTATTACTGGAGCGGACCATACTTTGCTGGAGCTGCGGCCTGATTATGTAAATGCTGGTGTGCAGAATGGCATTATCATTGAAGGTCCTCGGAAAACACAATTTTTTGATGACATTTTGCAAGCTCAGCTTGATTATCAACAAAAAGCAAAGGCGGACCCGACATGGATAAAACGCAACTGAGACGGCATAATCTTGTGTTTATTTCACAGCAGGGAAAAAACAAGATTTTACAGCAGATTATACAACTTTATTCAGGTTACCAATTACAGCTAATAAAAGAAATACTTCAAGGTAATACTGATATACCAAGTTTTATTAGACGTAATGAAAAAGAGATTAAAGACATAGCAGTTGGTTTTGTGCATCCGCAGCGTTTGGATGGGAACAGAATTCGTATAGCTTGTTTTACTGACGTTGAAGATATAGTGGCTGTTATGACGCCATATGAAGTTATGCAGCGAAATATTTATGCGCATGAAGCACGAACACTATGTATTAAAGAAGTTTTGAAAATTTATGAATTAGCTGAAGTTTTTGATTTGCAGATAGGTGTTTTTGGTTCTGCTGCTTTGGAAATGGTTACAGGTTTGCCTTATACTGATGAAAATTCAGATATAGATTTGCTGCTTAAGCCGTCTGGATACAATAGGCTGCTTCAGTTTTATCGTGCTGTATCAGCAAGCTGTAAAGATATTAATCTTGACTTTGAAGTTGAGCTGCCAAATGGCTATGGTGTTAAGTTGACTGAAATATTTATGGAAACACAGACAGTCTTAGGAAAAAGTTTAGATAATGTGGCTTTGTTAAGCCGTAAAGAGGTTATGCAATATTTAGAAACATCTTGTTAGAAGTTTGCTGACAGAAATTTATTAATTAAGGAGTAAGAAAAATGGAAATTAAATCTCGTGTACCTGGTAAAATAGTTCGTTTTGAAAAACAAGTTGGTGATACTGTTGCAGTTCGTGACGTGTTAATTGTTATGGAAGCAATGAAAATGAAACAATTAGTTCCTACTCCAGTTGCTGGTGTTGTAAAGGAGTACAAAGTACAGCCTGGTGACCGTGTAAGTGCCGGTCAAGTTGTTGCTATCGTAGAATAAGCTTAGTCCAAGACTAATGCCTTAGCCTTTAGTTGTTTTGCTGCCCTTCGTTTTTGAGGGGCAGCAATAATAAAAAATTGTACTATGAGGTGAATATTATGGTTATTTATGGTGTTGGTTTACTTTCTGCCTGCTTTATAGCTGGACAGTTCATCGGTGAAATTCTAGGTGCGTTGTTGGGAGTAAAA
This sequence comes from uncultured Phascolarctobacterium sp., assembly GCA_964630355.1. Lineage (GTDB taxonomy): Bacteria > Bacillota > Negativicutes > Acidaminococcales > Acidaminococcaceae > Phascolarctobacterium_A. Next base: position 56,786 of record CAZVSX010000002.1, read on the forward strand.
GCTAATATTGGTGGTGTTGGCTTTGCCATGTTATTTTTAATTATTTTAACTAATAAGGGCATTGACGCTGGCTGGCTTGATAAAAAAAGCCAAGAAGGAATTGCTTTTTGGTCTGCAATGTATATTCCTATTGTCGTTGCTATGAGTTCCATTCAAAATGTTGCAGCTGCTGTTTCTGGCGGTGCAGTAGCCTTTATTGGCGGATTATTTGGTTCTGCATTGGCATTTATTCTTATACCTGTACTTAGTAAAATGTCTAAGTAGAATAAAGACAGGAGGTATTAATTATGGACTTGGTTGCAATTTTTGCTAAATTAGTTAAATCGAATGGTTTAATTTTAGCCTTTTGTATTATTGCTATTGTAAATTTAATTGCTTATAAATTTGCCGGTCTTTCTAAAGGGCGTATTCATGGCAGTGCCATTGCTATCCTGTTTGGCTTAGTATTAGCTTATATTGGCGGCGGCAGTAAAGGTATAGCAAGTATTCCTTTATTTGCTGGCATAGGCATGATGGGCGGTGCTATGTTTCGTGATTTTGCTATAGTATCTACTGCTTTTGGTGCAGATTTGCGCGAGATTAAAAAGGTTGGTTTTGTTGGTGTCTTGTCATTAATTCTTGGTCTTTTTACCTCTTGGATTGCAGGTGTTGTAGTGGCTTATGCAATGGGGTATACTGCTCCGGAAGATTTGGTAACTATAGGTGCAGGTGTTGCTACTTTTGTTGTAGGGCCTGTAACTGGTGCAGCTCTTGGCTGTTCATCTGAAGTAATTGCTATTTCTATTGCAGCTGGCGTTGTTAAATCTTTATCAGTAATGATTTTTACTCCTTTTGTTGCTAAAGCGCTGGGCATTGATAATCCACAATCGGCAATGGTATTTGGTGGTTTAGCAGGTACAACTTCTGGAACAGCAGCTGGAATGGCTGCTGTAAATCCTAAGCTGGTGCCATATGCTGCTATGACAGCTACTTTTTATACAGGCAGCGGTTGTCTGACTTTTCCATCAGTATTTTATTTTTTGACTAAAGCAATTTTTGGTTAATCATTAAAAATTTATTATTAAACATGAGAAAGCTGGTAGGTATAATGAGCGAAAATTCACTGATACTGAAATTAACGGATAAAGCAATATATAATTCAGAAAAATTTTATACCTGCAAGCTTTCTCCATTTGATGCCGATTTACAGAAAGTTAGCCAATATATGACACAGGCGATTTTGCTTGAGGTTGTTACACACCCTAAGCCTGGACTTATTACGAGATATTCAAATGGCTCTCATTCAGATATGAGCATTTTTACCTTTATGATGAGTTCAGCAGTTTTGGGAAAAGCTTTTAATGATTTACAAGAGATAGGACAAGCGCATAACGGCAGAATACGAGAGCTTTTGCCCAAGATTCGTAATTATGGGATTAAGGCAGAAAAAGAAATGCTTTTTGTGACAAAGGGCGTAAATACACAGCGTGGTATTTTATTTGCTGGAGGCATAGTTAGTGCTGCAGCTGGTTATGCAATGAATAAAGGCTTGGCAAAAGAAACATTACTTACATTAATAAAGAAAATGACTTGCGGATTAGTAGAAAAAGAATTGATTAATAACGCACATACTGCGAAAACTGCTGGTGAAAAACTTTATAACAAGTATGGCATAACAGGTATTCGCGGAGAGGTAGAAAAGGGATTTCCCAGTATTGAAAAAAAGGGACTGCCGGCATTAAGATATGCTATGGCAAGGGGGGCATCTATTAATGATGCTTTGATACATACATTAATATCGCTGATGACTGTTGTTGAAGACAGCAATGTTGTCTGGCGCACAGATTATGAAACTTTATTGGAGCTTCACAAAACTGCTGAAAATATTTTACAGCTTGGCAGTATATTTACTTCTGCTGGCAGGCTTGCGATAAATGATGCGGAAAAATATTTTGAACATAGGCGTATCAGTCCTGGAGGCAGTGCAGATTTGCTTTCAGTAACAGTAGCCTTATACCTGTTAGAACAAAAGGAATTTCCACAAGATATATTTTAGGGCATGGTATATCGGAAATATCCTTGACATACAATAAATGCATAGCAGTATTGCTAAACTCCTCCATTTAGCACAGCAAGGTTCGGTAGGGACAGCCGAGCCTTGTTGTGCGTTACGAAAGAAGATGATAAAATGCTGGATTTTATTTTACAAGCACTGGATGGTATCTTTACGATTGTATTTGTAGTTGCTATAGGCTATGTTCTAAGTAAAAAAGGTTGGTTTGATGATAAAATCAGCAGCCTCATTGCTAAACTTGTTACAAATATATCTCTGCCTTTGTATATGATTACGAGTCTTACAAAAAATTTTACTTTTGCCAGACTTACAGAACTTGCTCCAGATATGCTGCTGCCTGTTTGTTCAATGTTTCTTGCTATGATTATTGGGAAAATAACAGCAAAATTACTGCGTATACGTCGGGGAAGAAGTGGTGTGTTTATAACTAATTTTTTTATTGCAAATACTATGTTTATTGGTCTGCCCGTTAATTTGGCTTTGTTTGGTGAAGCAAGCATTCCTTCAGTGATGCTTTATTATATGGTTAATTTGATTTTTTTCTGGACATTAGGGGTACAGAATATAGTATCTGATATTGAAGACAGGAGTGCTTGTATATTTTCTGTTAAGGTACTGAAAAAATTATGGTCTCCGCCGCTTATAGGATTTGCAGCGGCTATATTATTGATAGTTTTTAATATTCATCTGCCTGGTTTTCTGATACGTGGTTTTCAGTATGTAGGCAATTTAACAACGCCGCTGTCACTGGTTTTTATTGGTATTGAAATAAGTAAGATAAAACTGAAAGAATTTAATTTTGAACGTGATATTTGGGTTGGGTTAGTTGGTCGCTTTTTAGTTTGTCCTGTTTGTGTACTTGTTCTTGTACCTTTTATTAATGTAGCCCCTATTTCGATAAAAGTTTTTGCTATGCAGGCTGCAATGCCTGCGATGACACAGATGGCTATTGTATGCAAACAATATGATGGCGACAGTAGTTTTGCAGCTGCATTAAGCTTTATTACTATTATTGGCGGTTTAGTTGTTATACCTTTTTATATGACTGTCGTGAATATTTATTTTTAAAGAAAAGGTGATGATTTTATGTCTGAATATGAAAATGTTATTCGTAAAATATGGGACGGCAATCCTTTTATGAAAGCTTTGAAAATTAATATCAGGGAAATTCAGTGCGGAAGTGCAGTATTGGAGATGCCTATAGATTTTGATTTGCATACTAATCATTGGTTGGGAGTACATGGAGGTGCTTTAGCAGCTCTTGCAGATTGTGTTACTGGTATAACCTGTGCCTCTGTTGGGAAAGTTTGTACCACATTGAATATGAACATTGATTATATAAGTAATTCACGAAGTATGGGATGCCTGACAGTTAAGAGTGAAATAGTACATAAAGGAAAATCTACAATAAATATTGCCAGTGAGATTTATGATGATATGAATGTACTTATGTGTAAGGTAAGTTATATTATGTTTATTATGGATAATCTTAAAGAAGTGCCTGAGCATTGGTAAAAGTATTCTCTAAAAATAAACAAAATAGTTGTTGGATATTTATTGGCAGGATTTTTTCTTTGAATGTAGAATATATATTATTGGAAAAATTTGACAGGTGTGATGATTGAAATCATTGCTGAAAAGGGAATACCGGTGAGAATCCGGAGCAGTCCCGCTACTGTAAGTGGAGCCTAAGCAATTATGTCACTGACGCAAGTTGGGAAGGCGCTGAGGGCAAAGAAGCTAAGCCAGGAGACCTGCCTGTTACGAAGCAGAAAGTCTACGGGAGATAGGCTTGCTTTTTGTATGCAAAAAATAAATATGTGTTAGTTAGCGTAGATGCTAAAAATCTCCCTTAGGGGAGATTTTTTTATAGTAAAAGAAAGGAGGCACTTATGCCCGGAAAAATAATTTTGGTTACTGGTGGTGCACGCAGCGGTAAAAGCGAATTTGCTGAACGGTATGTATTGCATTATTCTCCCAAGTGTGATTATATAGCTACAGCAGAAATATTAGACGAAGAAATGGCAGAACGTGTACGTTTGCATAGGCAACGACGTGATGAGCGATGGATAAATCATGAAGCTCCTTATCATGCAGAACAGGTCTTTGCTTCGTTAAGTGAAATAACCGGAGCGGTTTTGTTTGATTGTTTGACTATATATATGTCAAATTTGCTTTATGGGAAAAATGCTCCGAAAGGAGATTTTTTTGAACGGTGTACAGCAGTGTTGGCTGATATTGATAAAGTGCTTGAAGCTGCACGTGACTGCGGTAAAACAGTTGTATTTGTCAGCAATGAAGTTGGCAGCGGTATTGTCCCTGACAATCAAATGGCACGTGAATATCGTGATTTGGCAGGCTGGGTTAATCAAAAAGTTGCAGGAGCTGCGGACTGCGTATATTATTGTGTAGCAGGTCAGGCAGTAGATGTAAAGAAATTAGCTTTTAAATTTGATGATGAAGGAGAATAATATATAATATGAAACAACTTATAATTCCACCGCTTGACCTTATACAGAAGCAGAAAGTGAAGCAAGGTTTTGCTGAAATGAGTAAACCAGCTGAAACTCTTGGTAAGTTGGAGGAGATGGCGGCACAGTTTGCAGCTATGACAGGTAAGGAGTTACCAGATAAATTAAAACCAGCAATGGTATTAATGTGTGGCGACCATGGAATTGCAAAATATGGTGTAAGTGCGTATCCGCAGGAAGTAACGCGACAGATGATTAATGGTTATATGCGTGGTACTGCTGGTGCTACAGTATTAGCTCGTCATGCCCATGCAGATGTATTTGTATGTGATGTAGGTACTGCTTTTGATTTAAGTGATTTGGAACAGGTTTATCATAAAAAAGTAGCTTGGGGAACAAATGACTTCACGAAGGGAGCGGCAATGACTCGTGAACAAGCAGAAGCAGCAATTCATGTTGGTATGGATATGGCTGATGTGTGCATTGACAAAGGTTACAATATTTTATATACAGGAGAGATGGGGATTGGCAACACAACTTCTACATCAGCAATAGCAAGTGCATATCTAGATTTAGACCCATTGCTTACTGTAGGGCGTGGCAGTGGCATAAATGATGAACGTATGAAGATAAAAAGAAACGTTGTAATTGACGGACTGAAAAAAAATAAGCCTGTAAAGGCTGATGCTATGGATGTACTTTGCAAAGTTGGCGGTTATGATCATGCTGGTCTTGCTGGTGTAATTATTGGTGCTGCATGCCGCCGTGTACCAGTAATGGTTGATGGTGTTAATGCAACTGCTGCGGCTTTGCTTGCCTATGGTTTATATCCACAATGTCGTGATTACATGCTTTGTTCACATTTAAGCAGCGATATTTCTCATAAAAAAATGCTGGAGCTGATGCAGCTTTCTCCTATTGTTGATGCAGGTATGCGGCTGGGGGAAGGAACAGGTGCCTCATTGGCTGTAGTAGTATTACAGGCAGCTATTGATTTATATAATCATTTAAGCAGGTGATAAGATGAGAGATTTCGTAACCTGCTTGGAGTTTCTTACGAGAATTAGATTTTCTAATCGCACAGATTGGCATGATGACGATTTCAGCCGCAGTGTACCATATTTTCCGCTAGTTGGATTAGTTATGGGAATATTTATGGCAGCTGTTAACTATGGACTGATATATTTGCATACACCTTCTCTGATGCGTGCGGTTATGCTGATTCTGGCAGAGTTGCTTATTATTGGTGCGTTGATGTATGATGGGTTTATGGATACAGCGGACGGTGTTTTCAGTGCCAGAGACCGCCAGAGAATGTTGGAAATAATGAAAGACAGCCATGTAGGTTCTAATGCTGTTATAGCTTTGGTATGTATAGTTCTGCTAAAAGTTGCAGCTTATACTACACTGGAGCCATTGAAACTATCTTACGCTCTGATAGCTGTTTATACAGCAACACGTACTTTTATGGTTAACTATATTGTAAATTATAAATATGCACGTAAAACTGGAATTGGACATATGTTTACGGCTTATGCTAAACCTTATTATACATATATAGCTTTTGCATGCTGTACAGTATTCGTTGTATTTTGTGGAATGTCTTGTTTTTATACTGCTTTACTTACTTTTGCTGTATGTCAGCTAATTGCTCGTTTTCTCAGTAGGCAGTTAGACGGCTTGACAGGTGATACATATGGCTTTTTAACAGAATGCGGCATGGTTATTTATCTAATGCTGGCAACATATATAAATTAAAGGGGAATACAAAATGCATATAGAAGAAATAATCGAAAAAATTATTCCTATCGATAAAAATTGTGCAAAATTGGCACAGACACGTTTTGATAATCTTATTAAACCAGTTGGCAGTTTGGCTAAGCTGGAAGAAATGACTTCACGCTATTGTGGGATTTTGGGGATTTATGAAAAAGAGGACTTGACTTATCCTAAAAGAGATATGCTTGTATGGTGCGATATTGCTGAAGCGGCACAGGCAGAGCAGATTATGCATACCAAATGGCCGGTAAATGTGTTGGCGGCAGAAACAGGAGGCAAGGCTGTAGCATTAGTTGTAACCTCTGAAACTGAAGAAGATGCATTGGAAGAAGGGGCTGCGCTTGTACAGGAGTTAGTTAATGAAAATAAACTTGGACTGTTAGGCTTTGGCTGTCTTGCAAAAATTGATAATTCGATGGTTGTTGTTGCTATGGCAGGAGGAATTTTGCAGGCAGCTGCTATGAAAGTACCTGTGGTTTTAGATGGTGTTGCTACTTGTTTAGCTGCAAGTAAAGCTGCTGAATTTATTCCTGCTGTGCTGGATTATTGTTTTGCTGGTCATGTTTCGGCAGAAACTGGAGCTGAGGAGGCATTGGAGAAAATAGGTTTAACTGCTCCGCTGCGTTTGAATATTCCTGATGGTGCTGGCGAAGGGGCAGCAATTTGCTTTACTTTGTTTGATGCAGGTATTAAAGCTTTTAAAGAAATGGAAACATTCGAAGAAGCGGGTGTTCATGCTGAAATGAAAGAATTTTCTCTTGCAGAACAGTTTAAGAATTTTGCTTTGAAAGAAAAAAATTAGATTAAAGCTTACGTTTAGGAGAAAATTTTTGAAATGGGTAAAATATATTTAATTCGTCACGGAGAAACAGACAGTAATAAAGGACATCGTTTTCAAGGACGTATAAATCTTCCTTTAAATGCTAAGGGAATTGAGCAGGCTGGTATGCTGGCAGAATATATGCAGCATTTGCGTTTAGATGCGATTTATTGCAGTTCTATGTTGCGTGCTTGTATGACTGCTGCACCATTAGCTATGAGCAAAAATATGGCTTATCATCCTTTGGACTTATTGCAGGAAGTAAGCTTTGGTGAGTGGGAAGGTTTGGAATATGGAGAAATAAGCCGCCGCTGGCCTAAGGAAATGGAAGATTTTCTCTCTCGTCCTGGTGAGTGGATTCCACCTAAAGGGGAAAGCTTTTATGATGTAGAGCAACGTTGTCGTACTGCTTTTGAGAAAATTTTTTCCAACGAAGGACATGAAAAAAATATTGCTATAGTGTCACATGGTGGGATAATAAGAGTACAGTTATGTATGATTTTGGGAATTCCGCTCAATAATCTTTGGAAATTAAGTGTACATAATGCATCTATAAGCACTATTAATGATTGGCAGGGAAATATGATTGCAGAAGTTATTAATGATGCACATTTTGCTAAGCAGACACCAAAGTCTGTTAATTGGCTTCGTTGATAAAAATTATATAAAAGCTTCTGTGTAAAATGAAAAAATTCTTATTAAAGAAATTTATGCATTTTTAACAATCACTGATTGACTTTTATCTTTGCTTACTATATACTGTAAGTGGTGTATCTCAGTGGTCCGTTTAAGTTCCTAACTTCTTCTATCATAGATGACATGGGGAAGCCAAGGTAACATCTTAATGCGTTCTTTGGGGTATGTTCTATCTATGATTAGGAGTGATTAAACAATGAAAGAAGACAAGACTTTAACATGCTGCGAGTGCGGCAACGAATTCGTATTTACTGCTTCTGAGCAGGAATTCTATGAAGAAAAAGGTTTTACTAATGAACCGCGTCGTTGCCCTGGCTGCCGTCAGGCTCGCAAACAACGCATGGGTGTACAAAATGATCGTCCGCAACGTGAAATGTTCCCCGCAGTTTGTGCTGAATGTGGCAAAGAGACCATGGTACCCTTCAAACCGTCTAACGAGCGTCCGGTATACTGCCGTGACTGCTTTAATGCTCGTAAGCACTAATAATTATTTATTAGTCTGAGTAAATGAAAAATGCAGGTACAGCTGAATGCTGTACCTGTTTTTTTTGAAAAAATGAAATATAAAATATATAAGAATAAAGTGAATTTCAGCTAGAAAAATATAGCTTTATTCATAGAAGGAAAAATATGACTCGTGTTATAGATAGTAATTTCCTGCATCGTGCATTAAAACATTTTTATGGTTATAATAGCTTTCGCGAGGGTCAGGAAACAATTATAAGTGAAATTCTTCATGGAAACCCAGTCTTGGCTGTATTGCCGACAGGAGCAGGCAAAAGTATATGTTTTCAGCTTCCGTCTTTATTGTTAAAAGGTGTAACTCTGGTTATTTCTCCATTGATTTCACTGATGAAAGATCAAGCAGAATCACTTACGGCCCGTGGCATTCCTGCTGCCTATTTGGAAAGCAGTATGAGCACTAATGAATATGGCAAAGTTTTGTATGATGCCTTGAATAAGAAATGTAAGTTTATATATATAGCACCTGAACGTTTGGCGAATGCTCAATTTTTAAATTTTGCACAGCAAGCAAATATTACGATGGTGGCTGTTGATGAAGCACATTGTGTATCGCAATGGGGGCATAGTTTTCGGAAAGATTATTATAATATTCCAGAATTTATTAAGGCTTTGCCAAAACAGCCTTTAGTGACAGCTTTTACAGCAACAGCTACGCCTGAGGTAAGACTTGATATTATCAATCGTCTGAATATACCTGCTGCTAAGATTGTTGTTACAGGTTTTGATCGTCCTAACCTGCATTTTTCTATTAAGAGAACTCAGGACAAGGATAGAGCTTTACTGGAATTTATGCGTAAGCATCCAAAGCAGTGTGGCGTTATTTATTGTGCTACTCGAAAAAAAGTTGAAAATGTTACCAAATTATTAGTACAACAAGGTTTTTCTGCTTTACGTTATCATGCAGGTTTAACAGCGGAAGAACGGCGAACCAATCAAAATGCTTTTGTTGGCGGTTCTGTGCCCTTAATTGTTGCTACAAATGCTTTTGGAATGGGAATAGATAAACCTGATGTACGTTTTGTTGTACATTATAATATGCCAAAGGACATAGAAAGCTATTATCAGGAAGCAGGACGTGCGGGGCGAGATGGACTGGAGTCAGAATGTATGCTGTTATATGATAAAGCAGATGTTGCTGTTAATACTTATCTTATTGGTCATGATCAGCCGGATCTTGTTTGGAAGGAGCATGAATTAAGCTTATTAGATAAGATGATTTATTATTGTAATACTTCCAGTTGTTTGCGAAAGGTTTTGTTGGAATATTTTGGTGAAAAAGCACCAGCTAAATGCAATCATTGCGGTAATTGTGATACCTACAAGAATGCCAGCTGGCGCAGATTTTTTAATATTTAAATGAAATCTTTTATTATTAATTGATGTAATAAAAACTAAATATGTTATTTTAGTTCTATCGTTTCACCTGGTTGTATAGTAAAAACTTTACTGTCTGTTTCTTTTTCAACAGCAGTTTTAAATGCATTTACATCTTGAGTAATGGGAGGCCAAGTGTTGTAGTGTACTGGTATAACATATTTTGCTTGCAGAAATTTGCAGGCAATTAAAGCATCGTTAGGATCCATTGTGAAGTTACCTCCGATTGGCAGTACTGCATAATCAAATGGATCAAGGTTAGGCAGCAACTGCATATCACTGAAAAGTGCTGTATCCCCTGCAAAGTAAAGCTTAGTGCCGAAGAAATCAATAACAATACCGCAGGCATGCCCACCGGGAACTCCAGCACCGTGAAAAGCAAGAGTTAAACGGACTTTGCCAAAAGGAAATAAAAATGTACCGCCTAAATGCATTGCATGAGCCTTGCAGCCTGCTTCTTGAGCTAAACCGCAGATTTCTGCTGTAGAAATAATAGTAGCGTCACAGTTTTTGGCAATTTCAAAAGCACTTCCAAGATGATCAAAGTGCCCATGACTGATAAAAATATAGTCAGCCTTAATATCTTTTACTGTAAGACCTTGGGGATTATTATCAAGATAAGGATCAAAAATAATTGCAGAATTATTTTTTTCTAAAATAAAACATGCGTGATTAATGAAATGAAATTTGGCGTTCATGTAGTTTCCTCCTTTGAATAAATTACAACTTGTATTTTTGATTTCTTAGTGGAAATTTTGCTTTGCAAAATTATTTTGAGGCTTAATTACACTATACTGCATATTATAATTATAACTTAAATCTACATTTTTGTGAATTATTCTGTTAATCAAGGTGAAAAACTTTACAATTTCAGTAAAAATGCGGTAAAATTGATTTCGTAATATATAGAGGAGCAATTACTATGAGATATAAAAAAATAAGCTTATGGTGTCTGCTTTTAAGCATTACAGTGCATAGTACGGTTAGTGCAGCATTGCCGAATGAGAAAAAATCTGTTAAGCAGTTTGAACAAAAAAGTATTGTGGCTGAGGCTGATAGTAAAGCGAAACACTCTGAGCAGTTGTTTTATAATAAAGCAGATAAAACAGTAGTTTCCAATAAACCTAGATCGTCTGCCAAAGCAAATGCAGAAAATGTTAAAACAGCAGTAAAATCATCTCTTTTACAGGAGCGAGGAGGAAAGTTTTATTTTTCTGATACTGAGTTACCAGATAATTATCGCAGTATTAGCATTTTTGGAGAGCCGACAGCGACTAAATCTCAAGCTGTTGCTTATATTAAGATAAATAATCCGCTTGTACGGTTATCTTGTTCTGTAGAAGAACTTGTTGCTTTGTACTGGGAGGAAGCATTACGTGAAAATATACGTCCTGATTTAGCATTGGCACAATCTTTAGTAGAAACAGGAGTCTATCGTTATGGCGGTGACGTTCAACATCATCAGAATAATTTCTGTGGTTTGGGAACTACTGGCGGTGGTGTACGTGGTGCTTCTTTTGCTACACCGAAATTGGGAGTACGTGCACACATCCAGCATTTACTGGCATATACGCAGGCAAAACGTCCGTCTACAGAGATTGTTGATCCTCGCTATGAGTTGGCACATAATATACGTTTGGAGCGTGGTGTTGTTGACACTTGGTATGGATTGAATGGTACTTGGGCAATGGGTTCGTTGTATTGTGAAAAAATTATGGCTATGTATCAGAAAATAATGGCTCAGCAGGTACAAGAAAAAATAAATATTACTGAAATTGAACAGAAAGATATAAAAAAAGAAAAGAAAAAGAAAAAACGCAGTATGAAACAAAGAGTCAAAGAGATTCTGCAAAAGGAGAAATAGATTATGCATATAGTTTTGGTTGAACCTGAAATTCCTGGAAATACTGGCAATATTGCTCGTTTATGTGCTGCTACAGGCTGCCATCTGCATCTTGTAAGACCATTGGGTTTTTCAGTAGATGATAAATATTTAAAACGTGCAGGTTTAGATTATTGGCATTTAGTTGATATACATTATTATGATAGTATTGATGAGGTTTTATCTAAATATCAAGATAAACCCAAGTTCTTTTTTACTACAAAGGCACATGCTTCTTACAGTGATGTTAGTTATACGTTGGACAGTTTGTTGATTTTTGGTAAAGAAACAGCAGGACTTCCAGAAAGTCTGCTGCATAAATATCCTGAAAGCTGCGTAAGGATTCCGATGATTGAAGATGCTCGTTCATTGAATTTGTCTAATTCTGTGGCAATTGTTGCTTATGAAGCACTGCGTCAAAATAATTTTCCGCAGCTTACGCTTTTCGGAGGCGAATATAAATGATTATAATTAAAGAATTTGATTTTGATGCAGCTCATTATCTGCCTGCTTACAATGGTAAATGTGAGCATTTGCATGGACATACATATAAATTAGTGGTTAAGGTTGAGGGGACTCTAGACCATGAAGGTATGGTGATTGATTTTATTAAGCTGAAAAATATTGTTAAGGAAGAAGTACTTAAAAGTTTAGATCATGCTTGCTTAAATGATATATTGCCTGTGCCGTCAGCAGAAAATATTAGTGTTTGGGTTTGGAATAAACTGGAAAAGCTGTTAACGAATGAACGTTATCATCTGTATGAGGTTGAGGTTTGGGAAACTAGAACCAGCGGGTGTATTTATCGAGGTGAATGAATTGAAAGATGTGCAAAGTGAAAAAGATTTACGAAATATACCGCTGAAACATGTTGGCATTAAGGATTTGCGATGGCCAATTGAATTGCGTGATAAAACACGCGGTACACAGCATAGCGTAGCTAAAGTGACTTTGGCTGTAGATCTTCCACACGATATGCGTGGTACGCATATGAGTCGTTTTGTAGAGTGCCTGCGCACACTTGGTCCTGTTGGTCTTACAGATGTTGAAGACATTCTTGATAAACTAAAAGTCCATTTGCAGGCAGAAAAAGCTTTTATCAAGTTGGAGTTTCCTTATTTTATAACTAAAAAAGCTCCTGTAAGCGGTATGGAAGCACCTATGGATATAGATTGTGTATATAAGGCTGAAAAAGGCGATGAACTACGGTGGCGTATTACTGCTGCTGTACCTGTGCAGACATTATGTCCTTGTTCTAAGGAAATTAGTAGTTATGGAGCTCATAATCAACGAGCGACTGCTAAACTGGAGATTGAAGCAAGGGAAATGGTATGGCTGGAAGAATTAGTAGAGATTGCTGATGCTTCTGCAAGTACACCGCTTTATGGCTTACTTAAACGGCCAGACGAAAAATATGTTACTGAGATGGCTTATGAAAATCCTCGCTTTGTAGAAGATGCAGTACGAGAGATAGCACTGCGCTTGGAAGCTGATAAGCGCATTACTTGGTATCGTGCAGAAGTTGAAAGTATGGAAAGTATTCATAATCATAATGCTTTTGCTATTGTAGAGAAGGATGATTATCATGTTGCTGAAAATTAATCAGGAAATGCTAGTTGATGCTTTGCAGAGCATTGGTGCACATAAAGACAGTTTACCGATTTTTGCTAATAAGACTGAGATTATTCCGTTGAAACTACTGCAAGTACGGACTCCTGCTGCTAATATTATTAAACAGGAGATGCTGGCAGCAGGCGGTGATGCTGTTACGCCTGCTGGGGCTGTAACTTGTAGTTCCAAATATGTAGATATTTTGCTTTTAGGTACATTGAAAACATATAAGCTTTTGTTGAAGAAACTTGCACAAATGCCATATTTTGCAATTCCTTCTGTTGTTGCTGAATTACAGTCTGCATTGCAGCCAACATCATTAAAAACTACTCTAGCTGATGGTAGGGTATTGACTTATGACAAGATGAATGTCATGGGAATTTTAAATATTACACCTGATTCTTTTTATGCAGGGTCACGTGTGCCACAGCTAAAAACGGTAATTGAAAGAGCTGGCAGAATGTTGGCGGATGGTGCTGATATTTTAGATGTTGGGGGAGAATCTACGCGTCCTGGCAGTGATAGTGTAGATGGAGAGGAAGAACGACACCGCATATTACCAGTTATTGCAGCTTTGCGTAAGGAATATCCGCAGGCGGTAATTTCTGTAGATACTTATCGTGCTGATACAGCAGAGGCAGCTTTAGCTGTAGGTGCAGATATTATTAATGATATCAGTGCAATGGAAGCAGATATACATATGGCTGATGTAGTGATAAAATCTAAAGCTCCCATTATTTTGATGCATATGAGAGGAACTCCCAAGAATATGCAGCAGAACTGCGAATATAAAAATGTTGTTGAGGAAGTTGCGGTATATTTGGCAGGCAGAGCACAGCTGCTTCGTGAACGTGGTATAGGTGCAGATAAAATTATTCTTGATCCAGGTATAGGCTTTGCCAAGAATGTGCAGCAAAATTTATTGTTGATGAGGGATTTACATACATTAACAAGTTTTGGATATCCGGTTTTATTGGCAGCATCACGTAAAAGTACAATTGGTACAGTTCTTGGCAGTGTACCGGCAGAACAGAGACTTGAAGGTACAATAGCAGCAAGTTTGCAGGCTGTCTACGCAGGAGCTCAGATGGTAAGAGTACATGATGTCTTGGAAAATCTGCGTGCAATCAGAGTTCTGGAAGCAATAAGAAAACCAGAGGATTATTAAGTCATGAGTATTGCTTATATTGCGTTAGGGACTAACCTTGGAGATAAGGAGAAAAACCTTAAGCAGGCTTTATTATTTTTAATGCAGCAAGGAGTAGAGGTAATAAAAGTATCTAAATTTATGCTTACTGAACCTTATGGGGTATTAGATCAGCCAAAGTTTTTAAATGCAGTGTGTAAGGTAAATACTTATCTTGAACCATGTGCACTTTTACGTACTTTATTAGCTGTAGAGCAGGCTATGGGACGTGTACGTCTGCGGCGATGGGGAGAGAGAAATATCGATTTAGATTTATTACTTTACGAGAATGTTGTTATGAATACACCTTTGTTGATGCTTCCTCATCCAGATATGCAAAACAGAGATTTTGTACTTCTGCCTTTAGCTGAAATATCACCAGAGTTAATGCATCCTGTGCTGAATAAATCTATGGAACAGTTAAAAAAAGAGCTGAAAAAATAGTCAGCTCTTTTCGTTTAATGAAAGGTTACAGTATATTATGACTATCAGCAATGAAAAATTATTACAGAGGTTTACTGCTTATGCGCAGATAGATACTACATCTGATGAACATTCTGAGGCACAGCCAAGTGCCTTGAAAGAATTTGACTTAGCACATTATTTAGTTGCTGAATTGAAGAATATTGGTCTGACAGAAGTAGAAATAACGAAATATGGTTATGTAACAGCTACACTTCCTGCTAATGGAAAAGCTGACGAACCTGTAATAGGTCTTATTGCACATATGGATACTAGCTGCGAAGCAAGCGGTGCTGGTGTACAGGTAAAGCTACATAAAAATTATAATGGTGAAGATATTGAGCTTAATCCAACATTATATTTAAGACCTGCTGATTTTCCGGAGCTGCTTAATTATATTGGTCAGGATATAATTACATCAGACGGAACTACGCTTTTGGGTGCAGATGATAAAGCGGGCATTTGTGCGATTGTTTCAGCCTGTGAATATTTATTGGCACATCCGGAAATTAATCATGGAAAGCTGCGTTTAGCGTTTACACCAGATGAAGAAATTGGCAGAGGAACGGAGCACTTTCCGTTAGATGAATTTGGAGCACAATTTGCTTATACTGTAGACGGTGGCTCTATTGGTGAGTTGAACTATGAAACTTTTAATGCCTGTAATGCACATATAATTTTCAAAGGTGTCTCAGTGCATCCTGGAAGTGCTAAAAATAAAATGCGCAATGCCGTGGCATTAGCAGCGGAGTGGCAGATGAGTCTGCCGGCGGCTGAACGACCGGAATATACGCAGGATTATGAAGGGTTTTATCATACATTGCGTATTTTTGGTGGCACGGATAAAGTGGAAATTGATATGATTTTGCGAGATCATGATAGAAAAATATTAGAGAAACGTAAGAGATTTTTGTTAGATCTTGCTGAATTTATGAATAAAAAATATGGTCCAGATACAGTGGAATGTTCTTTACATGATAGTTACAGCAATATGAAAGAGTATATTGTACCAATGTATGAAATAGTGGAAAGAGCTGAAGTTGCAATGCTGGCTGTAGGCGTTGAACCTAGAATTGTACCAGTACGTGGTGGTACTGATGGTGCTACACTTTCTGCGATGGGTTTACCATGTCCTAATCTTTTTACAGGAGGACATAATTTCCATGGACGTTTTGAATATCTGCCTTTACAATCTTTACAAAAGATTACAGAGGTATTGATTGAATTAGTAAAAAATGAATGAATCAGGATTTTATTTATATCTGTGATATTTTTTAGAGAGGGATTTTACACATTTGTTGTTTTTGTATAATATTAAAATGCAAAAAACTATGTTATAATAAAATAAACTGGATAGTGTGGGAGGTTAATATGAGGATAGATGGAGCAGGCGGTTGTTTTGATAACCGTCTTTATGACGTAGATATTGATGTAGCATGGAATATAGCACTTTTATGTGTTAACGAAATGGGCGTAAGTATTGATGAGCAGGATAATATTTCCCATATACTTCATTTTCGCAATAAAAAGAAAATTATGCAGCTGGCTATGCAGCCAATTGACAGTGAAACTGTACAGGTAATTATGGATGCAACAAAAGAACGCTTACAGATTTATAATTGGAAACGTGAAGATAAGGAAGTAAACCAATTTTATGATTTGTTTGAAAAGAAACTGACGGAGTATCGAGCGTTTATTCTTTGTCCTAACTGTCAGGAGAAAATCAGCTCATTGGTAAAATTCTGTCCGGAATGTGGCTGTAAGGTACGTTAAAATATATTTAGTGCTTAAATAAAAAAAGAAACCAAATACCGACTGGTATTTGGCTTCTTTTTAAATCCGAATGGATTAGATTGCGCGGTTAACTTTACCGGAACGCAGGCAGCGGGTGCAAACGTTTACACGTTTAACAGAACCTTCAACAACTGCTCTTACTTGTTGGATATTCGGGTTCCATGCACGTTTGGTGTGTCTATTGGAGTGGCTGACGTGGTTGCCAGCGAGTTTTCCTTTACCGCAGATTTCGCAGATAGATGCCATTGTTTCCCACCTCCTTAAACGTGATAAGACATAAGGCATATTCAAATTTAACATGAGTATCATACCATAAAGAACGTAGAAAAGCAAGAGAAATTTAAAATAGGCAGGTTTTTAATATGTGGTGGAAAGAGTCTGTGATGACTTTAAAAGGGGTAGGCGAAAAAAAAGCTGCAGAACTTCTTAATTTAAATATTAGAACTGTTGGTGATTTATTGGAATTCTATCCACGGCAGGGAGCATATGTTGATTATTCTGCTCTGAAAACAATTGAAGCTCTTAAACCAGATAACAGCAAGCAAATTTTTAAGGCGAAAGTTTATCATGTACAAAATGGGTACAGTTTAAGAAAAAGAAATTATACAAAGGTTACGGTACGAGATGAGAGTGGCTATGCTGCATTATATTTTTTCGGAACACAGCGTTATAAAGCACAAAAATTAAAACCAGATATGTTACTTCAGATAACAGGCAGAGTACGCCCTGGAAAAATAATGAAATCTGTAAGTGAAGTTGATATTCAAGTTACAGATGTAGATAATACTGAAACTCCTGGTATTGTTCCGGTATATGCACTTAGTGGCAGTTTAACTCAAAAGCAGCTGCGTAAATGGATTTTAGAGGCATTGAAACTGGCTGCAAAGGAACTTCCGGAGAGTTTGCCTGAAAAAATAATTGATAAATGTTGTTTAATGGGGCGTTATGAAGCTTTAAAGAATATTCATTTTCCGTCGAGTTGGGAAGCTTTACGTAAGGCAAAACAGCGTTTTGTTTTTGAAGAATTATTTTTGCTGCAGTGTGGACTGATTTACTATCGCCAGCAAAGTCACGACAGTCGCAAGGGAATAAAACACGGTGTTGACGGTAAATTGGTAAAAAAACTTATTGCTGGAATACCGTTTAAACTTACAGATGGACAAAATAAAGCTTGGCAGGAAATTTCTCATGATATGCAGGATGAACATCCTATGCATCGTATTCTTCAAGGAGATGTGGGAAGTGGTAAAACGGTTGTCAGTGTACTAGCATTAGTAAAAGCTGTGGAAAATGGTTATCAGGGATGTATCATGGCACCGACAGAAATTTTGGCAGTCCAGCATTATGCGACGCTTATGGATTATTTAGAGCCTTTAGGTATACATGTAGCATTGTTAACAGGTGGTATGCGTGCTAAGCAGCGTCGTGAATTACTTTTGAATTTAGAACTAGGAATTATTGATGTATTGGTAGGTACTCATGCATTGTTGGAAGACGATGTACGTTTTGCACGTTTGTCAGTTGCTGTTACAGATGAACAGCATCGCTTTGGTGTAGAGCAGCGTGCTCGTTTGGCAAATAAATCTCAGAATGCTCCTGATGTGCTCGTAATGACGGCGACGCCTATTCCTCGTACTTTGGCTCTTACTGTTTATGGTGATTTAGATATTTCAGTGATGAAAGGAAAACCATTAGGCAGAAAAAGTGTAAGAACTTTATGCTATACTGATGAGAGACGTAAAGAGGTTTATGAAGGATTATTACGGCAGGTGATGTTAGGAAGGCAGGCTTATGTCGTTTGTCCTTTAATTGAAGAATCTGAGACATTGGATGCCCATAGTGCTGAAACTGTTTATGTTGAACTGCAAAAGACGTTTTTAAAAAATATTTCATGTGCTTTGCTGCATGGTCGTTTGAAAGCTGTAGAAAAGGATGCGATAATGAAAGCTTTTGCAAGCGGAGAAATAAAGGTATTGGTAAGCACTACTGTAATTGAAGTGGGAGTCAATGTTCCTAATGCTACTTTAATGGTTATTGAAAATGCTGAACGATTTGGCTTGGCACAGCTGCATCAGCTTCGTGGACGTGTTGGACGTGGCAACGAACAAAGCTTTTGTGTATTGCTTACACCGTCAGAAAATTCAGAAGCCTTGGAACGTCTTTGTGTTTTGCATGACAGTGATGATGGTTTTTATATTGCAGAAAAAGACATGGAACTGCGTGGAGCGGGACAGTTATTTGGACTTAAACAGCATGGCTTGCCAGATTTGCGAATAGCTGATATAATGCGAGATGTCGATACAATTGCACAGGTAAGACAGTTAGCTCAGGAGCAGCTGCAAACTTCTGCGGACTGGACGGAGATAAATCGTTTGGTAGAACTGCAATTTGGTGATCGTTTTAATATGATATTTAATATATAAAGAGGACTTTATTTTGCAGAACAAAAAGAAATGGCTTAAAGATCCTGGTATATTGACTAAGATAATAGCTGCTGCTGTTTTGATTACTATAGTAGCGTGTATCAATTGTTTTGCCGGTGATTTTTTTAATACTACTTTTAAATTAGCTGTTAGTGGCAATGTAACAGGATTGGTAGCATATTTACGCTCTTTTGGCTCTTGGGCGGTATTAATAAGTTTTCTGTTGGATGTGCTTATTAATATAGGAAGCGTGTTTCCTTCAATTTTTTTGTCAACAGCTAATGGTTTGATTTTTGGATTGCCATTAGGTATAATCATTTCCTGGTTGGCAGAAACAACTGGCGTTGTTCTGAGCTTTTTGTTAATGCGTTTCTTTTTTCGTAACACTGCTGAAAAAATTATTGAAAAAAGTAACGCTCTTAAACATATTGATGAAGCCAGCGGTAAGCATGGTTTAGAGTGGATGGCTTTTGCTAGAGCTCTGCCGTATTTTCCTTCTGGTATAGGTACAGCAGTTGCTGCTGTAAGCAGCATAAGTGTACGTGACTATATTTTGGGAAATCTTATTGGAAAATTTCCTGCAACAGCATTGGAAGTAGTCATAGGTCATGATATTGTAAATTTTCATGAAAACAGTATGCGTTTGACGATTTTAGTTATTGCTGTAGCTTGCATTTTTTTTGCATATAAAAAATGGTTTTATAAAAAAGGTAGATAAAAAGCGTACAACACTAGTATAAAAACTAATTGTTGTACGCTTTTGATTTAGATAAACCTAATGTTTATTATTCTAGGATATTGTTTTGTGAAAGTACTTTGCCATCGTCAAAGGCGATATAAGTAACTTGTATTTTGATTTTTTCTTTTGCGGTATCAATTTCCATCAGTTTTTTGTCATCTGGTAACATGCTATGCAGTTTTTTTACAGAAACCAGTTCAAGAGCTTTCTTGGGAGAGATATTACCTATATAATGTTCTGGATAAGAATAAAGCTGTTTACCGTTTTCGTTTTCAATTATAACATCGAAATAAATACGATTTATAGCAGTAGTGCTTTGATTTTTAAACATAACAGTAGTTGTAAGCAGAGTATCTTCGCTGTTGGCTTGTTTGTTTATTGTAATATGTTCTCCTACAGCATTAAGTGCTTTATTCAATCGCTCTGTAATAGATTTACTTATAACTGCTTGTTTTGCTCTTTGGGCAGAGGATGTTTGGATGATAAAATCTGTAAGATTACTGATTTTTTTTATTTGCCAATTGCCTTGTTCATTATGCTGCATAAGCAGTTCTGCAATAAAATCCTTGTCAAGTTCGCTGTTATGCAACAATAGTGAAGCGGTAGCGTTACCGCCTTCGTGCTTTGTCAGTTGAAGATCTTTAATTGTAAGATTGCTTATAGGGATATGACGTTCTAAATTACGCTTCATTGCATCTGGAACAGGGTCGGAAAACTGTTGTTGCTTATTTTCGTTTTTAGTAGCAACTTTCTCTATAACTTCTTTAGTCATAAGTTCAACAACAGATGGTTTTAGCATATGCAGAATACCTAGTGCAAATGGATTTGAGTAGATGTTGTCATTGTTAATTTTACTTTCTGCTTTAATGATATCTTCAAAGGCATTATCCATAACAGAGGCAATATCAACATATTGTGAAAATTTTTGGGCGTTATGTTCCTGTATTGCTATTCTTGCTTGATTGAGAGCGTAAGCTGGAGTACGAATGAAATACAGAAAATAAAAAGCAGCACATAATGATGCTGTGAGCAGGATGATTAAAATAAACCATTTCTTTTTGCTTTGCATTTTTTACTCCTTAAATAGATATATCTAAAAGCAATATTATGCCTGCATATATTGTAATCACATTATGCTTAGATTTCAATACTTGCTACTAAAAATTTTAAAAATCTTGCGGGATAGGTTAGTAATTAGGTATAATATAATAATGTAGAAAAATTAGTGAAATAAGCGGAGGTACATATATGAGCACAAAAAATAAATCATATTGTCTTATAAATTATGGTTGTCAGATGAATGAATCGGATACAGAACATTATGCTGGTCAGTTAGAAGAACTTGGATATGTACCAAATTCTGATTTTCATACAGCAGATATTATAATTGTTAATACTTGCTGTGTGCGTGAAAGTGCAGAAAAGAAAATTGCCGGAAAAATCGGAGAGCTGAAAGCTGTAAAACGTAATAATCCTGATGTGGTTATCTGTGTTGCTGGCTGTATGGCACAAAAAGATGGAGAGAAACTGCGCAAGAAACATCCACAGGTAGATTTACTTTTGGGAACTGCGTATGTAAATGACTTCAAGCGATTGTTTTTGGAATTTTTGGCTGAAAGAAAAGCTGCTGTTTATACTGATTTGACTATTCATCAGAGTGAATTTGAAGGACATATGGTACGGCAAAGTTCTTTTGCTGCCTGGATTCCTATTATGTATGGCTGCAATAATTATTGTACATATTGCATTGTGCCGTATGTACGCGGTCGTGAACGCAGTCGCAGTATGGAAAATATTGTGGCAGAGATTGAAACCGCTGTAAAAGAAGGTTATAAAGAATTTACGCTTTTAGGACAAAATGTAAATTCTTATGGCAAAGAGTTTGGAGAAAAGGATGCCTTTGCTAAATTGTTGCGTAAGGTTGATAAAATCCCTGGTGTTGAAAGAATTCACTATATGACAAGTCATCCGCGGGATATGAGTGAGGAAGTAATTAAAGCTGTGGCAGAGTGTGAACATATTTGTGAAGGCTTCCATGTGCCGTTCCAAGCTGGAAGTAATGAAATTTTACGTCGAATGAACAGGGGTTATACCCGTGAAAAATATATGGAACTTATAAAATTAATTCGACAGTATGTTCCTGATGCGGAAATTACAACAGATATTATTGTTGGATTCCCTGGTGAAACAGAAGAAGATTTTGAAGATACTCTTGATATTGTTCGGCAAGTAGGTTTTGCTTCTGCTTTTACTTTTATTTACTCCAAACGCAGTGGTACGCCGGCGGCTAAGATGGATAATCAAGTGCCGTTGGCTGTAAAAAAAGAGCGACTGAACCGTCTTATGGCATTACAGAACACAAACAGCTTGAAATGTCATGAAAAACTGATAGGGAAAACGTTAGAAGTGTTGGCTGAAGGACCGAGCAAACAACCTGATGTATGGACTGGCAGAACACGTACCGGAGTTTTAGTATTATGGCCGATTGAAAATAAAGAATATAAGGCTGGGCAAAAGGTTGCTGTTAGAATTGAAGCAGCGCAGACCTGGCTGGTGAAAGGTAAGGCGGTAGATTGATGACTGCTGCGAATGTTACACCTATGGTACAGCAGTATCTTGCTGTAAAAAAAGAGCATAAAAATGAGTTGCTTTTTTTTCGTTTAGGTGATTTTTACGAAATGTTTTTTGAGGATGCTATTACAGCATCAAGAGAATTGAATATTACGTTGACTAAACGTGCGGGCAGTATGGATAATATGCCTATGTGTGGTGTGCCGTATCATTCTGTAGATGGTTATATTGCTAAGTTGATAAAAAAAGGTTATCGTATTGCCATTTGTGAACAGGTAGAAGATCCCAAACAGGCAAAGGGGATTGTTCAGCGTAAAGTTATAAAAATTATTACCCCGGGAACAGCACTTAATGAGCAGCTTTTAGAAGATAAGCATAATCGCTTTCTTGTGCTGTTGCATGAAGATAGTGATGGCGTTTATGTTCTTACAGCTGTTGATGTTTCTACAGGTGAATGCAGATGGTTCAGTACTGGAGATAGCGAAAGCTTTCTGAGAATTACAGAAGTACTTTATCGGTTACAGCCAGCGGAATTGGTGTTTCATATAAATTCACAGGAAATGCGTGAAAGATTACAGAGCTGGTTGAAAGATAAAGTTGCAGATTGTGCTGTGGTAGATTATCAAGAGCAGTTCAGCGAAGAAAAATATTATGAGCAGCATTTTTCATCTATTTCAGTAGACAATAGAGTAAAGACAGCAGCGGAATTACTGTTGCGCTATCTTCATAGTACAGTAATGGCAGATTTAAGCCATATTAATTGCTTGACAGAGATTGTTATTGGCAGTTTTATGAATCTTGATGTTACAGCGATTCGTAATTTGGAACTTGTACGTAATATGGCAGATGGAGGAAAAAGAGGCACTTTATTGGATGTACTGGATTTTACCAAAACATCTATGGGGGCAAGGCGTCTGCGCAGTTGGATTGAAAGTCCGTTGCTGGATGTTAGCGAAATTTATGAAAGACAAGATGCCGTAACCGAGTTTTTTTCCAACTCAGAATTACGTGATTCTTTAGGAGAGCAGTTGAAAGCAGTAGCTGACATGGAACGCATATTAAGCCGTACAGAGGTTGGCAGTGCTAATGCCAGAGATCTTGTAGCTTTACGCAGTTCATTAGCTATATTACCAAAGCTGAAAGCTATTCTAAGCAGCTGCCAAAGTCATTTATTAGGTAAGTTGTACTGTGAGCTGTACTTGCATGAAGAATTGCTGCAAGAGCTGAATAAAGCAATTATTGATGAACCGCCGTTCTCTATCCGTGAAGGGGGAATGATTTGCAGCGGTTATAATAATGAGCTTGATGAACTGCGTCAAATAGCCGATGACAATAAGACCTGGATGCAGAATTTTGAACAGAAAATTAAAGATAATACCGGTATAAAAACACTAAAGGTTGGATATAATAAAGTATTTGGCTATTATATTGAAGTAAGTAAAGGGCAGTCTGGCAGTGTCCCTGATTATTTTGTACGAAAGCAGACTTTAGTTAATGCTGAAAGGTACATAGTTCCAGAGCTGAAAGAGTTTGAAAATAAAATACTTGGTGCTAAAGAAAAAATCCAGCAGTTAGAATATTATTTATTTGACCAACTGCGAAATATGGTACGCAGAAGAATTGCTGATATTCAAAAAACTGCCCGTGCTATTAGCACCGTAGATGTACTGAATGCTTTAGCACTGGCTGCCTATAAATATAATTATGTGCGTCCTGAGCTTAACAATAATAGTGAAATTAAAATTGTTGATGGACGTCATCCGGTTGTAGAACGTTTATTGGAAAAAGAGATTTTTGTTCCTAATAATACTAACTTAAATAGCACTGATGAACGAATGATGATTATTACTGGACCTAATATGGCAGGAAAATCAACATATATGCGTCAGGTAGCATTACTGGTGCTTATGGCACAAATTGGCAGCTTTATTCCAGCACGTCAGGCAACAATATGTCCGGTAGATAAGATTTTTACTCGTGTAGGTGCAAGCGATGATTTAGCTACAGGTCAGAGTACCTTTATGGTAGAAATGAATGAAGTCGCACAGATTCTAAAGTATGCTACGAAAAACAGTTTGATTATTTTAGATGAAGTAGGGCGTGGTACAAGTACGTTTGATGGTATGAGTATAGCACATGCTGTTATGGAATATATTCAAGATAAAATTAAAGCAAAAACGCTTTTTGCTACTCATTATCATCAGCTTATAGCATTGGAAAAAGTGATTAAAGGAGTGAAAAACTATTCTGTTGCTGTTAAGGAAAGAGGAAAAGAAATAGTATTTTTACGACGTATAGTTTCTGGTGGTACAGATCGCAGTTATGGAGTACATGTTGCTCGCCTTGCAGGTTTACCGAAAAAGGTTTTGGACAGAGCTGAGGAATTACTGGCGGAATATGATAATAATAATGGACAGCAAAAGTCTTTTGTGACCATAGCTGATAAACATACAGAAGTAATGGATTCGCTTTTCTCTAATACACTTGCAAAAGAGCTGGTGGAACTTGATGTTATGAGTATGACACCGATTGAAGCAATGAGTACTCTTTATAAACTTCAGGAAGAAGCAAGAAAGGAGTTGGGTAAATAGTGGTTGGGGAACATGACGTAAAGCTGTTAGATACAAATACGGCTAATCAGATAGCAGCTGGTGAAGTAGTAGAAAAGCCAGCATCTGTAGTTAAGGAACTGGTAGAGAATGCTTTGGATGCAGGTGCTGATAAAATTGAAGTAACTATTTTTGCTGGTGGTACAGAGTATATTCGTGTAGCAGACAATGGTTGCGGTATGAACGAAGCTAATGCTAAGTTAGCAGTTCTGCGTCATGCAACAAGCAAAATAACCAAGGCAGAAGATTTAAGTAATTTGCATACATTAGGTTTCCGTGGAGAAGCTTTGCCGAGTATAGCTTCTGTTTCAAATTTTACTTTACTTACCCGACCAGCAGACTCAGAATTTGCTGTTTCTATACATATTGACGGCGGAGAAAATATGGAAGTTTCTTCTACAGGAGGAAGTATTGGAACTACAGTGATTGTAGAAAATTTATTTTTCAATGTTCCGGCACGCCGTAAATTTTTAAAAACAGTAAGTACAGAAGGCCGTTATATTAATGAGCTTTTGACTAAATTGGCTCTATCGCGTCCGGATGTGCGTTTCAAACTCATAAGTAATGAAAAAGAAGTGCTGAATACTCCTGGAGATGGTGATTTATCTCATACTGTTCGTGCTTTGTATGGGAAAAATACTTCGGAAAATTTGCTGAATGTATCACTTCATGATGTTCAAGTAAAAATAACAGGATTTATTGGTCGTCCCACATTATTGAAAGGGACACGTGGCTGGCAGACTTTTTTTGTTAATGGACGTACTATTAACAGTAAAATGCTTGCTAAAGCTATTGACCATGCTTATCAGTCTCAGATTCCTAAAAGTGGTTTTCCTTTTGCTGTGCTGAATATTGACGTAAATACTGCAAGTATAGATGTAAATGTTCATCCGCAGAAAAGTGAAATAAAATTCAGTGATGACAGTTTAATTTATAAAGCAGTGTATAAAGCCCTTACTGATGCATTGACGCAGCCTCTTAGTGCAGAGAAAACACAGGTGAGGCTGCTTCCAGATTCAGAGCTTAATGTTTTTGTAAAATCACAAGCACAGTGTAATCTTATAAATGATAAAACATTACATGCTGCTAAAGCAGAATCTGCTTTGAATTATAAACCTGTATTGTCAAGCAGTGTGGAACAGATTTTTAAAACTCCGGAACAACATACTTTAGAGAAAAATGATTACTTTAAAGATGTTGATGAAGAAGCAAAAATACAGTTAGAAAAAACACCTGTATTTGTACAAACGGAGCAGGTACAGGAGAGCATTTGGCAGAATAGTGACGTGAATTATTACAAAGATGGTTACCGCGAACCGTTATTAGAAGTACATGAAGCACGTACCGAATTTTCAGCTGTGAAAGACTCAAGCTTCGCTACAGCAGAGTTGTCAGATCGCGAAACTATTACTTTTACTGATAGCGATAGTGGAATAGATACAATCTGGCCTATAGGACAGGTTGATAAAACTTTTATTATTGCTCAAAGTGAAACCTCCTTGTATTTGGTAGATCAACATGCTGCACATGAGCGTATTTTATATGATAAACTTGTGGCTGCGCATGAACAGATTCCGTCACAACAGCTTTTAATTCCCTTATATATAGATATGGCTGCTGATGACATTGCAAAAATTGAAGAACATAGAGATGAATTTCTATCTTTGGGAGTAGATGCAGCCGGTGTGGGAGAAACTTTATTGCGTGTAAGCAGTCTGCCTGCTGATATAAAGGCTGATGCAGCCGAAGATTTTATTCATGAGATAAGCAAAATGTTGGGTGAAATGCGTAATATTAATGGCAGTGATTTACGACAGGAAGTTTTGCATATGACAGCTTGTAAAGCTGCTATTAAGGCCGGGCAGCTTTTGACTATGCGGCAGATGCGCCAGATTATTGTTGATTTGTGCAATACGACTCATCCATTTACCTGTCCTCACGGTAGACCATGTATGATAGAGATAGACAGTGACCAGTTATATAAGATGTTCAAAAGGAAGGGCTTTTGATGCTGAGTGGAAAAATTGGTGTGACTGCTGCTCGAAATACTTCTGACAGTATGTCGATTGCTTGTATTAAACAATGGGCGATACAGTTGGATGCTATATATATAGAGCGTCCGCACAATTTGGATGTGCAGGAAGTTATGCATTTATATAATCTAACAGCACTTATTGTAGGCGAAAAAAATGGTCCGCGGATTTATAATAAATATGGTAGTTTTGCCTATCATCCTGGAATGGCGGTACTTCGTATTTTGCAGCTCCAACGTGGGCAGACAGAATATTTACCTAAGGCACTTAACATAATGGCTGGGAGCAGAGTTCTTGATGCTACGCTTGGATTAGCGGCAGATGCTGCTATTGCTGCTCATGTTGTTGGTGATACGGGTTGTGTTGTAGGCTTAGAAGCATCACCTCTGCTGTATTTTGCTGTAAGCTATGGCTTGAAAAATTATTCAGCAGAGAATAAAGAATTAGTAAAAGCTTTAAGAAGAATAAAAACTGTACAGACATTTGCTGCTGATTATTTAAAACAGTGCAGGCCAGGAAGTTTTGATGTTGTTTATTTTGACCCAATGTTTCGTCATCCAGTGGTGGGGGCTAAAGGGATGGAGGCTTTGCGGCCATTGTCTTATGAGGCATCTTTAGATGAGAATACACTAAAGCTTGCATTGCAAATAGCTCCGCGTGTAGTTATCAAGGAACGTAGTGAAAATATTCTAAAGCAATATGGATGTACGGAATTTATCGGCGGCAAGTACAGCAGAATAAAATTTGGTGTAATAAAGGGCTTGTGTTAAGGAGATAAACGATTTGAAAGAAAAGTTAGTAGTTATTCTTGGCCCAACAGCGACTGGGAAAAGTCATTGTGCTATTGAGGTTGCAAAAAAATTTCACGGGGAAATTATTTCTGGCGATTCGATGTTAGTCTATCAAAATATGGATATTGGTACAGCAAAACCTACAAAAGCGGAATTAGAGGCAGCGCCTCACCATTTGGTAAATATTCTGCCGCCGGATGCTGCTTTTAGTGTGGTGGATTTTAAAGAGCAAGCTGTAAAATTGATTAAAGAAATAAACAATCGTGGACATTTACCTATTCTTGCCGGTGGTACAGGTTTATATATAAAAGCGTTGTTGGAGGATTATACTTTTAACAATGCACAGGAAGATAATGCTTTGCGGCAAAAGCTTGAGCTTGAAGCCAAAGAGCAGGGCGCGGATGTTTTATATTCACGCTTGTGTCAGCTTGCACCAATTGAGGCAAAACGTATTCATCCTAATAATACAAGACGTGTGATACGAGCATTGGAATCAGCATTACAGGGAGAATCTGTAAATCAAATAAAAGCAGAGGAAATGCCGTATGATGCTTTGGTAATTGGTCTTAATATGGAACGCCAGTCGTTATATGAACGCATTAATAAACGTGTAGATAAAATGCTGGCTGATGGCTTGGAGCAGGAAGTCCGTATGCTGCTTGCGCAGGGAATAAGCACTGAATGTCAATCCATGCAGAGCATAGGTTATAGGCAAATGGTATGGTATATTAATGGAAACATGGCATATGAAACGGCTGTAGATAAATTGAAACAAGCAACTCGAAATTTTGCTAAACGTCAGTTAACATGGTATAAAAAAATGCCTTATATAAAATGGTTGGAGCTTGAATCTGAACCTAATTATATACAGGCTGTCGAAAGAATTTGTGAAATGCTTGTAGAAAGAGATTTTTCGGTGTAAAATAAGTATAAAGAGGAGTGTCGGTCTTTATTGACTCTCTGCTCTGAGATAAAGAATGATTGGAGGGGATTTTGATGATTACTTCTGCAAAACCCGCAATGAACTTACAAGATAGTTTTTTAAATCATGTACGCAAGGAGAATTTGGGTGTTATTATTTATTTGATGAACGGTTTCCAGATTCGTGGTATGGTGCGTGGATTTGATAATTTTACTGTAATTATTGAAAATGAAGGCAAACAGCAGCTTGTGTATAAGCACGCTATTTCTACTATTTCTCCGGCAACTAATATTACTATTATGCAGCCAGAAAAGAAAGAATAATAATCAGACTGAATTTTGGAATGATGTCAGTGCATATTGTTTTCAAATGCACTGGCATTGTTTATGTATTATATATGGTAGTAGAGCAGTCTGTGTGATAGTAAATAAGACAGCGCTGCGGCGTTGTTTTTCTTTTTAAGGAGTATTTTATGTTTGATTATCTGGCACTCTTTCAAGAATATTTGACAGTTGAGCTGGGATTGGCGGCAAATACACAACAGGCTTATTTGCGAGATCTTCGCTTACTGCAAAAAGCCCTGGGTTTAAAAAGTGAAGAAGAATTATTGCAGGTATCAAGACGACAATTGTTGGCTTATCTTGTTCAGCAGAAACAGTCGGGAAAAGCATCTTCAACTGTTGCACGTAAACTTGCTTCGATAAAAGCATTTTATCGTTTTTTAACAGAGGAGCGTTATATCCGCCGTAATCCTGCTGAAGTGCTGGAAGCTGCTAATAAAGGTCTGCATTTGCCAAAAGTTCTGAGTATTGATGAAGTGGATAGGCTGTTAGATGAACCGAATTTAGGAACATTTGAGGGTTATCGTGATAAGACAATGCTGGAACTTTTGTATGCTACAGGGATGCGCGTTTCTGAGCTTGTTGGGCTGCCTTTAAAAAATTTGGACTTAAAAATGCAGTATGTTATTGTTATGGGTAAGGGCTCAAAAGAGCGTATGCTTCCGTTGGGCAGTACTGCTTTGAAATATCTTAAACATTATCTTGAAATGATACGACCGCAGCTTTTGCATGGGAATAATGATAAAGCAGCAGAACTTTTTGTTACTGGCTGGGGTGGCCCGATGACAAGAGAACGCTTTTATGAAATTATTGTTGCTTATGGAAAAAGTGCTGGATTGACAAAAAAGGTGACACCGCATATGCTGCGTCATTCTTTTGCTACACATCTGTTGAATAATGGGACTGATTTGCGTGTAGTACAGGAGCTTTTGGGACACTCAGATATTTCTACAACGCAGATTTATACACATCTTGATTTAGAAAGGCTGCGGGAGGTTTATAATAAGGCGCATCCACGTTCATAATAAAGGGGTATTTTATGGCTACAAAAAATAAAAAGAAAAAAAGTTCCGGCAGTAAGTTTGCTGTTTTGCTGTTGACTGCAGTCATTGCTGTGATAGCTGTTGTTTGTGGCATGTTTTATGCTAATGTTCGCGGTCAAAAAGATATTTTAGATAATAAGGGGTCAGAGCCTAAACTGGTAAGTTTGTTAGATGAATCAACAGAGGCTCAGCGTCTGTTGGATAATATTATGTTACAAAAGAATAATTGGCAGCTTATTGAAAATGATCATGGACAGAAAGATGTTGAAGTAGAAGAATCAGGAGCGAAAGTTCAGATTAATCAAAGAGAGCTTGCTGTTGGAATTCCGGAAAGTACAAGTTTAACAGGTGCTGCTGATTGGATTAAGGAAAAAGTAAAAACAGCTGGACTTGTATATATTAGTGGAAAACCTACGAAATACAAAAAATGGGATGCCTATAAAGCAGAGATTGGCATAAATGTTAAGGCTGGGAATGGGACCAAGAGCTTTGTAACGGATAATATCATTTTTTTTCACAATAGTAATTTAAAGAAGAAAGATAAGGATGTTAAGAATTTACCAGAAGAAGTTGCCGAAGAACCGCAGAGAGAGGCAAGAAAATACAGCGGTAAAGTCGCTGTAATTATTGATGACTGCGGAGCAGATATGTCTACTGTGCGTACACTTCTTAATACAGGATTACCCTTTAGCTATGCTGTTTTGCCGGATAAGAATTATAGCAGTGATGTGTTGGAAATGGTAAAGTCCAAAGGTTGTGTACCCATGCTACATCTGCCTATGGAACCAATGGACATTGCTGCTATGAGTGAGGGGAAAGCTACTGTACGTGTGGGACAGACTGCTGGACAAAAACAAGCGTTAGTACGAAAAGCGATAAATAGTATGCCTGGAATTGTAGGGGTTAATAATCATCAGGGGTCACGAGCTACCAGTGATAAAGAAACTATGAAAATAGTTTTGAATGAATTGCGTAAACAAGACCTGTTTTTTGTAGACAGTCGCACAACAGCTAATTCTGTTGCGAGAGATATGGCGCAGCAATTAGGCGTAAAGACTGCTAGAAATGACATTTTTTTGGATAATAGTGCAGATATAGAAACCATACGTAAACAGATTTATAAAGCTTTTGCAATTGCTGAACGCAACGGCAGTGTTATTGCTATTTGCCATGCTCGTCCGCAGACTGCAAAATGTTGGCAGAAGTATGCAGCTGAGTTTAAAAATAGTGGTGTAACATTTGTATCGGTAACTGATTTATTGTACTAAATGGCTAATGTAACAGAAAGAAGGCTTAGAATGTCTAATTATGTAGAAGAAACCATCGCTAAATATGAAAAATATGTCAATCCTGCGCAAGCTAAATTATTTCGTTTTATGGGATTAGCCAGCGTAGAAGGAAAGGCTGAGGGATGGACTATAACTGATAGTGAGGGACAGGAGTTTATCGACTGTTTGGGAGGTTATGGAATGTTTGCTTTAGGGCATCGTCATCCTAAAGTTATAGAAGCTGTTGAAAAAGAATTACATACTATGCCTATGTGTGGTAAGGTATTGTTTAATCGTCCAATGGCGGAACTTGCAGAAGCTTTAGCGGAAATTACACCTGGAGAACTACAATACAGCTTTTTTGTGAACAGCGGTACAGAAGCAGTTGAAGGATGTTTGAAAGTTGCTCGTTTAGCGACAAAACGAAAAAATTTTGTTGCTGCTAATAATGCGTTTCATGGAAAAACATTCGGCAGTCTGACAGCTACTGGAAGAGATTTGTACCGCAATCCTTTTAAACCTTTGCTAGAAGGTTTTACACATGTAGAATTTTGTGATGTACAGGCATTAAAGAATGTAGTTGATGAAAATACTGCAGCGGTAATTTTGGAACCTATACAGGGAGAAGGCGGTATTATTGTTCCACCAGAAGGTTATTTGCGACAGGTTAAAGCAATTTGCGAGGCTAGTGGTGCTTTGCTGATTGCCGATGAGGTACAGACAGGTATTGGAAGAACTGGTGAATGGTTTGGAGTTAATCATGATGCAGTAACACCGGATCTAATGGCTTGTGCAAAAGCTTTAGGAGGCGGTGTTATGCCTATTGGTGCAATTATTGGTACACCAAAAGCGTGGCAGGGACTTATTGAGGCACCTTTTTTGCATACATCTACTTTTGGTGGAAATCAGTTGGCTTGTGCAGCAGGTGTTGCTGCAATTAAGGCTATCAAGGATGAAGATATGTTGTGCAGAGCTCGTAATACCGGTTTATATCTGAAAGATGGTTTGGAAGCTATAGCGGCTGAATTTCCAGATGTTATTAAAGAAGTACGTGGACGCGGCATGATGATTGGTATTGAACTTACAAAAGAAGGTGCAGGCGGAATGATTATGAGTTTGATGATTAATCAGCATATTATTGTAGCTTACACCTTAAACAATCCTAAAGTTATTCGCATGGAACCTCCTTTGATTATGCCTGAAGAAGTGGTCGATTATGTGTTGGAAGCCTTTCGTAAGGCTGTTAAGGAAACTTCTGATGTTATAGAGGATCTATAAAAAATATATTTTAGTTTATATGGGGGTTAGATTATGCCTTATGTAGAAAGTAAAGCTGTTATTCGTGGAGACAGCAAAAAAATTTATGATATTATCAGTAATATGGTTGCTTATCCGGATTTCATGCACGATTTGGTTAGTGTAGAAATTTTAGAAAAAGGTGAAAACTATACAATTTCACACTGGGTAAGCAATGTTGACGGTAGAAAAATTATTTGGACTGAACGTGATGTTTTTTATCCTCAGGATTTTAAAATCACCTATGCACAAACAGAAGGAGATTTAAAAAAGATGGAAGGGCAGTGGCTTATTGTACCGCATGGGGAAAGCTGCGAAGTTACTTTGTCTGTGGATTTTGAGTTTGGGATACCGATGATTGCAGGTCTGCTCAATCCGATTCTTAAGAAAAAAGTTCGTGAAAACAGTGAAAATATGTTAAACTCTATTAAGACACAAATTGAAAAATGAGTTGTTAATTGTTATAATAGAAAGAAGATAGACTTATAAAATCTTTGAATTTAATATTATTGCTTTATGAGGAGGAGTAAAATTTTATGAAAACAGCCTTGTTAATGGCTATGATGACGGCTCTGCTGATGCTGATAGGTGATTATTTCGGTGGTCTTCGTGGGATGACATTTATGCTTGTTATTGGTGTGGCGATGAACTTTTATACCTATTGGAACAGCGATAAGATGGTTCTGGCACATTATCATGCACAGCAGGTTAATCGTACCAGTGCACCAGAACTTTATGGTATTGTGGAAAAGCTTGCTAAAAAGGCAGAAATTCCTATGCCTAAAGTCTATATTATTGACAGTCCTGTGCCTAATGCATTTGCGACAGGCAGAGATCCGGAACATGCTGCGGTAGCTGTTAATACTGCTTTGGCAGATATTCTTGATAAAGATGAATTGGCTGGTGTTTTGGCTCATGAGTTAAGCCATGTTAAACATCGTGATATTTTAGTAAGTACAGTAGCTGCTTCTATGGCAGGTGCTATTTCTACTATTGCCCAATGGGGAATGTTCCTTGGCGGAGGGCGTGATGAAAATGGTGAAAGCCGTAATCCAGTTGCTACTATTTTGGTAATGCTGGTAGCACCGTTAGCAGCTATGCTTATTCAGATGGCGGTATCTCGCTCTCGTGAATATATGGCAGATAAATCTGGCGGTGAATTATGTGGTAATCCTAATGCTTTGGCAGATGCTTTGCTTAAAATAGAAGCTTTTGCTAAACGTCGTGTTATGCCGGATGCTACAGAAGCAACAGCACATATGTTTATTATTAATCCTTTTGCGGGTGTTAGTGCTAAACAGCTTTTCAGTACACATCCTTCAACAGCAGAGCGTGTAAAGTTGCTGCGCGAACAGGCAAGAGCAATGGGAATCAAATGACTAATATCGTGACAGCGATTTAGTATATATTATTTATTTAACTTTAAGGAGAGATTTAC
This sequence comes from uncultured Phascolarctobacterium sp., assembly GCA_964630355.1. Lineage (GTDB taxonomy): Bacteria > Bacillota > Negativicutes > Acidaminococcales > Acidaminococcaceae > Phascolarctobacterium_A. The sequence goes on from CAZVSX010000002.1 coordinate 90,913, forward strand.
ACATGGAACAAACACTCGTACTTGTAAAACCCGATGGCGTTAAGAAAAATTTAATTGGTGATATTATCGCTCGTTTTGAACACAAAGGCTTGCAGGTTGCTGCTCTGAAACTTGTTAAAGTTACTGAAGCACAAGCTAAATTCCATTATGCAGAACACGAAGGAAAACCTTTTTTTGGTGAATTGGTTGATTTCATTACTTCTGCTCCGCTGGTTTGTGCTGTTATTCGTGGTGAGAATGCTATTAAAGCTGTTCGTCAATTAAATGGTGCAACTAACCCGATTGAAGCAGTTCCTGGTTCTATTCGTGGCGACTTTGCTCTGAGCATTGGTGAAAATATTGTTCATGGTTCTGACAGCCCGGAAGCTGCTGAACGTGAAATTAACAACTTCTTCAGCCCTGAAGAGATTTATTAATAATTGTTCTTTATAAAATATAGAGCATTAAATTAACACTCTCACGGAAAGGATGGATACAGAAATGAAGAAGGCTGCTGTTTATACTAGAACAGGTGACAAAGGTACTACTGGTTTATATACTGGTGAGCGTATTCCCAAGCAAAGTTTGCGTGTTGAGGCTTATGGCACAGTTGATGAAATTTCTTCTGCTTTAGGTTTAGCACGTGCACAGGTTGTACGTGAGGATGTACGTGAAACTATTTTTAATGTCCAAAAGCTGCTCATGTCTGTGATGGCAGATATTGCCAGTCTCAACCTGCCCGAACCGTATATTAAAGAAGAACACGTTAAATTGTTTGAAGAAACAATTGACAGATTTGATGCTTTGCTGCAGCCTTTAGGACATTTTATCATTCCTGGTGATACTGTAGGTGCAGCGGCATTGGATGTTGCCCGTACTACAACACGTCGTGCCGAACGCTGTTTATTACGTTTAGCTGAAACGGAACAGGTTAACCCAAATGTTTTGGTATGCCTGAATCGTTTATCTGATTTGTGCTTTATTTTGGCACGTGTAGAAAGTGAAGTTAAATAAAATACTTTGCTTCTAAAAAGCTTCTGTTGCATATTAATTTGCAGCAGAGGCTTTTTTCTTTATGATAACTGGTTTATGAGCTATAATATCATTAATGCAGATATTAATTGAACGAGGTGGCAAAAATGAAAATAGAAGTACGAAAATATGAAGATAAGTATTTATTTGAAATGATAAAAATTTGGAATGAAATAGTTGAACAGGGAATAGCTTTTCCACAGGAAGAAATATTGAATATAGAAAGTGGAAAAGAGTTTTTTTCGTTGCAAACGTACACGGGTGTTGCCGTAGATATAGAAACAGATAAAATATATGGCTTGTATATTCTGCATCCAAATAACGTTGGCAGATGTGGACATATTTGCAATGCAAGTTATGCAGTTAGTACAAGTTATAGGGGCTTACATATAGGAGAAAAATTAGTATTGAATTGTATTGAACAGGGGCGTTTGCATGGATTTTCTATTTTGCAGTTTAATGCAGTTGTTGCTACAAATATACATGCAAGACATTTGTATGAAAGATTAGGTTTTGTTCAGTTAGGAAAAATACCAAAAGGATTTAGAATGAAAGATGGACGTTATGAAGATATTTGTCCGTATTATTATACTTTGTAAAATATGGGTATGAAATTTTAGATTTATTTTATTTGGATATTTAGTGGCGATAAAAAATATTATAAGTTGTTAGTATTAATATGAAATTTCTGCAAAAATCAGTGTACTGTATAATAGTATGCTGATTTTATGTTATAATTATAATATAACAAGGGATTAGAGAGGTGGAACTTGTGCAGATATTGCCAGGAGCAGAATCATTTTTATTAAGAGGCGAAAATAAAAAAGCGATATTATTGCTGCATGGTTATACTGGAACACCATCAGAAATGCGTCCGTTGGGAAATTATCTGCACTCTTTGGGTTATACTGTATCTTGTGTACGCCTTCCGGGACATGGTACAAACGTGACTGATTTGGAGCAAACTACGGCAGCAGATTGGTATAATGCTGTAAGGAAAGAATGTGAGCAATTATTAAAGGATTATTCTTGTGTGTATCTTGCCGGCTTATCTATGGGTGGACTTTTAGCGATTAAATTAGCTGCTTATTTACCTGTAAAAAAAGCAGTTTTTATCGCTGCACCTATTTTTGTTCAAGATAAGCGTACGCCTTTTTTACCATTGTTAAGATTTTTTATTCGTTATTTACCGAAGCATAAGCGTAACTATTATGCTATGCAGCAATATTGTATTAGTTATGATAAAATGCCTACTCGTCCGCTTGTAAGTTTATTTGTTTTGTTGCGAGAGTGTAAAAAGCTTTTAAAGGGAATAAATATTCCGTGTCTTGTTCTGCAGTCTGAAATGGATCATACTGTAAAACCTTGTAGTGCTCAATATATATATGATAAACTTGGCAGTTATAAAAAATACTTAGTATGGTATAAGAATAGTGGGCATATTTTGACCTTGGATAGTGAACATTTAAAGGTATTTGCTGAAATCAGTAGATTTTTTGAAGAATAACATAGTGAAATATAAATGAGGGAATATGAATAATTTATTATTGAATAATAACGAAAATAATTGGTGTTTTGCCTGCGGTAAAGAAAATCCTAATGGACTGCATATGAATTTTGAAATAAATGACAGTGAATGTATTGCTTATTTTACACCGCAGCGGGAGCATCAGAGCTATAATGGACGTATGCATGGAGGTTTGGTTGCAGTATTGTTGGATGAAGTAACTGGCAATTATTTGTATTGCAAGGAGGGAAAACCAGCATATACAGCAAAGATGGAAATTCGTTATCGACAACCGTTGAATATAGGTGAAGAAGTTCTTTGTGTTGGACGCGAAATCAGACGTAAGGGCAGAATGGTAGAAATGCAGGGAACTATTAGTAGAAAAGACGGTACTTTATTGGCAGAGTTGTTATCTAAAATGATAATTGCTGATGAAAAATCTATGTAAACATAGCTCGTTTTTTTGGAAGATGAGAGGTAAAATTTATGTACAGCAAAGACATACGTGAAAAAATTATTAGCTTTATGCGTGAAAGCAGTTATGCACCTATGACTAGTGAGGAGCTTTTAGATGCTTTGGCTTCGGAGAGTAATACTACTAAATTTTGGCAGGAGCTGTTGAGCCTAGAACAAAATGGTGAAATTATTAAGACACGTTTTGCTACTTATGGCTTACCTGAAAAAATGGGACTTGTTGTAGGAAGATTTCAGCTTACTAGTAAAGGCTTTGGTTTTGTTATACCTGATAACAAGGGAGATAAACAAGATGTATTTATTCCACCGAGAGCTTTAAATGGTGCTATGAATAATGATCGTGTGCTGGCACGCGTAAATAATAATACGAGTGGGAAAAAACCTGAGGGTGAAATTTTGCGTATTATAGTTCGTGCTAACAATAAAGTTGTTGGTGTTTTTCATCAGACAGGTGATTTTGCTTTTGTAACTCCAGATGACAAACGTATTGGTCAAGATGTTTATATTATGCGTCGTAATTTTAATGGTGCGAAAAATGGACAGAAAGTTGTAGTAGAAATAACGCAATGGCCGCAGGAAAATCGTAAGGCAGAAGGAAAAATTAGTGAAATATTAGGAAATATCGGCGATGTAGGCTTAGAGATACTTTCTATTATCAAGCAGAATGATTTGCCGCTACAGTTTCCGGAAAATGTTTTGGATGCCTCAAAGAAAGTTCCAAAAGCTATAAAAAAGAGTGAGTTTAGCGGTCGACGTGATTTGCGTGAACGTGTTATTGTGACGGTAGATGGTGAAGATGCTAAAGATTTGGATGATGCTGTTTATGTAGAGCAGCTTGGAACAGATGAGTATTTATTAGGTGTTTATATTGCTGATGTAAGTTATTATGTAACAGAGGACAGTATTCTTGATAAGGAAGCACGTGAACGTGGTACAAGCGTTTATCTTGTTGATAGAGTACTGCCTATGCTTCCGGAGCGTTTATCTAATGGTATATGCAGTTTAAATGCTGGTGAGGATAGATTAACTATGGCTTGTGAAATGCACATTGATAAAATGGGCAGGACATTGAGTTATGAAATTTTTCCTGCGGTAATAAATGTACGCCATAGGCTGAGTTATAATATAGTTAGAGAGATTTTGAACGGTGATTCGGATAAATGCAGTCAATATAATGATATTTTACCGATGATTGGTCGTATGGATGAGCTGAGAAAAATACTTCACGATAAACGTGCCAAGAGAGGTGCAGTTGATTTTGAGCTTCCAGAACAAAAAGTAATTTTAGATGAAAAGCTTCATCCTGTTGATATAGTACAGAGAATTCATGGTAATGCAGAATCTATTATTGAAGAATTTATGTTAGCAGCTAACGAAACGGTTGCTAAGCATATGTTTGATCAGCATTGGCCTTTTATTTATCGTGTGCATGAAATTCCCAGCGAAGAAAAAATGCAGGATTTTGCAAAATTGCTGTCTAACTTTAATATAAAATTTCAAGTTAAGGAAGAAACTGAACCAAAAGAGATTCAGCAAGCTGTTGCTGCTGCGGAGGGCAGACCAGAAGAACGCCTGATTACGACAGTTGCACTGCGTTCTATGAAACAGGCTGTTTATCAGACAGAAAATATTGGGCATTTTGGCTTGGCTGCAAAGTATTATACTCATTTTACTTCTCCGATTCGCCGTTATCCTGATTTAATAGTACATCGTTTATTGAGAAGTTGGCTGCAAAATAAAAATTTAAAGACAGATGCAGCAGAATCTTTGGCAGATAAATTGGAAACGATTGCTGAACATTCTTCAGTGCGGGAGCGTGTTGCTGCTGATGCTGAACGTGCAACTGTTGATTTAAAGATGTGCGAATATATGGCAGGACATATAGGAGAAGAATATGAAGGAGTTATTTCTGGTGTTACTGCATTTGGTATATTTGTTGAACTGGATAATGGAGTAGAAGGCTTAGTGCATATTTCCAGCCTTGTAGATGATTATTATGAATTTTATGAGGAACGTTATGCTTTAGTTGGTATGCATACAGGTCATGCTTATCGTTTGGGTGATAAGGTAAATATTGAGGTTTTGCAAGTAAATATTAGTGATGTAAGTATTGATTTTATTATGGCAGGAGAAAACGCTGGCGTGCGAGAACATATACGTCAACAGCTGCTTGCAAAGCAAAAGTCTACTGCTGGTTATAACAGTGATAAAGCTTTCATAAATGCACAAAAGCAAAAGAAAAAGCACACAGCTAAAGGTGCTAAAAATAAACAGCCAGGTCGTCGTAGCGGTAAACATGAGAAAAATGATAGAGCCAAAGGAAAATCTGGTAAAATACATCGTAAGAAAAATAAGAAAAGCAGGTAATTATGACAGAACAAAAAATTAAAATTATTGCAGAAAATCGTAAAGCACGCCATGATTTCACTATTTATGAAACTTTTGAAGCAGGTATTGCTTTAACTGGTACAGAAGTGAAATCGCTGCGTGCAGGCAAGGCTAATATGAAAGATAGCTATGCTCAGGTTACAAGGCAGGCTGAGGTTTTTGTCTATAATTTGCATATCAGTCCTTATGATCATGGAAATATATTCAACCATGATCCACTCCGTAACCGCAGATTGCTTTTACATCGTCAGGAAATTAACAAGTTGATTGGTAAGGTAAAGGAAAAAGGTTATGCTCTTGTGCCTTTGAAACTGTATTTTAAACATGGGTTAGTAAAGATGGAACTGGCACTGGCTGTTGGCAAAAAACTTTATGATAAACGTCAGGATATGGCTAAGAGAGATGCTAAAAGAGAAATGGAGCGGGCTTTAAAAGACAGAAATCGTGGATAAATATTTTGGATTTTTTCTTGCTTACAGAAAACGAGACATGTTATAATATAAAGAGTTAAGCATCTCATAGGATAAATATATCTGCTTTAAACAGATGTTATATTAAAAAAAATTATGGGGTGTATAGCACGTACTCTTACATTATAAATGTAAGCTATAATCAGTATGGGGGTGTACTGGTTTCGACGGGGGTAGGTGCGGTATGATAAGCGAGCCGTGGTTCCATCTGCACGTTAATCGGTGGGACGTTTAAATATAAACGCTGATAAAGAATACGCTTTAGCAGCCTAACTGCTAACTGTCGTCCGAGCTTCTTCCCATGGGCGAGGAATGACAGTCAAATAGTGGGATACTCTTCAGCTGATTATCGTAGGCTTTAGGGGAAATACAACGATATAGCAACCTGAGCGCCCGTCGTTAGGTACTCAGGAAGTGAAATAAAGTATGACGTCTGCGCTCGGAGAAAGTTATATGGCAATATTTTCGGACAGGGGTTCGACTCCCCTCACCTCCACCAGCAATATGTACACTTTTTATCATTAATACGATATTGATGTGTTTTATATATAATAAATGGTGGAGAAACAAATCAATAAAATACTGTGCATGAATAAAACTTATTCGTTTAAAGTAGATTTGTATTCGGAAAAGGCTGGCAGTTTGGAAGGATTCTTCTGGACTGCCAGTTTTTGTTTATGAATTGTTTTTGTGTCGCAGATTAACAATTTTAGTAAGCTTTGTTGAGTAAAATGATATTAAAAGGATGAATGAAAAAACCTATAAAAAGTAATGCTATAATATTTTTAACAAACTTCACTTAAATTTTGGTAAAATAAAACTGCTGGAGCACGAGCTCAAGCAGTTTTTGGTGACTTGATATATTAAGTTTTTATTTAATAAAATACCAGTTGTGCTCGGTATACAGCACTTACTCCGGCGTTAAGTGCAATTAAGCAACCGAGAGAAAGCGCTATAAGTAATGATGCTTCTTTGCTGTTTAATGGCTGTTGGTCGTTTATAGCTCTTTTGATTGCTTTGCTGCATAAAGCTATAAGCATACCAAACAGAAATAAAGAGAAAAGTAAATTTAACATAAAACGCTCCTTGAATAAGACAACGTAGAATATATTTTTACCAGCTTATTCTTGTATAGTAACTATAAGAATATATATTTATAGTTTGTATTATAACAAAAAGGAACGCTTTGTCAAGCAGAGAGAAAAATGTGCTGCTGTTGAGAGGTGAGAGAATTGCTGCAAAAAATATATTCTTTAAGCAGGTCTAAATTATTTCTTTGGCTGATATTTTTTCTTGTGTTTTTATGTGGAATTTATATTTTCCTTGTACAACGAGCAAGAAATCATGCAGCTGAAATATTTAATGATTTTATGAGCAGACAGAAAGTATTAGCAGGCAGTGTTACTGCTAAGGAGATAAGTGCTGATATATCTGGAAATGTTTATTTTACGGATTTGCAGTGGAAGTCGTTTACTGGTGAAACGCTTTTATCAGTACCAGATGTACGTATTAAAGTAAAGCCTTGGGATATTGTACTTCAGCGTGTAGGGATTTCTACTATTGAAGAAGTTGAGCTTAGTAAGGCAAGAATATATCTTACATTTGACGAAAAAATGCGTATAGATGTTCTTCAAAAGAATAAGCAAGACCGTGAAAAACATTATGCGTTAGATAAAAGGAATTTGCGTATATCACAAGCTTTGCCTGATATTAAACTTATTTTGCATGATACAGTTCTTGCGGCTAATTATCGTCAGCGAGAATTTATTTTAAATGATGTTGATGGTTATGTACAGATAAAAAATCATAAGCAGATGCGAATGCATATTTCCGCAGGAAAATATGGCGGCAGTATTGCTGGTGAAGGATTGAATATTGATGGTATAGTAGAGCTGGAAGGAGAACAGAAGTTAAATCTTGCTTTAGGCTTATATGAAGTTATACCTGATTCACTAGGACTGCACAAAGTCTATGATCCTATGACAGTAACTGGACAGGTGACAGGTGTCTTACAGTCTCCGCTTATTGATGGTACAGTTTATTTAAAAGAACTGCATTTACCTAATCTGTATTTTACGATGATTAATGGTAATTTTCATTATGAAGATGCTCTGATTAGTTTTGATGATGTTACAGGAAGTATATACGGTGGCGAGCTGAAAGCGTTTGGTTTATATCATTTTGATAATCACCAATATAAAATTGATATAAAAGCAGAAAAGCTTAGAGCTTCTTTGGCCGCTAAAAGTACAAAAATTAAGACAAAGGTTGATTTGGAAATTAAGTTTCGTAACTTGGGTCGCAGAGAAAATAACTTGGTTTATGGAAATTTTCAGTCTGGCAGTGGTTCTTTTATGTTGATACCGTTTCAGAGTATCAGTGGAAATTTTAATGACCAAAATGGAGAACTTGTTTTCAGTGATGTGGAAGTGAAAACTAAATTAGGAACTTTTGAAAGTGATGCTTTTAAATTTGTTAAGGGTCGTTTGCAGTTGGGCGATATTTTTATTGTAGATAATAATGGAAATCGCAAACAAATAAGATGAAAAGAAAAACTGATGCAGACAACAGTTGAAAAATTTGTTGTTTACATCAGTTTTTTTGTTTAGAATAAACTTATTTCTATTTCTTCTTCTTTTTGTTCATTTTTATCAGGTTCACAAAGGTCTAAGCCTGTACGATACATTTTACCGCTTTTTAAATGGTATAAATCTGCAAGATGCGAAAAATCCTGCACAGGGGTTTGTTCTAATACTTTGCTGATAATGGCGGCACAAGCTCTTGCATCATCGAGTGCATTATGGTGTTGGAATTTAAATCCTATATGTTCAGCAACACAGTCTAAGCTATAGTGAGGTAATAATGGAAAAACTTTTTTTGAAAGTTGCCAGCTGCACATAAAATCAAACGTTGGCAGAGGCAGATAGTAAGCATATAATGTACTGCGCAGAACATTCATATCGAATTTAGCAAAATGTGCCGCTACTTGCTTGTTATGCAAACGAGGAAAAATTTCCGGCCACAATTGTTCAAAATTTGGCTTGTTTAACACCATATCTTGAGTTATGTTGTGAACAGAAATATTATCAGGATCAAAGTAAAGAGTTTTGGGACGGATTAGGCTGTAATATTCATCTATTATATTACCATTTTTTATGGTGACGATACCTATTGAGCAGGCACTGTCGCGGCTGGCATTGGCTGTTTCGAAATCTATAGCAACAAATTCCATAAGTAAACCTCCTTTGTTTAGAAATTTCTTATTATATGTTTATTTTAACATATTTTTTGATGGTTATGGTATACTATTTTTAGAAAAGAGAGGAGCGGGTTTTATGGAAACAAGGGTTGCTGTAATTTCTTTGATTGTAACTGATAGTAAAGTTATAGAAACTTTAAATGGTATTTTGCATACTTACAGTGAGTTTATCATTGGCCGTATGGGCTTGCCTTACCGTGCAAAAAATGTTAATATTATCTGCATAGCGGTAGATGCACCGCAGAATATCATCAGTGCGATGTCCGGCAAATTGGGCGTTTTATCTGGTGTAAATGTAAAAACTGCTTATTCTAATGTTATTAGCAGTGATTAGAAATAGGCAAAAATTTAACTGACGGGGAAGCAGTAAGCTGACTTGCAAGGAGGAAAAAATGTATAATATTAAGTCGATGAAAGCCGAAGAATTTATCTGCCATGACGAAATTATGGAAACACTGGATTATGCTGAGGCTAACAAAAATAATATTGAGCTTATTAATGAAATTATTGCCAAAGCAGAACTTCGCAAAGGATTAAGCCATCGAGAAGCCAGTGTTTTGCTGGCTTGTGAAGATAAGCAGATTGAACGAAAACTTTATGTGTTGGCAGAACAGATAAAAAAAGATTTTTATGGTAATCGTATAGTTCTTTTTGCACCGTTGTATTTATCTAATTATTGTATAAATCATTGTGTTTATTGTCCTTATCATGCAAAAAATAAACATATAGGAAGAAAGAAACTTACTCAGGATGAAATACGTGCGGAGGTAACAGCTCTTCAGGATATGGGGCATAAACGTCTTGCCTTAGAGGCTGGAGAGGATCCTGTTAATAATCCAATAGAATATATTTTAGAGTGTATCAATACAATTTATTCTATTAAGCATAAAAATGGTGCAATCAGGCGTGTAAATGTTAATATTGCTGCTACGACAGTAGAAAATTATCGTAAATTGAAAGAGGCAGGTATAGGTACATATATTCTGTTTCAGGAAACTTATCATAAAGAAAGTTATGAACAATTACATCCAAAAGGACCTAAGCATAATTATGCTTATCACACAGAGGCTATGGACAGAGCTATGGAGGGCGGCATAGATGATGTGGGTTTGGGTGTATTGTTTGGTCTTGAACGTTATCGTTATGAACTTGCAGGACTTTTAATGCATGCAGAGCATTTGGAGGCAGTTCATGGTGTTGGGCCACATACTATTAGTGTGCCTAGAATTAAACGTGCGGATGATATTGATCCGGATGTTTTTGATAATGGCATTGATGATGATATTTTTTGTAAGCTTATAGCTATTATTCGTATAGCTGTACCATATACTGGTATGATTATTTCTACACGTGAAAGTCAAGAAGTAAGAGCTAAGGCATTGCATTTGGGGATTTCTCAAATCAGTGGTGGTTCTCGTACTTCTGTGGGCGGTTATACAGAAGAAGTACGACCAACAGATACTGAACAATTTGATGTATCAGATCAACGTACTTTAGATGAAGTAATCAGTTGGCTGATGGAAATGGGGTTCTTACCGTCATTCTGTACTGCTTGCTATCGTGCAGGGCGTACAGGAGATCGCTTTATGGAGCTGTGTAAATCAAAGCAGATACAAAATTGCTGTCATCCTAATGCTTTGCTTACATTGAAAGAATATCTTGTCGATTATGCAAGTCCTAAAGCATTAGCTTTAGGAGAACAGCTTATTGCAGATGAACTGAAAAATATTCCCAAAGAAAAAGTACGAGAGCTTTGTGTAAAGCATTTGCATGAAATAGAACAGGGAAGCAGAGATTTTCGCTTTTAAATTTTAGAAAAAAGTCTGTATGTGTAAAAACGTACAGACTTTTTTGTTGAGAGATTTACTGTATAAATAATATGAAAGCAGCAGTATTTTATTTATCTTGAAGCTTAACATAAAAAGGGATATAATTACTACGTATAATTTATAAGTATCCTTGAAGATACTGTTGAAATTTTGAGGTGTGGCAATGATTAATAAAGAACGATTGATTAATGAATTTATTGAACTGGTAAGTGTGCCTTGTCCAAGCAAGGATGAGAAGCAGGAAGCAGAAATGATAATGGCTAAGCTGCGTGAACTTGGTCTAGAACCTGAAATGGATAAGGCTCATGAAAAAACTGGCGGCACCTGCGGCAATGTTTGGGCATATGTTAAAGGTAATGTGCCAGAGGCACCAGTATTGCTTTTTGAAGCACATATGGATTCCGTTGCACCGACTACAGGTACGAAAGTTATACGCAGAAATGGTGTTCTTTATAGTGATGGAACAACTACTTTGGGTGGCGATGATAAGGTTGGTATAGCTTCTATGCTGGAAGCAGTACGTGCTTTGAAAGAGGATGGAGTTCCTCACGGTGATGTGCAATTGTGCTTTACTGTTAGTGAAGAAATAGGTTGTCTTGGTGTAGTCAATCTTGATAAATCTTGGATTAAAGCTGATTATGGATATTGCATGGACATTGGTGGAAACCCTGGAGAAATTACTTATGCAGCTCCTAAATTATATGACATTTATGTTACGGTTAAAGGCAAAGCAGCTCATGCAGGTATCGCTCCAGAAGAAGGGGTAAATGCGATTATGCTGTCAGCAGAAGCACTTAGTAAATTACCTGCCTATGGGCGGTTGGATGAAGAAACTACATTTAATATAGGTGTTTTTAATGCGGGCGTAGGTACTAATATTGTTTGTCCGGAGGCAAAATTTGTTATTGATATGCGTTCTTTAAATGTGCCGCGTTTAGAAGTTCTAAAGGATTCAACTATAGCACTTATTAAAGAGACAGTAGAAGCAGGTCATGGTGAAGTTGAATTTGAGGTGGTTGAGGGCTGTCCAGCAGTAGAGTTAAATAAAGATCATGAATGTATTAAGTTGGCAGCAAAGGCAGCAAAAAATCTAGGATTTCCTGTAGAACTGAAAACAACAGGCGGCTGCAGTGATGGAAATTATCTTTGTGGATACGGTCTTCCGTGTGGTCTTTTGGCAACAGGAATGAGTAATGTACATACTACTGAAGAATATTTAAAAGAAGAAGATTTATATAATACAGCACGTTGGACGTATGAGATTATTAAAGAAGCCGCTGCAAAATAAAGCTTGAAATAAAAGTAAGCAGTTTAAGTTAATGTTTATTTAATGTGCTGGAAAAACAGTCTTTTCACAGTTTAGTTGCTTGACATAGTCTGTTTTTCTAACTATAATAAAAACAACTTAATATTAAAAACCTTTGGGGCAGGGTGTAATTCCCGATCGGCGGTAAAAGTCCGCTAGCTGTGACTGCGAAGTTTGGCATGAACTGGTGTAATTCCAGTACCGACAGTATAGTCTGGATGATAAAAGGTGAATGCAAAGTATATTTTACGCACTTAGGCCTCAATATGTCTGAGTGCGTTTTATTTTTGGGAGGTGAACTGATGACAGATGAACAATATATGCAGAGGGCATTAGAGTTGGCAACGCAGGCAGAAGGTGATACAAGTCCTAATCCGATGGTTGGATGTGTGATTGTTGATGATGAAGGAAATATAATTGGTGAAGGTTATCATCATAAAGCAGGAGAAGCACATGCAGAGATTAATGCACTTGAAGAAGCTAAGAGTCTGGCACGTGGTGCTACTGCTTATGTTACGCTTGAGCCTTGTGCACATTATGGACGTACTGGACCATGCTGTGTTGCTTTAGCACGAGCCGGTATTCGTAAAGTTGTTATTGCCTGTACTGATCCAAATCCAAAGGTTGCTGGACAGGGAATAGATTATCTGCGGCTGCAGGGAATTGAAGTTATAACTGGTGTTTGTGAAAAAGCAGCCAAACGTCTTAATGAACGTTTTTTTACATGGATTACTAAAAAGCGTCCTTTTATTACGTTAAAATATGCAATGACACTTGATGGGAAAATAGCTACATCAACAGGTGACAGTAAATGGATTACTGGAGAACATGCCAGAACTTTGGCACATCGTCTGCGTAAACAGCATGATGCAGTGTTAGTTGGAGTTGGTACGGTGTTGGCTGATGATCCTGAACTGACAACACGATTGGTAAAAGGGAAGAATCCGATACGTGTAGTTTTAGATGGTCATTTGCGAATATCACTTATGTCAGCAGTTCTTAATCCTGCGGCAGAAACTTTTATTTTTACAGGCATTGAGGCTGATGATATAAAAGCTAATGCTCTGTCAGCATTGCCTAATGTACAGGTTATTCGTCTGCCGTTGGAAAATGGTTGTCTCCCTATATCACAGGTTGTACAGGAATTGGCACAAAGAGGGGTTACAAGTTTGCTGGTTGAAGGCGGCAGTGGAATACATGGAGCTTTTTTTGATGCTGGATTAGCAGATAGGATATGTGCCTTTATTTCTCCTAAGCTTATTGGTGGTAAAGCATCCTTATCGCCTATTGGGGGTATTGGAAGCAATTTAGTTGAATCAGGATGGAACTTGTATGAAGTTGAATGTCAACAGGTTGGCAATGATTTTATGATTACAGGTTTGCTTCCAGATTTATATGGGCAAGCTTAGTGAAGGAGAGAATAATGTTTACAGGATTGGTCGCAGAACTTGGTAAAGTACAAAATTTGGTATCGCAGGGAGATTCCTATCATCTTACAATAACAGCTTCTAAGGTGCTGATAGGTTTAAAAATCGGTGACAGTGTAGCTGTAAACGGAGTATGTTTGACGGTGGTACAGTTGGACAGCTTGGCTTTTACTGCTGATGTAATGCCGGAAACAGTACGTTTAACTAATATTGGCAGGCTGCATAATGGAGACAGGGTTAATCTGGAGCGAACACTTCGCTTATGTGATGGATTAGACGGACATATTGTAAGCGGACATGTTGAGGGTCTTGGAGTTATTATTTCTCGTCAACCAGAGGGAATAGCAGTTGTGGTAGAGATAGAAGCTTCTCCGGAATTATTAAAATACGTTATAAAAAAAGGCAGTATTGCAATAGATGGTATAAGTTTGACTGTAACTAAAGTAACGGGAACAAGTTTTTCGGTTTCATTGATTCCGCATACAGCTAAGGAAACGACATTAGGATTTAAGGATATTGGTGATGTTGTTAATTTGGAAACGGATATTATTGGGAAGTATGTAGAGCGTATGCTAAACTCTGGCAGTAAGGGGTCAGTACAGTCTGATTTAAATAAGAATATGCTGCTTGAAAACGGATTTATATGAGCAGCAGAAGGTGAGAGGATAACATATGGATAAGTTTAAGTATAATACAATTGAAGAGGCTATTACGGCTATTAAATTAGGCAAAATGGTTTTAGTGACAGATGATGAAGACAGAGAAAATGAAGGCGACCTAATTATGGCAGCTGAACTGTGTACTCCAGAAGCTATAAATTTTATGGCTAAAGAAGCCCGTGGTTTGATTTGTATGCCTGCTGATGCTTCCGTTATGGATAAACTCCAATTTGGTGCAATGGTTTGTAAGAACACTGATAATCATGAAACTGCTTTTTCCGTATCTATTGACCATGTAGATACAACTACTGGTATTTCAGCTTATGAGCGTGCTTATACGATGAAGAAATGTGCAGAAGAAGGAGCACAGCCAGGAGATTTCCGCCGTCCGGGTCATGTATTTCCACTTAGAGCGCGCAGCGGTGGTGTATTGGTGCGGACAGGTCATACAGAAACGACAGTTGATTTGTGTAAGCTTGCTGGACTGAAACCTGTTGGTATATGCTGTGAAATTATGAATGATGATGGACATATGGCACGTACTCCGGATTTAATAGAATTTGCTAAAAAGCATAATCTTGTATTCATTACAGTTGCAGAGTTGGTTGCTTATCGTAAGGCTCACGAAAAAATGATACATCGTGCAGCTGAGGCTTCTTTGCCGACAAAGTATGGAAATTTCCGTATTATTGCTTATGAGAATGATTTAAATGATTTGTGCCATGTTGCAATAGTTAAAGGCGATGTTAATGGAAAAAAAGATGTATTGGTGCGAGTACATAGTGAGTGCCTTACAGGAGATGCTTTCGGAAGTTTGCGCTGTGACTGTGGCGATCAGCTGGCTACAGCATTGCAGATGATTGAAAAAGAGGGCTGTGGTGCTGTTGTCTATATGCGGCAGGAGGGCAGAGGTATTGGACTTGCGAATAAAATACGTGCTTATGCATTACAGGATAAGGGATTGGATACTGTTGAAGCTAATGTACGCCTTGGTTTTGCACCTGATTTGCGTGACTATGGTATGGGGGCACAGATTTTAGCGGATTTAGGGCTTACCAGTATTCGCCTAATTACTAATAATCCTGCTAAACGTATAGGTCTTTCTGGTTATGGTATTACAATTACTGATAGAGTTCCTATTATTATGGAACCTAATAAATATAATGCACATTATCTTGATGTTAAAGAAGAAAAGATGGGGCATAAGCTGCATGAAGGCTGTGATTGCTGTAAGCATTGAAATTTTTGAGAATAAAGAAGATATATTTATTGTTTAATTTCAAGGAGGTAAAATTAGATGAATATTTTAGAAGGAAAATTAACTGCTAAAGGAATGAAGTTTGCTGTTGTTGTAGCACGTTTTAATGAATTTATTACCAGCAAGCTGCTTAGTGGCTGTGTAGACTGCTTAGTGCGGCATGAAGCTGCTGATGAAGATATTACGGTTGCCTGGGTTCCTGGTGCTTTTGAAATTCCGATGGCAGCTAAAAAAATGGCTGAGAGCGGTAAATATGATGCTGTTATTTGTTTGGGAGCAGTTATTCGCGGTGCAACGCCGCATTTTGATTATGTTTGTGCAGAGGCTTCCAAGGGAATTGCACAGGTTAGTATGCAAACAGGTGTACCGGTAGCTTTTGGCGTATTAACTACTGAAAATATACAGCAGGCAGTAGAGCGTGCAGGAACCAAAGCTGGCAATAAAGGTGTTGACTGTGCAATGACAGCTATGGAAATGGTTAATCTCTTCAAAGAAATATAACATTTGAGCAGTTGCCTTTTTTTTAGGAATGATATATAATTAAACTTATAGAAGAGCTTTGCGAAGCTGTTCTTAGTGCATTGAGTTGCAAGCCCGCTAGCAGTAGTTTAGTGGGCTTATTTTATTATGAACATTAATAAACGTAGCAGAAGATTTTCATACAATGTGAGGCGATTAATTATGGAAGATGTATTAACTAAAGCGACTGCAGAAGGAGTTCGTATTTATGCATTGTGTACTACTAAGCTAGTACAAGAAGCTGCAAAGAAACATGGTACTTCGCATTTGGCGAGTGCTGCTTTGGGGAGAGCAATGACTGGAGCTCTTTTGTTGGCAGCTACAATGAAAAACAATGAAAGGATTAGTCTGCGATTGAAAGGTGATGGCCCTTTAGGAGAAGTTGTTGCAGATGCTGAAGACTGTTTTGTGCGTGGGTATGTAGAAAACCCTGATGCTTTTTTGCCGCTTAAAAATGGCAAGCTTGATGTAGGTGGAGGGATTGGTCAAGGAAATATTATTGTGACTCGTTATTTGCAGAATGCAGAGCCGTTTACTGGTTATTGTGAATTGCAGGACGGTGAAATTGCCAGTGATATGACGAAATATCTTTATGAATCTGAGCAGACTCCTACAAGTGTTGCTTTGGGAGTATTGGTAGATAAAGATGGTACAGTTACTGCGGCAGGCGGATTTTTTATTCAGGCTATGCCGGGATGTACAGATGAAGTTTTAGAAAAACTGGAAAATAATGTTAATCTTACACCTTATGTAACACAATTACTGGAAATAGGTTATACTCCGCAAAAGATGATAGAAATTATTGGGCGTGGATTGGAAGTAGATATCAAAGAAAGTGTGCCTGTAAGCTTTAAATGTCGTTGCAGCCGTGAGCGAATATTGACTGCTTTAGGTGGATTGGATAAAGCTAGTTTAGCAGAATTAGCACAGGATAAAGTTACAGAGGCACATTGTGAATTCTGCAACACAACTTATGAGTTTACACAGGAAGAAATAAGTAAGCTTGCAGCAGAGAAAAAATAATGATTTTATGTAGAAATTCATGCTAAAAAGGTAAAACTTTTCTTGACAAAGAAAACGATTGTTTGTATAATTTAGCTAGATATTATGTAGAAGCTAGGAGGAATACAGATGGATACAGATAAAAGAAAGTCTTTGGAAATGGCAATGCATCAAATTGAAAAGGATTTTGGCAAGGGCAGTATTATGATGCTGGGAGAAGCAAGTTCCAAGATGAATATAGAGGTTATTCCTACCGGTGCTTTGTCGTTGGATATAGCGTTAGGAATAGGCGGTATTCCACGTGGACGTGTAATTGAAATTTATGGGCCGGAATCTTCTGGTAAAACAACTGTTGCTTTGCATATGATTGCAGAAGCACAAAAAATGGGTGGTTATGCAGCTTTTATTGATGCAGAACATGCACTTGATCCTGAATATGCCAGACATTTAGGTGTAGTTGTTGATGAACTGTTGATTTCACAGCCTGACAACGGAGAACAAGCGTTAGAAATTGCTGATGCATTGGTACGCAGCGGAGCTATTGATATAATTGTTATTGACTCGGTTGCTGCATTAGTACCTCGTGCAGAAATTGAAGGAGAAATGGGAGATTCCCATGTTGGTTTACAGGCACGTTTAATGAGTCAGGCTTTGCGTAAATTAACGGGTTTAATTTCCAAATCTAAATGTGCAACGATTTTTATTAACCAGATACGCGAGAAAGTAGGCGTAATGTTTGGCAATCCTGAAACAACTACTGGCGGACGTGCGTTGAAGTTTTATTCTACTGTTCGTATGGATGTGCGTCGTATTGACACTTTGAAAAATGGTAATGATGTTATTGGAAGCCGTACACGTGTAAAAGTAGTCAAAAATAAGGTGGCACCTCCATTTAAACAAGCAGAGTTTGATATTATGTATGGCAAAGGAATATCTCATGAAGGCTGTCTTGTGGATTTAGGTGCAGAGTTGGATATAATAAATAAAAGCGGGGCATGGTATTCTTACGGTGATATTCGTTTAGGACAGGGAAAAGAAAAAGTTAAAGATTTCTTGAGAGAAAATAGTGATATTGCTAATGAAATTGAAGAAAAAATTCGTGCGGCTACTATTGTGAAGTTAGGTGATGCCAAAGATACAGTCGAGGAGTCATTACAAGATGTCGAGACAATCTTCAAATAATATCTCTAAGAAAAAATTTACCAGTGCGCAGCAAGTTTATGACTGCGCGCTTAATTTACTTTCTTATAGAGATTATAGTAATAAAAAAATATTCGAACGTTTACAACAAAAAGGTGCAGACGAACAGCAGGCAAAAGAATCTATAGTAAAATTAGAAGAATATGGTTTGCTGGATGAGCAACGATATGCAGACAGAGTGTATGAAGCATGGCTTGCAAAACGTTGTTATGGAAGGAAACATTTGCAGGCAGAACTTTTAAAACGAGGTGTACGTTCTCAGTATATAGAAGAAATTATGGCTCGTTTTACACCAGAATTAGAGTGCAGACAGGCTGAAAATGCTGCAGCAGTTTTTATTCAGCGTAATCAAAAAAAAATTATATCTGCTGCTGATAATGATCCTAAAATATATGCTGCTGCTGTACGTTTTATGGCTGCACGAGGATTTTCTACTAGATATATGTATATACTTAGGGATAAATTACATTTTGAAAACGAGATATAGTGGTTATAATCTTGACATTTTTATGAAAGTTCATTACAATAGATTTATCAAATCGTGTCAATATTGTGTTTTACACGAAGTGATACATAAGACATAGGTCTTATTTTTTGCCCTGTTTCAGAATAAATAATAAGTTAATTGCTATAGATTAATTGATTACGAATTCAACGGAATAAGGACATTTATAGCAGACGCAAACAGGCGCCTGCTGTTGTTATGCAAAAAAACTTGAGAAAATATGTATTTAGGAGGTGAGGACTATTTTAGAGATAATCGGTACTGCTGTGGTAGTTGGTCTCGCAGGTGGAGCGGTTGGTTATTTAGTCCGCAAAAACATCGCCGAAAGCAAAATTGCTACTGCTGAAGAACAGGCAATTCGCATCATACAAGATGCAGAGCAATCCGGCGAAGCTAAACGTAAGGAAATAATGATGGAGGCTAAAGAAGAAATCCATCGTTTACGTTCAGAAATGGAACGTGAAAATAAAGACAGGCGCAATGACTTGCAGCGTCAGGAACGACGTTTATTGCAAAAAGAAGAAAACCTTGATAGAAAGATAGAGTCTTTTGAGCGCAAGGAAGAAAAGCTTGCTTCTAAAGAGCAGCGTTTAAATGCAACACAGGAAAAAGCAGATGCTCTATGCAAAAAACAGCAAGAAGAGTTAGAGCGTTTATCTGGGTTGACTAGTGATGAAGCTAAACAGGAATTGCTGCAGTCTTTAGAAGATGAAGTAAAACATGAGTCTGCCATGATGGTAAAAGAGCTTGAGCAGCAAGCTAAAGACGAAGCTGACAGAAAAGCCAGAGAGATTATTTCTTTGGCAATTCAGCGTTGTGCTGCTGACCATGTAGCAGAAACTACGGTTTCTGTTGTTGGTTTGCCTAATGATGAGATGAAAGGTCGCATTATTGGTCGCGAGGGTCGTAATATTCGCACATTGGAAACTTTGACTGGTATCGATCTTATCATTGACGATACACCTGAAGCGGTTATCATTTCTGGTTTTGATCCAGTACGTCGTGAGGTTGCACGTACTGCTTTGGAAAAGCTGATTAACGATGGACGTATTCATCCGTCTCGCATTGAAGAAATGGTCGAAAAAGCTCAGAAAGAAGTTGAGCAGAAGATTAAAGAGGCTGGCGAGCAGGCTACATTTGCTGTTGGAGTACATGGACTGCATCCGGAGCTTATTAAACTTTTAGGTCGTTTAAAATATCGTACAAGCTATGGTCAGAATGTATTGAATCATTCTGTTGAAGTTGCAAATCTTGCAGGTGTTATGGCTTCAGAGCTGGGAGTTGACGTAGTTTTAGCTAAACGTGCTGGTCTTTTACATGACATTGGTAAAGCAATTGATCATGAAATGGAAGGATCTCACGTAGAGATTGGCGGTGAAATTGCTAAGAAGTTCCGTGAATCTGAACTGGTAATCAATGCAATTTTGGCTCACCACGGAGATTGTGAACCTAAGAGTGTTGAGGCTGTGTTAGTTTCTGCTGCTGATGCTGTATCTGCTGCTCGTCCTGGTGCTAGACGTGAAACTTTGGAAAGCTATCTTAAACGTTTGAACCGTTTGGAAGAAATTTCTGAATCCTTTGAAGGTGTTGAGAAATGTTATGCTGTACAAGCAGGTCGCGAAATCCGTATAATGGTAAAACCTGATATTGTTGATGATGCTTCTGCTGTACTTTTGGCACGGGACATTTCTAAAAAGATTGAAGCAGAAATGGAATATCCTGGTCAGATAAAAGTAGTTATTATACGTGAAACACGTGCTGTAGATTACGCAAAATAAAAGATATAATAATATTTAAGATGCCCTTTTTACTGAACATTCAGTAAGGAGGGTATTTTAATTTATAAATTATAGATAAAGGCAGAGAGATTTTGGTTAGAAAAATTGTATCAGAGTAACTTTTGTTACTAATACTGCCTCTGTATAAGAATACGTGTATACAATCTTGAGAAGTGTTGTACACTAATAACATCTATGATACAATATTTTCCATGGACTAGAGGAGAATAGTCTAAAAGATTAGAAATGTTATTGTGTATTTAGGGGGAATTATTATGTTGGAGATTTTAAGTACTATTGACAGTTTTGTCTGGGGTCCGCCATTAATGATTTTGCTTATTGGTACTGGTATTCTGCTTACTGTACGTTTGGGTTTGCTGCAGGTTGTGAAGCTTCCTAAAGCATTGCAGCTTATTTTTACAGCTCGCAGCAAGGGTGAAGGAGATGTAAGCAGTTTCCAAGCTTTATGTACTGCTTTGGCTGCAACCGTTGGTACTGGTAATATCGTTGGTGTTGCTACTGCAATAAAGCTTGGTGGACCAGGTGCTCTTTTTTGGATGTGGATGGCTGCATTCTTTGGTATGGCTACTAAATATGCCGAAGGAGTATTGGCTGTTAAGTTTCGTACTTATGATGATAATGGTAATGCTTCCGGTGGACCAATGTATTATATTGAGGAAGGCTTAGGTAAAAAGTTTAAACCCTTAGCTGTAATGTTTTCTATTTTTGGCGTTATGACTGCAGCTTTAGGTTCTGGTACTTTTACACAAGTAAATGCTATTACTTCTATTGTTAATGTATCTTTTGGCGTTTCTGTTTATGTTACAGCAGCTGTTTTAACTATCTTAGTAGGTATTGTTACTATTGGCGGACTGCGTTCTATTGCTAATGTTGCCAGTAAAGTAGTTCCTTTTATGGCTGTGATTTATATTGTTGCCACGATTTCCGTTTTAGGCTTTTATGCTGATGCTCTGCCTGCTGCTATTAAGCTGATTATTGACAGTGCTTTTAATGGTACAGCAGCAGCTGGCGGTTTTGCTGGTGCTGGTATTATGCTGGCAATGCGCAGTGGTATTGCTCGCGGCATCTATTCTAACGAAGCTGGTTTGGGCAGTGCACCTATAGTTGCTGCAGCAGCAAAAACTAAATGGCCTGCTGAACAAGGATTGGTATCAATGACCGGTACTTTTATTGATACTATTATAATTTGTACAATGACTGGTTTATGTATTGTTGTCAGTGGTGTATGGAATGGCGATTTGAATGGTGCACCGTTAACTGAGGCTGCTTTTGCTTCTGCTTTTCCTTCTTTAGCAAAATATATTCTTACAGGTGGTTTAGTATTGTTTGCTTTTACTACAATTATCGGTTGGAGTTATTACGGAGAACGTTGTGCAGAATATCTTTTTGGTGTAAAAAGTATTAT
The DNA here is from genome assembly GCA_964630355.1 of uncultured Phascolarctobacterium sp. Classification (GTDB taxonomy): domain Bacteria; phylum Bacillota; class Negativicutes; order Acidaminococcales; family Acidaminococcaceae; genus Phascolarctobacterium_A. The sequence goes on from CAZVSX010000002.1 coordinate 112,931, forward strand.
GCCTTATCGTATAATTTATATTATTTTAGTGGGGTTAGGCGTGTTCCTGAAATTGGAAACAATTTGGGTAATTGCTGATATTGTTAACGGTTTGATGGCTATTCCTAACCTTATTGCTTTGATAGGTCTTAGTGGTGTAGTTGTAGCGGAAACTAAACTTTATTTTGAACATTGGGATAAAGTTCACAGCCGCCGCAAACAGTTGGCTGAAGTACGCAGTGATGTAGCAGCTGAAAATAATTAATAAAATTTAATTGAACGTATATTATTTAATCGCTGTCTGCTTTTGCAGCAGCGATTTTTTAATGACAAGCTTTTATCTGTATGCTAAAATATAAAAATAAGAACAAAGAAAGTAATAATAGCAGAATCTTTGCCAAAAATCATTTTGCTGTATATGAGGAGGCAAAAAATGTTAGCTGATAATTTAAAAATTGTTCAGTCGCATATTGCTGAAGCATTAGAGCGACGTAAAAATAAAGAAATGCTTACGGGAAATACAGTTTTTTTAGTAGCGGTAACCAAGAATCATCCCTCGGAAATAATTACAGATATTGAAGCACTGGGAATTAACAATATTGGGGAAAACAGGGTTCAGGAAGCTAAACATAAGCAGGAAGTATTGGGAAAAAAAGGTTATTGGCATTTAATTGGGCATTTACAGACAAATAAAGTACGGCAAGCAGTGGCTTTATTTGATTTGATAGAATCTATTGATAGTGAGCATCTTTTGGCAGCAGTAGATAAGGAAGCTGGAAGAATTAGTAAGGTACAGGACATTCTTTTACAGCTTAATATTGCTCATGAAGAACAGAAATCTGGTTTAGATAAAGAAGGTTATTTGAATATATTATCTAAAATAGATGATTATAAGAATATACATCTACGTGGGTTAATGGTTATTGCTAAAAAATGTGATAACGTTGAGGAAACACGAGCTGTGTTTGCTGCAGGATATCGAGCTTTTGAACGATTGAGAACGCAGCGTCCGGATGTTGATTTGCTTTCTATGGGAATGAGTAATGATTATATGGTAGCTATAGAGGAAGGTGCTAATGTTGTACGTGTTGGTACGGCACTTTTTGGAGCACGTGATTATAGCTTGAAGTTTTAATATAATAAAAGGGGTTGACAAAATAATGAAGATAATAGATAAAATTATGGATGCTTTTATGTATGATGAGGAAATAATTGAAGAAACTGAAGAACAAAAACAGGTTTCTGATAATAAAGTAGGTGAACGTTTTAAAGAAAAAAAATCTTTATTTAAGAAAAAAGAAATAGGACATGATTCTGCTGGAGAACGTAAGTCAATATTAGATTTTCATGCAGCAGAAAAGAAGAATGAGCAGACAAAGCAGAATAAGCAAAATAGTAAAACTTTAAATTTACCGGTAGCTAATAAAATGGTGAGTGTAGTTGTATTGGAGCCTATTGGCTTCGATGATTCACAGAAGGTAGCAGATTATCTGCGTAATAATCAGCCAGTTGTGGTTAATTTTGGTAATACAGATAATATTGTAGCTAAACGTATGACAGATTTCATTAGTGGTACAGTTTATGCTATTGGAGGCAGTATAAAAAAGCTTGGACGGAATATTTTGGTTTGTGCACCTAAAAATGTAGATATTGATGCTGGTTTACAAGAAACAGAAAGAGGTAATAGTCCATGGGAAAAATAAACGTTGGCAAAATTGCTTTTATAGGCGGCGGAGCTATGGCTAAAGCGATTATAAAAGGTATTATAGCTAGCGGTCTTGTTTCTACAGGTATGATTACAGTTGGTGAACCAACTAAGGAGCATGCGGATGCTTTGAGTTCTGTGTATGGAGTAAAGACAACGACTGATAATAAAGAAGCTGTGGCTGATGCAGATTTGATAATTTTTGCTGTCAAACCTCAGGTAGCACCGTCAGCAATTACTCCAGACTTAGTAAGCTGTATAAAAAAAGATGCTTGGGCTATTTCTATTATGGGCAGTGTTACCTTATCTCAGCTGCACTGCTACGCGCCGGGTATTCCTATAGTTCGTACAATGCCAAATACGCCTTTGGCAGCAGGGGCAGGTATGACAGCTATTTGCTGTGACGAGAATGTTACTGAAGAAATGAAACAAATTACAGGGGCTGTTTTTGGCAGTTGCGGAGAGATTGAATTTGTTGATGAGAAAGCATTAGATGCTATTACCGCTATATCAGGCTGTGGACCTGGATATTTCTTTGTAATAATTGATGCTTTGGCTGATGCCGGGGTACGTGCAGGTTTGCCGCGAGCACTAGCTATAAAACTGGCCGCTCAGACAATGGCAGGTAGTGGCAAGCTTTGTGTAGAAAGTGGTATACATCCTTCACAGCTGCGTGATCAGGTGACAAGTCCTGGAGGTACTACAATTGCAGGTATTCATGAATTGGAAAAGCATGGTGTACGTGCAGCGTTTTATGATGCTGTTCAGGCTGTATTGAAACGCAATAAGGAAATACAGGGGAATTAATTAATGCCAGATAGAGAAAAAATTTTAAGATATTTTAAGGCTGGTGGAGATGAACAGTTAGCAGCTAAACTTTTGGATTTAGCGGAGGCTGCTAATAAGAGTCGTAAGTTTCGTGTAAGCGAATTTTTGGATCCACACGCCTATAATGTTGCAGAGATTATAGCAGCAAATTTTGATAATATACATTTAAATATTGATGGTGGGTTTGCTAATGCAGAGCGTGTAAAGGCAGCATTTGTAGCTGAAGATTTTTATGGGCAGCCTGACTATGGTATTGCATTTTTTCTTGCATGCTGGGATAAACGATATTATGATTTATCCCATCGGGATATTCTTGGTGCTTTTATGGGAACAGGCTGTAAGCGTGAAACTTTGGGTGATATTGTTTTTGTTCCCGAAGGGGCACAATTTGTTGTCGAAAAGAGCTTAGTAAATTATCTTACTGCCAATCTTACTCAGATAGGTTCAGCACCAGTTTTACTAAAGGAGATTGGCAGAGAAGAACTTTTAAAAAAAGAAGAAAAAATAAAGATTATTAATGCAACTGTGGCTGACTTGCGTTTGGATGCAGTAGCTGCCGCTGGATATGGTGTAAGCCGCAGTCATATGGCTGATGAGATAAAAAGTTTGAATGTAAAACTAAACTGGAAAGAAGCAAAAAAGGCTGCACAGTCTGTTAATGAAGGAGATAGTATTTCCTTTCGTGGACGTGGACGTGTAGAGGTGGCTGAAATTCGCGGCACTACGAAAAAAGGACGTATTAGTGTAACACTAAAGCGTTATATATAGGGGGAATACAATGCTTAATCCAGAAGATTTGAAGAAAAAAACATTTTCTAAGGGATTTCGTGGTTATGAAGCAGAAGAAGTCGATAAGTTTCTTGCTGTTTTAATAAAGGAGTATGAATATTTATATCTTGATAATTTAGAACAGAAAGAAACAATTGAGCGTGTGAGCTCTAAACTTGAGTATTATCAGCAAATGGAAGCCACTATGCAAAGTACGCTGACCGTTGCACAGGAAACTGCTGATGAAGTAAAGGCAAGCAGCGAAAAGAAAGCAGCACTTTTGGAAAAGGAAACACAGGTAAAGTGCGAACAAAAGCTAAATGAAGCTAAGACCGCAGCACAAAAAATTTATGATGATACAATGGCTCATGCTGAGGATTTGTACAATCAGACAAAAACAAAAACGGATAATATGTTGCAGGCAGCTATGGCGGAAGCAAATAAGATGAAGGCAGATGCCAAGGCTTATGCTGATAAAGTAAGCAGCCGTGCTGATGTAGATGCAGAAAAATTAAGAATTTCCACTGAGGATATTTGTAAAAAGCGTGCTAATACTGCTGCCAGTGAGGCTAACCAATTGTTGGAAAATGCTCGTAGTGAGGCTGGCAGAATAATGCTGGAAGCGAATACTAAATATCGCAAGCTTGTTGGAGATGCAGAAGAACGCAGCAGAAAGATTATCTTTGAGGCAGATGCTAAAGCATCTATGGCTGAGCAGGCTTATAATGAACAGGTCAAGAAAGCAACTCTGCATAGAAAGAATATGCTTCATTTGCTAGAAACACAGGTTGAGCTGTTAAAAAATTTTGATAAGCAGGATGCAGAGTAGGGCGGAGGCTGAATGATGATTATTCTGGTGCGCCATGGTGAGGCTACTCACCATACACAAAGATTAACGGGTGGTTGGACTGATTCTCAGCTGACTGCTAGAGGCAGAGAGCAGATTCGAGCGGCAGCCTGTAAGTTGGCATTAGATTTTTCTGGAAATACAGCTCGTTTTCGTATTTTAGCTAGTGATTTACAGCGTGCAGCAGAATCAGCGAGGATTATTGCTAAAAATATTAATTACCGGGGCAGTATTGAATATTGTAAGTTTTTACGTGAAAAAAATAACGGTATTGCTGCAAATATGACTGAAGAAGAAGCAAAAAATTATTTTATTAAGCCGGCAACAGAGCAGGAATTAAATCACCGAAATTATCCTGGTGGTGAAACGCGCAATGAATTTTATCATCGTACTGTTAACGGATTGTGGCAGTGTACAGTTCCGGATAAAGAAAATCTCATTATTATTGCACATAAAGGAACGTTGCAGAACATTATTTTTAAGTGGCTTGGCATGAATATGCAGCAGGTGGCAGAATATAATTATTCAGTTGATATACATCCTGCTAGTGTTACTGTACTTGGTGTTAATAAATGGCATGAGCATACCATTTTTCGGTTAAATGATATTAGTCATCTTAATCAAAGTGCTGGATTTGGGATTTTTAACTTTAAATATGAAAAATATTAAGCTGCTTTAACAAGGCAGAGATAATTTATGTTGACTTATTTCTGTAGCTAATATATAATGATAACAATGTTTTATAATATTTGATAACGCTATGATAAAGACAGTAGTCTGTTGAGCTGGTACAGCGAGCCGAAATATGGTGTAAGTTCGGTCGAAGCAGTGCAGGTGAAAATCACTTTGGAGCGGATATGGTGAAAATACAGTAGCTGTATACGGGGACGCCCGATAAAGCGTATGCGAGTGGCAATGGTATATATTGTTGTCATGAGGGTGGTACCACGGAGTATCAGATTTTAGACTTTACTTCGTCCTTCAGTTGGAGGGACGAAGTTTTTTTATTTACTGATTTTTATGTTGGAGGTTTTTGAGAATGGATTATGGTAAAACACTGAATCTGCCTGAAACAGAATTTCCTATGCGTGCAGGATTGCCGCAGCGTGAACCGGAATTTTTGAAATTTTGGCAGGACAATGATATTTATTTCAAAAAACAGGCACTTCATGCTGGCAGTAAGAAATTTGTTCTGCATGATGGACCACCGTATGCAAATGGTAGAATTCATATGGGACATGCCTTGAATAAGATCCTTAAAGACATTATTATAAAATATAAATATGCACAGGGATTTGATACACCGTACGTTCCTGGTTGGGATACTCATGGTATGCCAATAGAGCATGCTGCTATTAAAGAACTCGGCTTAAATCGTAATGAGCTTGATCCGCTTACTTTGCGTCGTAAGTGTCATGACTTTGCCTTGCAGTGGGTTGATACTCAAAGAGAGGACTTTAAGCGTTTGGGTGTACTAGGTGATTGGGAGCATCCTTATGTTACTTTGCACCATGATTTTGAAGCAGAGCAGATTCGTGTATTCGGTACTATGGCTAATAAAGGATATATTTACAAAGGTAAAAAGACAGTTTATTGGTGTCCGCATTGTGAAACAGCTTTAGCAGAAGCTGAGATTGAATATGCTGAACAAAAAACTCCTACTATATTTGTAAAAATGCCTTTAGTGAAAGATAATGGTATGTTGCCTGAAACTGCTAAAGGTAAAAAGGCTTATATGGTAATTTGGACAACAACTCCCTGGACTATGCCTGCTAACGTGGCAGTAGCACTGAATCCGACTTTGGAATATGCTTGGGTTGAGTGTGAAGGGGAAGTAATCTTTATGGCTAAGGATTTGCTTGATAAAGTTGGTTCTGTTTGCCATAAGGATCTCAGCAATATTCTTGGCACCTGTCTTGGCAAAGACATGGAGTATGCCGAATGTGAGCATCCGTTCCCTGAATATAATCATCGTCGCTCTCTTGTAGTTATGGCAGATTATGTAACATTGGAAGCTGGTACTGGTTGTGTACATACTGCTCCTGGACATGGTGATGTTGACTTTGAAACAGGTTTAAAATATAAACTGCCAATTCTTTGCCCGGTAGATTCACAAGGAAAATTGACAGAGGAAGCAGGAGAACGTTTTAAAGGAATGTTTGTTTTTGATGCGAATATTCCGGTGTTAAAATATTTGTCTGAGCTTAACTGTCTGTTGGGTAAGGAAAATATTAAACACCAATATGCACATTGCTGGCGTTGTAAAAATCCGATTATTTTCCGTGCTACGTCTCAATGGTTTGCCTCTATTGATGGCTTCCGTGATGATGCATTAAAATCTATTGAAGGTGTGCAGTGGATTCCTTCTTGGGGACAGCAACGCATTCATAACATGGTATCTGACCGTCATGATTGGTGTATCAGCCGTCAGCGTGTTTGGGGTGTTCCTATTCCTGTATTCTATTGTGATGACTGCGGAGAGCATTTGATTAATGAAGCTACCATTGAAGCAGTTGCAGGCTGGTTCGAAAAAGAAGGCAGTGATGCATGGTGGGCTCATTCAGCTGAAGAATTGCTGCCTGTTAATACAGTTTGTCCTAAATGCGGAGGTAAACATTTCCATAAAGAAACTGACATCATGGATGTATGGTTTGACAGCGGATCTTCTCATATGGCAGTAGCTGCTAAGCGTCCGGAGTTGTCTTGGCCCGTAGCAATGTACCTGGAAGGTAGCGACCAGCATCGTGGCTGGTTTCAGTCTTCCCTCTTAACATCGGTTGCAGTTAAAGGCTGTGCTCCTTATGAATCTGTATTAACGCATGGATATGTAGTTGACGGTGATGGTCGCAAAATGTCTAAATCTGTAGGCAATGTTATTGTTCCTCAGGATGTAATCGAACAATATGGTGCTGATATTATCCGTTTGTGGACAGCTTCCTCTGATTATAAAGCAGATATTCGTATTTCTCCTAAAATTTTGAAGCAGCTTTCTGAGGTATATCGTAAAATTCGTAATACTATTCGTTATATTTTAGGAAATACTAATGATTTCGACTATGAAAAAGATGCTGTTCCGTTTGATGAAATGATGGAGTTGGATCGTTGGGCTTTGATGCATTTACAACTCTTGAAGAAAGAAGTTACTGCTGCTTATGAAAGCTATGATTTCCATGTACTTTATCATGCAATTCATAATTTCTGTACAGTAGAGATGTCCAGTTTCTATTTAGATATAATTAAAGATCGCTTATATGCGTATAAAGCAGACAGCAAAGAACGCCGCAGTGCACAGACAGCAATGCACGAGATTCTTATGGACTTGATTGTAATGTTGACACCAGTATTAAGCTTTACAATGGAAGAAGTATGGCAGTTTATGAAAAAACCTGCTAATGCTCCAGAATCCGTACAAATGCTGCCTTGGCCTGAAATAAAGGAAACCTATATTGATGAAGCTTTAGAAGTTAAGTGGGATAATTTTATTGAAATTCGCAGTGAAATTACTAAGGTTTTAGAATTAGCTCGTCGTAATAAGCAAATAGGTCACTCTTTAGATGCTAAAGTGGAGCTTCATGCAGAAGGTGAAGCGTTGGCAATTTTACATTCAGTAGAACAAGATTTAGCAACTTTGCTGATTGTTTCTCAAGCTGTAGTTGCAGAAGGTGTTGCTGATGGAGCAGAAGCAACTGCACGTGAAGATTTAAAAGTTACAGTTTCTCCGGCAAAGGGTCATAAATGTGAACGTTGTTGGATTTACAGTGATGAAGTAGGGCAGGATGCTGAACATCCTACATTATGCCATCGTTGTGCAGAGGCTATAAAATAAAAAAATACTAAAAGTAACCTTTTAAGCGAGACGGTTTCTGCCGTCTCGCTTTTTGTATAGAGTTTAAGAAATTTTATAGGATTATCTATCCTATACTTGTTGAATACTACTAGAAAATATACAGTAAAATTTAGTTAGATTAAGAGTGGGTGTGAAAAATAGTAAAATTTATATCAAATCTAAGGCAGTGAGCATAATCAAAGAAAAATTTATTTTGCAAGAAGCGTGAACTATGGTACAATACTGGTAATATTATATTATGGAGGTGAAGCTGTTATTTCCAATAGATAATGGAAATACAGACTCTTTTTTGGATTATCTTATAATTTTTTTCAATGTCATAGCAGTTTTTTTCTTAGTTGCACTTAATGGTTTTTTTGTAGCATCTGAATTTTCTATTGTTAAGGTGCGTCCTTCACGATTAGATGCACTTCTTAAAGAGGGCAATAAGCGTGCTGTGTATGCAAAAAAAGTTACTGAGCATTTAGATGCTTTTTTATCAGTTACGCAGTTAGGTATTACTGTTGCTTCTTTGGGATTAGGTTGGATTGGTGAGCCAACAGTGGCTAAAATCTTACAGCCTGTTTTTTCTATGCTTAATCTGCCGCCTAATTTGGAGCATACGATTGCTTTTGTAATTGGGTTTGGTGTGATTACAGCTTTGCATATTGTGCTGGGTGAGTTGGTTCCTAAATCTTTATCTATTCAAAAAACAGAGCAGATAGTTTTATTTGTTTCTGGTCCGCTGCTGATGTTTGATAAGCTTATGTATCCTGCTGTATGGTTTTTAAATCATGTAGCTAATTGGGTGTTGCGTTGTTTTGGTGTAGAAGCTGCCAGCGAAGCAGAAGAAGCACATAATGAAGATGAAATTCGTATTTTAATGGAAGAAAGCCATAAGCATGGCTATATTGATAAAACAGAGCTTACATATTTGGATAATGTTTTTGACTTTTCCGATCGTCGTGCCAGTGATATTATGGTACCGCGAACAGATATGATTTGCTTGTATTTAGAAGATTCTTGGGAAGATAATATAAAAACAGCTTTAGAGGAGCGAATGACACGTTATCCGATATGCGATGAGGATAAAGATCATATTATCGGTTTTTTGCATATTAAAGATTTATTACGCAGTTTGAATGCTGGCGAACATCCTGATTTGCGTGTATTAGCACGTAATGTTTTGTTGGTTCCCGAATCTCTGCCCATTAGCAAGCTTTTGCGTATGCTGCAGAAACATCGCAGTCAGTTGGCTGTTTTAGTCGATGAGTATGGCGGAACAGCTGGTATGGTAACGGTAGAGGATATTCTAGAAGAAATTGTGGGCGAAATACAGGACGAATTCGATGAAGAACGTCCAGAAGTAGAAGAAAAGGGTGAAAAGACCTATTCTGTTGATGGTAAGATGTTGTTAGAAGATGTGAATGATTTTTTTGAGCTTGAGCTTGATACAGAAGACTGTGATACTATAGGTGGCTGGATTTATGCGAAGATAGATTATCCACCGAAAGTAGGGCAGACGGTGAATACAGCAGCTGCAATTTTTACAGTAGAAGAAATTGACAAGATGCGTATTATTCGTGTAGGAATAAAATTACTGCATGAGCCTGCAAAAATTCACGAAGAACTGCAGGAAGAACATCTTGAAGATGTGCAATAATATTATTGATTAATAAAAATAGACATAACTTTTGTATGTACTACACAAAGTTATGTCTATTTTTTTATAAATCGTGGAATTTCATAGATATGTTGCTGTGACGTAAAAAGTTTAAAGTAACTTCGGGGAAGGTTGCATAACTCAAAACATCTTCTATGGGTGCATTTGCAAAACCTTCTTCTGCCAATTTTTCACGTAATTTTTTCATTTGTGGTGGAATATCATCGGCTGGACGATGGTCAATTTGCGGAGCCTCTCCTATAGCAAGTTGTTTTACTGTAGAATCAATTGGGCCTGGGGTACGACCATATTTTCCACGGATAAGATCTTTAACTTCTCGGGGAATCATTTTATAACGACCAAGAGCTATGTTAAGCACAGCCATGGAGCCTACAATTTGACTGGTAGGTGTAACTAATGGTGGATATCCTAGTTCTGCACGTACTCGTGGCATTTCTTCAAGTAATTGCGGATATTTATCGGCAACACCCATTTCTTTCATTTGATTAAGCAGGTTGGAAAGCATACCTCCTGGAATTTGAAAAGTAAGCACTTTGGGATCGATAGGAATATTGGCGTTAAGGTTAAAATCATGAATTAGATTTTTACGTACATTCTTAAAGTAATCTGCTAAATCATTAAGCTTAGTTAAACTTAGTCCGGTATCGTAAGGTGTTGATTCTAAGGACGCAACCAGAGATTCTGTACATGGTTGGCTGGTAGCTTCAGAGAAAGGTGATAGGGCAGTATCTATAATATCCGCTCCTGCTTCAATTGCTTTTAGATAGGTCATATCGCCCATGCCGCTGGTAAAGTGTGTATGTATGTCGATAGGGATATTCAGCTCTGACTTCAAAGTTTTTACGAGGTTATAAGCTGAATAAGGTCTTAGTAAACCAGCCATATCTTTTATACATAAAGAATCAGCTCCCATTTGTACAAGTTCTTTGCCTAATTTTACAAAATCTTCGTCTTTATGATAGGGGCTTATAGTATAGACAATACAAGCTTGTGCATGTCCGCCAGCATCTTTTGTTGCATGCATTGCCGTTTCTAAATTACGAGTATCATTAAGTGCATCGAAAATGCGAATAATAGATACACCGTTATCAATTGAGCGTTTTACGAATTCTCGTACTACATCATCGGCATAATGATTGTAACCGAGTATATTTTGACCACGCAGAAGCATTTGTATAGGTGTCTTACGCAGATGTTTTTTTAATGTTCGTAAACGTTGCCAAGGGTCTTCGTTTAGAAAACGAAGGCAGGCATCGAAAGTCGCACCGCCCCATGCTTCTAAAGCGTAATAGCCTGCATTGTCTAAGTGTTCAAGAATGGGTTGCATATCACAAATACGCATTCTGGTAGCAGCAAGTGATTGATGCCCGTCACGTAAAACGGTTTCTACTATTTTTACAGGCTTTTTATCCATAATAGTTCTCCTTCTTATGATGATAAAATCAGAAAATATATAGTAAAATTATTTTTATTTAATTATAACATAAACGAACTAATTTGTATACAATATACACGGTATAAACATAATAAAAACGGACATCTTTAATAGCAAAAATGTCCGTTAATAAATTATTAATTATGTGGAGTAGGTTGATTACTTATTACAGGCTTACCCATAATTTCGTTTACACGATCCTTCATACTGCGTTTTTTGGTTGCAGGTTTATTACTTATAACAGCTTGCTGTGGAGAGATTACAGAAGTTTTACTGTCAGTAAGTTTATTATTTTTGTCTTTATCCTTTTCTTTATCTTTGTCTTTTTCATCTTGTTTTATTTCTGGTTCTGGTGGAATTGTTACACCAGGATTATAAAAATTGCTTTTGGGAGTTGAAGCTAGGGCGTTAATCATAAAATCATGCCAAATGGAAAGTGGTGCACCGCTGCCGTACATATAATTCATGGGTTTGTTATTATCATCGCCTATCCAAACTGCGGTACATAAATCAGGTGTGTATCCTACAAACCAGGCATCTATATAAGTATCGGTAGTACCTGTTTTACCTGCTGCTGGACGACCTATACCCATGCCGCCAGCTGTTCCGCTAATAAGAACATCCTGCAGCATGTTAGTTGTTAAATATGCTGACTGTGCATCAATTACACGTTTGGATTCAGGTTTAGCTTCATAAAGAACTTTTCCTTCACGATCTACAATTTTTAGTAGAGCTATAGGTTTACAATAGATACCATTGCTGGCAAGTACACCATAAGCGGCAGCCATTTCTACTGGATTAACACCTTTGCTAAGACCGCCTAAAGCCATAGCTAAATTTGTATCACTATAAGCACCAGAGTCTACTAGAGTAGAAATTCCCATTTTTTCTGCATTTGTGATAATTTTGCTTACACCGACTTCTCGTGCTAACTTAATTGTAGGAACGTTTAGTGAACGTACTAATGCCGTTCTCAAGCTTACTTTTCCATGCCAAGCTCGGTCTGAGTTTTGTGGTTTCCAGCCTGGGGAAAATTCTTCTTCCTTATCTTCAATTATGCTGGCTGGAGAAAAACCGTTCTGCATTGCTGTTAAATAAACGAAAGGTTTGAAAGCAGAACCAGGTTGGCGAACAGCCAGAGTAGCTCTATTAAATTTATCTTCACCTCTGCCTCCGAGCATTGCTTTGATATAACCTGTATGAGGATCAATTGCTGCAAGTGCTAACTGTGGCTGAGTAAGACTTTTGCTGTCTTGATAATATGTAGGGAGATACCGCATTGCATTTTCAGCAGCTTTTTGCATGTCTGGATCTAATGTTGTATATATTTTTAAACCACCTTTATACAAAGCATCAGCTCCGACTTCATCCATTACTTTTTGACTAATCATTTCAAAAAAGTAGGAACGAGGATCACTTTTATCTTTATGATATGTGCTATAGGTAAGTTTTTCTGCTTTAGCAGATATACCTTCTTCAGAAGTTATGAAACCGTATTTTATCATTTGATCAATGACTAGTTCTTGTCGCTTTTTACTTTCCAGTGGATTTTCAAAAGGATTGAAATAATTAGGACTTTTTGGAATAGCTGCTAAAGTAGCAGCTTCAGCAATATCAAGATTTTGAACATGCTTGCCGAAATAATACATAGAAGCACTTTCTATACCATATGCTCCCTGCCCAAAATAAATTTGGTTAAGATACATGGTAAGAATTTCGTCTTTAGTATATTTATGTTCAAGTTCTTTTGCAATAAAGGCTTCTTTGACTTTACGAGTTATAGAACGTTCCTGTGTAAGAAAAGCATTTTTAGCTAATTGCTGAGTAATTGTACTGCCGCCCTGGACTTCACTGCCGCTTAACGTAGACACTAAGGCTCTGGCAGTACCGCGGTAGTCAATACCACTGTGTTCGTAAAAACGGTTATCTTCAATAGCAATAAAAGCACGTTGTACATGTTTAGGAATTTTATCTATAGTAACAGGAATACGTCGTTCTTCAGAAAGTGTAGTATAAATAGCATTCCCGTTAATATCATAAAATTGAGAAGCTGCATCTGGGATTAAGGTTTCATCCATATTTGGGGGTGCAAACAAACTGGAAAAACCATAGAGGATTGATATGCCCATAATGATGAGGCAAACAACACAGGTCATAAGAAATTTTAATAATTTAAACATTTTCTACCTCTTCTTTAGTTATTATGTTAGCTTCATCTTCTGATGAATTTAATAGTAAATTTATTATAACATTTTCAGATAACTTTGTCATATTTAATTAGATATTCTGAAAGTAACTTAAGATATAAATAGCTCAAGTTCTGAATAATGATTATCTTGGTGGAGTATTTTAGATATTATACTTTAGATAGTGAGGAGGCAAATACAGATGAAGTGAAATTTAGGTTGATTTTAGAGATTCTATATTGTTAATATTGGAGTAAAAGATTAAATTTAGTAAAATTAAAAGAATAATTGAAGAAAATTTATAAGCATTTTGGGCGATGAAAATGGGCATTTCTAATCACACTGAACCTAGTGTATCGAATAAAAAAGTA
>CAZVSX010000003.1:0-105097 GCA_964630355.1 uncultured Phascolarctobacterium sp.
CTGGCTCCCCGAGTAGGACTCGAACCTACGACGCCCTGATTAACAGTCAGGTGTTCTACCGACTGAACTATCGGGGAATTAGGTTGATAACTCAATCAACAGAAATTATTATACTAGTGATTTGTATAATTGTCAAGTTATATTTTATTGTTTTTACTTATTTTTCATATCTATCTATTAAATGCAAAAAATACAGCTTTGTGTTATAATGTTCTTCAGAATTCACTTATAAAAAGGAGCTTTTTATAATGCGTATAGTTATAGCTGGTGCTGGTAAGCTGGGTTTTAGTATTGCTCAGTTGCTCGCAGAAGATCAGTTTGATGTGGTAGTTGTAGAGAACGATGCAAAACGTAAAGATCTTATTCAAAATACTTTAGATATTTTGGCTATTGAAGGCAACTCGTGCAGTCCTACAACTTTTGCTGATCCTGACGTAAGTGCGGCTGATGTACTTATAGCTTGTACAGATAGTGATGAAGTTAATATGGTTACTTGTCTTATGGCTAAAAATCATGGAATCAAGCATACTGTAGCACGTATCCGTAATGTTGATTATGCTATTCATGCTCCGGAAATGTTAAATAGGGATATGAAAATTGATCTTGTTATTAATCCGGAAAGAATTACGGCTTCTGAAATAGATCATATTCTGATGACACCTTCAGCTTTAAATGTTGATGATTTTGCTGATGGAAAAGTACGTATGTTTGAAGCGAAAATGAAGGAAGATTCGCCTATAATCAATATTCCGCTCAAAAATTTGAGTATTCCTAAAGATATTCTTATGGCCATGGTTTTTCGTCGTCACCAGATGATTATTCCGCATGGTAATGATTTTGTTATTCCGGGAGATAATGTTTATTTTGTGGGTAAACATGAAGCTATTCGAGATTTTGAAAATTCATTTTCTAATACTTATGAAAAATTAGAAAAAGTACTTATTATAGGTGCTGGACGTACTGGACGTTTTTTGGCACCAATGCTGGAAAAGCAAGGTATACAGGTTAAGGTTATTGAAAAAGATAAAAATCGCTGTCAATTATTAGCATCTAAGCTTAAACGTGGATTAGTACTCTGTGGTGATGGTACAGATATAGATTTGCTGTTGGAAGAAGGCGTTTCTGAAGCGGATGTTGTCGTTTGTTTAACAGAAGACGATAAGCTTAACCTTTTATTAGCACAGTTAGCTAAGCATTTAGGGGCAAGGAAAACTATTGTACGTGTTGCACGTAATGAGTATATTGAGTTAATGGAAAAAGTTGGCGTGGATATAGTACTATCTTCTCGTTTATTGAGTGCTGGAGAGGTTCTTCGCTTTATACGTAAGGGAGGGATTGTTTCAGTATCTTTGCTTGAAGGTGCTCAAGCGGAGGCTTTGGAAATTATTGTTGGTAAGAATAGTGAAGTAGACGGCGTTGCAGTACGCGATATGAATCTTCCACCAGAATGTTTGTTATGTGCGATAGTGCGTAACAATGAAGCCTATATTCCTAATGGCAATACTGTATTACATGCAAATGACAGGATTATTTTATTTATCAAGAGTGAGTTTTCAAAAACTACAGTGCCAATGTTTGAAGGCCGAGGCGTATAGATATGAATTCAGGATTCATCAGTCGTTTGTTGGCGAAATTAACGATAGCTTTTTCTGTGGTTTTAATTATACCTTTAATAGCAGCATTATTTGTAGACAAAGAGCATGTATGGATCTTTATTTTTTCTTTGATTAGTACTGTTACAATTGCTTCTTTATTTAATTTATTTGGCACTAAGCGTACACATCAAAGATTACGTGTTCGTGAAGCAATAGCGGTTGTTGGTTGTGGCTGGTTGCTTGTCTGCCTTATGGGATCGCTGCCGTATCTTTTTTTGAATCCTATGGATCCTATTGCTGCTGTATTTGAAAGTGTGTCAGGATTTTCAACTACTGGTGTTACTACAGCTCTTTCATTTAATGATTTTCCACCAAGTGTGCGTGTTTGGCGCTGCCTTACACATTGGACAGGCGGTATCGGTGTTATTATGCTGTTTATTATTATCATGCCGCAGATGAACAGTGGAACCAGTTATCTTTTTAATGCTGAATTGCCTGGCGGTACAGCAGAGCGTACATTACCAAAAATTAAAGAGTCCGCTATGCTTATTTTATTGATTTATGTAATTTTAACTGCGGTAGAAGTATGCTTACTTTTGTTTGCAGGCTTACCTATATTTCAAGCATTGAATTTAGCACTGGCAACTATGGCAACAGGTGGATTTTCTTATTATCACGACAGCTTGATATCGTTTAATTCTGTTTATGTAGAAATTATTGCGATAATTTTTATGCTTATTGCTAGCATGAATTTTTCTTTATATTATAAAATTTGGCGTGGAGACTGGCAATCTTTTAAAGAAGATACAGAACATAGATATTATCTGTTGTTGTTGTTTATAGCAGCAGGCTTGATGAGTGCAGATTTGTATTTTTCGGATTATATGAATTTTACCCAAAGCTTGAGGCACGGACTTTTTCAAGCTGTATCTATTGGCAGTACTACTGGTTTTGCTTCTGATGATTATAATAAATGGCCTTCTTTCAGCCGTTGCATTTTGCTGATGCTGATGTTTATTGGTGGATGTAGTGGTTCTACTGCTGGTGGTATTAAAATAACTAGATTAGTTGTTTTACTTAAAGCAGGTTGGGCTGAATTACTGCGTACTTTACATCCGAATATTGTCTATTCAATAAGAATGGGTGAACGAAATATTAATCCTGTTATAGTAGGTAATATAACGCGTTTCTTCTTTTTATATATTTTAGTTTTTATTGTTCTGACAATATTGATTTCATTATCAGGTATTTCTGTTATGGAATCCATGGGTTTGATTGCTGCGTGTATGAGCAGCGTAGGGCCGGCTTTTGGTATAGTAGGACCTACTGATACCTATAATTGTTTATCTGATTGGGCACGTTTTATCAGTATTTGGGCTATGTTGCTCGGTCGTTTGGAGATTTTCACTCTTCTGGTTATTATGCGTCCGGATTTTTGGCGAGATAAACAAAACTGGTAGCAGGTAGGAGTAATGATATAATATGAATGCTAAGATTATAATCTACCTTTTAGGTAAAATAAGTTTTGGAATAGCTATTTTGCAACTGCTACCATTACTGATGACGCTTATTTATGGAGAAGTAAGCTATAAGGCATTTATTTTTTCTATAGCAGTAGCTATTGTTTTAGCTGGGATTTTTGATTATTATGGTAGCGGTGCTGATCGCCGTGATATTTCAGTTCGTGAAGGTATAGGTACAGTTTTTTTTTCCTGGATTCTTGCTGCTGCTTTATCTGCACTGCCATATTATTTTGATGGTATTTTAGATCCTGCGTCTGCTTATTTTGAAAGTATGTCGGGACTTACAACTACTGGTGCAACAGCTATTAATGATTTAACGAAAGTTTCTAAGAGTTTGTTGCTATGGCGTACATTGACACATTGGATTGGTGGCATAGGAATTATTGTTCTTTTCGTAGCATTATTGCCACAGATTGCTGGTGGTGCTGTCTACTTATTTAATGCAGAGGTAAGTGGATTTACAAGCAGTCGTATTATGCCCCGTATTCGTACAACTGCTATAGCACTGTTTTATATTTATCTACTCTTCACGATTATTTTGACAGGCATATTGGCAATTTTAGGTATGAGTACATTTGATGCTGTTAATCATGCTTGCTCTGCTGTTGCTACTGGTGGATTTTCTACTTACAATAACAGCATAGCACATTTTCAAAATCCGTTTATTGAATTTGTTATTGCTTTATTTATGATTTTGGCAGCAGGAAATTTTGCTTTATATTATCAAGTAACACAAGTTGGACTAAAAGCTTTGTGGCATAACTTAGAATTTAAAAGCTATATTTTGATGTTAGTTATTTTTACTGTTTTAATAAGTATTAATATTGTTTATTGTAATGGTTACAGCCTTTTACGTGGTATGCGTGAAGCTTTTTTTCAAGTAGCTTCTTTTGGCAGTACAACGGGATATGTTTCTGCTGACTATGATCAATGGCCCTCATTTTCCAAGTTGATTTTAGCAGTTACTTTTCTTACCGGTGGTTGTGCAGGATCTACTGCTGGCGGTATCAAAATATGCCGGTTCATTGTTCTTTTAAAAACAGTTATGGCAGAACTTCGTCGTATAATGCATCCGCAGATGTTGTTGAATATTTATTATGAGAGACGTTTATTAGCAAATGAAACAATTATAAACGTCAGTCGATTTTTCTTTGTCTATATTTTAATAATTGCTTGTCTTTCGTTAATGCTTACGTTAACTGGAATGAGTGTAGATGAAGCAATTTTTGGTGTAGCTTCCTGTGTTTCCAGTATTGGTCCTGCGTTTGGTTCAATTGGTGCTTTAAGTACTTATGCTGATGTATCGGCATTTGGTAAAATTACTCTGGCTTTGGCAATGCTTTTGGGACGATTGGAATTATTTACGGTTTTAGCACTTTTACGACGTGAATATTGGCGTAATAGTAAACGTTGGTGATATTATTTTTAAAGGAGATTGTTATACTTAACAATCTCCTTTTATTTTCATAGAAATTACTGTATAATATTAACAGTCGTTTAAATTATGGACGTTTGGAGGTATATTGATGAAGAAATATTTCTTACCTATAGGTAAACGTCAAGAAAGCGTATTCTTACCTGAAGAACGCATTATTTATGATATTCATGGCAGTCAGGCAAATGTCTGCAAAGATATTGTTGCTGCTACTTTAGAAGCAATTCGTAATCCTATCGGTACTAAGGCATTGCGTGATATTGTAAAAGCAGGAGATAAGATTACTATTGTTATCAGTGACATTACTCGTCTGTGTGGAACTTCTAAGTTTTTACCTGTTATTGTATCAGAGCTTAATAGTGTAGGAATAAAAGATGAAGATATTACTATTTTAGTCGCTACTGGTACACATCGAGGTCATACTCATGAAGAAGATATTACTGTCTGTGGTGAGGACATGGTGCGTCGTTTAAAAATTATTCAGCATGACTGCCGAAAGCATGAAGATATGGTTTATTTGGGAAAAACTTCATGCGGCAACGATATTGCTGTCAATAAATATGTAACTGATGCAGATAAAGTTATTTTGACAGGTGCGGTAACCCTGCATCCTTTTGCTGGTTTTGGCGGTGGTCGTAAAGCAGTTATGCCTGGTGTAGCGGCTTATGAAAGTATTATGCGCAATCATTGTATGACAATGTCGCCTGTTGAGGGAGGCGGTTGCAATACAGCTTGTGATGCAAGTTTACTTGATGGTAATCCTATTCATGAAGACATGAGAGAAGCTTGTGCGTTATTAGCACCAGATTTTTTGGTAAATACAGTTTTTACTCCTGATGGTGAAATAAGCGAGATTGTTGCTGGTCATTGGTATGATGCATGGAAAAAAGGCTGTAAAGATTTGTTAGCTATGAGCAGTACGCATATTAAGGAACTGGCAGATGTGGTCATTGCCTCTGCTGGTGGATATCCTAAAGATCTTAATTTATATCAGGCAACAAAGTGCCATATGAATGCACAATTCGCTGTAAAAAAAGGCGGAATAATGATATTTACATTGGATTGTCCAGATATTAAGGAACCAGCAATTTTCACTGACTGTTTCAGCCGTAATGATATGGAGCAATTTGAAAGAGATATTCGTACAAATTTTACTATACCTGCATTTGTAGCTTTTAAATCTCGTTGTATAGTAAATGATGTAACAGCTTATCTTGTAACACGACAAGAAAATTTTGATTTTGTACGTAAGACAGGGCACATTCCTTGTACTTCATTAGAAGAAGCGTGGAAGCTTGCAGAGAAGAAGCTTGCAGAACAAGGAAAAAAGGATTATACAATTACTATTATGGGACATGCATCTGCAACGTTGCCCATATTAGATAAATAAGTAATTTTATTTCACTGCTTTGATTGGAGGGAAATTACTGCCAGGCAGTGAGAGTTGATTTGTTGGCAGTAATAAAAAATGAAAACAAGAAAAGTTGGTATTATTGGTTTAGGTCATGTTGGTGCACATGTTGCATATAGCTTGGCGATTCAAGGTATTGCAGCAGAATTGTTGCTTGTAGATCCAAAAACAGAAAAGTTGACTGCTGAAGTACAAGATTTGCGTGATGCAGTTATGTACTGTCCCCATGATGTAAAAATTAACAGTGCTGATTACAGTGACCTCGGTGATTGTGATGCCATAGTAAATTGTATTGGTGATATTAATCTTGTTGCTACTGGAGATCGTGTGGATGAACTTTCTTTTACTGCTGCACAGGTTAAGGGTTATATACATAAGGTTATGGATAGTGGCTTTCAAGGATTTATTATTAATATAACAAATCCTTGTGATGTAATTACTAATATTTTATATCGTGAAAGCGGTTTACCTAAAGGTCATGTTTTTGGAACAGGTACTGGTTTGGACACTTCGCGCTTAGTTTCTGCATTATCTCAGCAGACAGGTGTATCACCGCAGTCTATAAGTGCTTATATGATTGGTGAGCATGGAGCTTCGCAGATGGCAGCTTGGTCTTGTGTAAATTTTGGCGGTGTACCGCTAAGTACAATGGAACAAAAGGATAAACGTTTTTCTTTTGATAAACCCGAATTACAGCAAAGAGCTATTCGCGGAGGTTGGGTAACATACAGTGGTAAGCATTGTACTGAATATGGTATTTGTTCTACTGCTGCACGTATGCTTCGTTGTATTTTTAATGATGAGCAGCGTATTATGCCGGCAAGTATGCTGCTGGATGGTGAGTATGGTGAAAAAGATGTTTTTGTAGGAGTACCTGTTTTATTAGGCAAGAACGGTGTAGAATATGTTTTAGAATTACCGTTGACTGCTGATGAAAAGGCAAATTTCCACAAATGTTGTGATGATGTACGTAAAAATATAAAAACAGCAGAAGGTATAGCAGCTGCTGAATGTAAATAAGTTTATAATAAAAACAGCGAATTACTAAAATTATATGTACCTTCGTTATAGGACATCAAGTAAGGAAAGTACATATTAAAAAGTAATTCGCTGTTTTTAGCTTTAGCATTTTTATTATAGAATTTCTTCACGAATAAGAGTATTCATCATTTTCTGTTTTCCTAAAACCCAGAGTAAATCATTTTCTTCAAAGACAAGTGATACATGGGGATTAGTCATGGTAAAAGCACCGCGTTCCAAGCCTATGACAAGACAGTTCCATTTATTGCGTAAATCAGCGGCTTTTAAAGATGTTCCAAGAATAGGAGAGTGTTTATCTATTGTTATAGCTAGAGATAAAAACTGCTGTTCTGGATTTTCGCTATGGCTTTCCAACATAAATTCACGCAGGCTTTGTGGAAGCTTGCGTTGTTTTAGATTTAGACTGCGTTGCTTGATGGCAGCATCAAAAACTTGAAGTTGGTTAATAGTACCAATTAATAAAAGACTGTCACCTTTTTCTATTATAACATCACCACCAGGCATATCTAATGTTCGTTTATTATTATGCACCTGTAATACATTACAGCCATAATTTTCACGGAAAGAAAGAGTTTTTAGACTTTGTCCGATGATTGGCGAAGCTTCTTCCAGATCGTACCATGCAAGTTGTAAAGTTTCATCGAACCAACTGCTGTCATTTATATCGGTAGTTTTTTCACGATGCTTACGCATATGTTTTTCGTTAAGATTGACAAGGAAACGTGATTCTATACGGAGATATTCGCTCATAAGCCAATCGGAAGATGAAATTACATAAGCAGTCAGCAATACTGCAAACCATGCTATAAGTGCATGGAAATCCAAAAGTGTATGAAATATGAAATATAAAGCAACTGATGCTACGAACATTTTGAAAAGAATTAAGAAAATAAGTGGTAAGTGGTTGGTGCGTTTTTTAAACCATAGCTTAGAAAAAAGTTCACCATTACCAGCTCTGTTAACAAGCACGGCTCTTAGAATTGGAGACATAATTACAAATGTAACAATGGCTGTAATTATACGACCATATGGGAGTTGCAAAGTATTGCAGAGATAAGGAAGAAGATAGTACTCAGCTCCAAGTGCGATAGCTGCTAACAGTGTACTGAAGACTAACATACGCATTATATAAATGCTCAAAAGATTTTTCCAATCTTGATCTTTATCATCATCAGTGTCGCTGTTTGTATATCTTTCTATCCTGTTCAGTATTTGCTTGGGTAAAATATTTTGCAGTTTTTTATAAAAAGGGTCTGCGGACATAATGCAGAAGGGGGTACTGAAGGTAGTTATTACCGATACAGCTACTATAATTGGATACAAAAAACCGCTTATTACTCCAAGACTCATGCCTAAGGAAGCGATAATAAAAGAGAACTCACCAATTTGTGCTAGACTGAAACCACTGTGAATTGAGACATTAAGATTTTGTCCTGAGGCAAGAACACCTATAGTAGAAAAAATTAGTTTACCGATAATAGTTGCTGCTACTAATACAAATATTGGTAACCAGTATTCTGCCAACAGTGCTGGATCTACCATCATGCCAACCGATACAAAAAAGACTGCACCAAATAAATCCTTGATAGGGTTAATAAGATGTTCGATTTTTTCGGCACTAGGAGCTTCTGCAATTAATGAACCCATAATAAATGCGCCTAAGGCAGATGAAAAACCAAGTTTAGTAGCTAATACTACCATGCCAAGACAGAGACCTATAGAAACAACGACTAAGGTTTCTTCGTTCATGAGTTTTTGTGCCCATTTAAAAAAGCTGGGTACTAAATACATTCCTAAAACAAACCAAAGAATTAGGAAAAATAATAGACGACCTATGCTTAACAATAACTCCAAAGAGGAAACATCAGCAGTGGCTACAGCCATAGTTGCCAACATAACCATCATGACGATGCCAGCTATATCTTCTACAATCAAAACGCCAAATACGATTTCTGTAAAACGCTGAGCTTTTAGTTTCAAGTCATCAAAAGCTTTAATAATGATAGTGGTGGAGGACATAGAGAGCATTCCTCCTAAAAAGAGACTGTCCATGTGATTCCAGCCCATTAGTGTTCCGGCAGTGTAACCAACGGCAAGCATACCGCCTATTTCTACAGCAGTGGCTATAAAAGCTGTGCTGCCTACGCTTTTTAATTTATAAAAACTGAATTCCAATCCGAGTGCAAACAGCAAGAAAATAACACCTATCTCTGACCAAGCATGAACGTTTGTACTGTCGGTTATAGTAGGGAAAAAATTAAAATGTGGACCAGTTATAAAACCGGCGACAATATAACCCAAAACGAGAGGTTGGTTTATTTTTTTGAAAAGTATGGTTGTAATACCAGCTACAAGCAGAATCATAGCTAAATCACTGATTATTGTTGGCAGATGTGTCATATTAAACTCCTTTTCTTAAATTATACCAATATACGCTAACAAAAATAGCCGCAGTAAAATGCTGTGGCTTTGTTGCGACAATTTTTGCCAAATATACATAAAATGGTGTATAATAAGCGTATTGTTTCCTGAATTTTATTGCTATACTTATTATACAATGTTTGACAGGATAATAGCAACTTTTTAATATTAATATAATATATAACTTGTTCTTAAATTAAAATAAGGACAGATAATGGAGGAATTAGAATGAATAATCAACAAGAAAAATTGGTTTTAGTAGATGGCGAAATTATGCCTATGGAGGATGCTTTTGTTGATATTAATGATCGCGGGCATAATTTAGGCGATGGTGTTTTTGAAATTGTGCCTGTATATAATGGACGTTGCTTTGCTTTGCTGCCTCATATGAATAATTTGTTTGATTCTGTAATTGCAATCAAAATTCCTGGTGTTTATATGATAGAGGAATTGGTAGAGTTTCATGAAAATTTGTTGGCTGCTAACGGCATGAAAAATTGTGAAATCTATACACAGATAACACGTGGCAGTGGTGCATATTCTTTGGCTTATCCAGAACAAAGTATTCCGCATTTGACAATGTATGCTGTTCCTGTAGATAGGGAAGCTTTATCTGCCAGACGCAGTAAAGGTGTTAATGTTATTACTGTTGATGATGTGCGCTGGGCGCGTTGTGATATAAATACGCTTAATCGTTTACCAGAAGTTATGGCAAGACAAAAAGCTGTAATTAGTAATGCTTTTGATGCTTTATTCGTGCGTGATGGTAAAATTACAGAGAGTACAGAAGCTAGTTTCTTTATTTACAAAGACGGTATTTTATGGACTCATCCGGAAAATAATTTTATTCATAAGAATATTACGCGCCGTTTGTTAATGGAACGTTTATCTAAGGATTTAGAGTTACAAATTATAGAGCGTCCTTTTGATAAAGAGTTTGCCTTAAAGGCTGATGAAGCATTCCTTTGCGGCCCTCGTTGTGAGTTTATGCCTGTAACAAAGATAGATCGCGGTTTTGTGGCAGATGGTAAAGCAGGGGAACTGACATTAAAATTACAGAAAGCGTATGAAAGTTTTGTGGTTAATGAATGTCCTGTAAGAAATGAGTAACCGCAAGCTTGTACAAAGTGCTTTATTTATCTCTCTTGCACTTATATTGCAGGCACTGCGTTTGCTGATACCATTACCCCAGGCTGTATCGACCTTTGTTATTGGTACGCTTGTACATATGATGCTTGTTCTTACACTGGAATTTAATGGATTAAGAACAGCTCTATTGTTAGGTTTCCTGTTGCCGCTTACTGCTTATTTGCAGGGTCAAATGTTGTTAGTATTTTTAATCCCTGTAGTTTGGCTTGGAAATACATTATTTTCATTGCTTTTATATATTTTATCTAATAGAAAGATGCTTATGCTATGTATACCACCGCTATTTAAAGCAGGTGCGATGGCTGTAGCTTCCTGGGGATTAATGAGTATTTTTGATGTTAACAGTGTTGCTGTTCGTAATGCTGTTTTGTTTGCTATGAGTGTTCCTCAGCTGGTTACTGCTGTTTTAGGAACAGCTTTTGCTGGATTTATAAAGCTGCGTTTGCGAAGAATGTAAAAATACTAAAGCTTCTCTTTTTGAGAAGCTTTTCTGCTTTGTGAACTTACTGTTAAAAATTGTTGTGCCTTTACAAAAGTATTCTGCTGTATGTTATAATTAATAGACTTATAATATGAAATGAGGAGGTTTTTGATATTTTAGAATTTAAATCTGTAACATTGGCTCAGAAACCATTGTTTGAAAATTATATATCTCAATCACATCAAATTGGCAGTGAGTGTGCTTTTTCCAATTTATTTGTTTGGCGTGACTGTTACCATATATATTGGTGTGTAGCTCATGATTTTCTTGTAATAAAGGTTAAACGCAACGATGTAGATTTTTATATACAGCCATTTGGTGGTCGTGATGAGGATTTGCCACGTTTAATGGAAGATTTGAGAGAAGAACACCACGGTAAGCCATTTGAAATGCATGGTATCTATGATTTTACAAGAGAACGTTTTGAACGCGTTATGCCAGGACTCACTTATATAGATGATCGTGATAATTGGGATTATGTTTATCTTCAGGAAAAATTGGCAACTATGAGCGGACGCAAATTGCATGGGCAGAAAAATCACTACAATGCATTTGTAAAAGCACATCCAGATTTTACATATGAACCTATTACTATGGACAATATGATGGAGTGTTTAAATTTTGGAGAGCAGTGGTGCGATGAACATATGGCTGAAGATCCATCATTACTATGTGAAAAATATGCTATTCAGGAAGCTTTTTTGAGTTTTGAACAGTTGGACTTGCGTGGTGGTGCGATAAGATTTGACGGTAAGATTCAGGCATTTAGTTTTGGCAAGAAAATTAATGAAGATACGGCTGTATTGCATGTGGAAAAAGCTCGACATGATGTGCGTGGCTTATATACGGCAATAACAAAAGAATTTGCTGCTAATGCTTGGCAGGATGTAAAATATCTTAATCGTGAAGAAGATATGGGACATTTAGGCTTGCGAGAAGCTAAAGAAGCCTTGCATCCGGAATTTATGATAAAAAAATATAATGTAATTATCGGTTGAGGTGCATTATGATTTATCGTATTGTAAATAATGAACGTATGCCGCAGGTAGCAGAACTATGGGATTATTGTTTTGAAAAAAAGCATGATCCATTCTTTAAATATTATTTTCAAGAATACTGCGGCAAGGACAATATGGTTATAGGTGCTTTTGAAAAAGTTAATGAAGATGAAAAGCTGAGAGCTATGATACATATTAATCCTTATATGCTGCGTATTCGCGAACAGGAAATGCTGGTACCTTATCTTGTTGGTGTAGCAACAGCTCCTGAAGTACGTGGACAGCATTTACTTAAACCGCTTTTGCAAACAACTTTTGAAGTACTCAGGTCGCAGGGATTTACGTTTGTAACGCTTATGCCGCTGTTTGCAGGAATATATCTGCCTTATCAATTTACTTATTGCTACTATCGTCATTCTTATGAAATGCCTTTGTGTGAGTTAAGAAACTTAAAGTCTAACACTAGTCTTTTGGTTGAACGCAGATCTTTAGAGAAAGAATTACTGGCTCCAATTTATGAACGGTTAACTGCAAAGTGGAATGGTGTACCTAAACGCACTGATTTTCAATGGAATAAATTACTTAAGGTACATAGCTTAGAAAATGTGCAGTGTGCCGTAGTTTATCGTGAAGAAAAAGCTGTAGGTTATATGCTGTATCAAATTGCTGATAATACTTTTACGGTGTTAGAGCTTTTGGCAGACGATTTTATTGTAAAAAATCGCTTATTACTGTATGCAGCACAGCATCAAAGTGCAGCTGAAAAGTTTTCATGGTTGGCAGAAGCTTGGGATAAAACGTATCTGAACTTTGCTAATCAAAAGTTATCCGGCAGACTGTATCCCTTTATGATGGCAAGATGTTTAGATGCACGGCAGGCTTTAAATAATATTTCAGTTTCTGCTGATATGCAGGAAGATAAAGTTGTTATTTTATTAACAGATAAAATTATAGAACATAATAATCATTTGTTGCTTTTAGAAACTAAGCCTGAAAAACTTAAGGTTACAAGTACAATTGAGCAGGAACAGGTGGTTATGGATATGGGAGTTTTTACACAGCTTTATATGGGAACTTTCAGTGCTACGGAGCTGTGGGAAGCGGGATATTTAAAATGTTATGATTTCACGAAATTGCCTTTGTTAGATAAATTATTTCCTAAGTGTAGAAATTATATTAATGAATATTTTTAGCGCATAAACTGTTTTGAATCTACTTTGAGAAGCGTTAATTTACAAATAAAGACCCTAATTTTAAGTATAGTATGAAATTTTTTTGAAAAATCCTTACTTTTTTAGAGGATTTTTCTTTTTTTTGGCGAATAATGAGCAGGTACACAATATGTAATAATTAATAGGAGGCATAAGAAATGCATAGTTACACTATGGATCTTGGCGGCAGACCTTTAACTATTGAAGCCGGTAAGATTGCAAAACAAGCTAATGGAGCAGTTTTAGTTCGTTATGGCGATACCGCCGTTGTCGTTGCTGTTACGGGTACAAAAACCCCACGTGAAGGTGTCGACTTCTTCCCATTGACTGTTGATTTTGAAGAAAAAATGTATGCCGTAGGAAAAATTCCTGGCGGCTTTATTAAACGTGAAGGTCGTCCAAGTGAGCAGGCTATTTTGACCAGCCGTTTGATTGACCGCCCTATACGTCCGATGTTTCCTGAGGGATATCATAATGATGTGCAGATTGTTGCAACTGCTGTTTCTGTAGATCCTGACAATGCACCTGATATGCCTGCCATGATTGGTGCATCATGTGCTTTATCTATTTCTGATATTCCATTTGAAGGACCTATTGCCGGTGTACGTGTTGGTTTGATAGATGGTGAATTTATTGTTAATCCGACTGTAGAACAGGCTAAGGTAAGCCAGCTTAATTTGGCTGTAGCTGGTACTAAAGATGCAATTCTTATGGTTGAAGCTGGTGCTAATGAAGTATCAGAAGAAACCATGTTGGATGCAATTTGGTTTGGTCATGATGTTATCAAGCAATTAGTAGAGTTTCAGGAAAAAATTGTTGCTGAAATAGGCAAGGCAAAAATGGAAGTTCCTTTCTATGCTCCGCCTGAAGAAATTGTTGCTGAAATTGAAGAATATGGTGCTCAGAAGCTGAAAGATGCGCTTATGGATGCCAATAAGTTGGAACGCGAAGAAAACGTTGCCAAAGTTAAAGCAGAAATTGCGGAAGTATTTCTGGAAAAATATCCGGATAATGCCAAAGATGTTGCTTATATAACTCAAAAATTAGTTAAGAAAATTGTGCGTCGTACTATTTCTGTAGATAAGATTCGTCCTGATGGTCGTCAGTTGGATGAAGTTCGTCCAGTAAGCTGCGAAGTTGGACTTTTAGCTCGTCCGCATGGAAGTTCTTTATTTACTCGCGGTCAGACACAAATTCTTAATGTTTTAGCATTGGCTCCTCTGCGTGAAGCACAGGTTTTGGATGGTTTGGGTGCTGAGGAGACTAAACGTTATATCCATCACTATAATTTCCCTCCTTACAGCGTTGGCGAAACAAAGCCTTTGCGCAGTCCTGGGCGTCGTGAGATTGGTCATGGTGCTTTAGCAGAACGTGCTTTAAAACCTGTAATTCCTTCTGAAGAAGCTTTTCCATATGCTATTCGTTTAGTATCTGAAGTATTGGAATCTAACGGATCTTCTTCAATGGGTTCTGTGTGTGCTAGTACATTATCCCTGATGGATGCAGGTGTACCTATTAAAGCTCCTGTTGCTGGTGTTGCTATGGGTTTGGTTAAAGATGGTGATTATTTTACTATTTTGACTGATATTCAAGGCTTGGAAGATGCTCTGGGAGATATGGATTTTAAAGTTGCTGGTACTGCTGATGGCATTACTGCTATTCAGATGGATATTAAGATTGACGGCATAAACAAGGATATCTTTACTCAAGCTTTGGCTCAGGCTAAACGTGGCCGTGAGTTTATTATGGGTAAAATGATGGAATGCATTAGTGAACCTCGTAAAGAGCTTTCTAAATATGCTCCTAAAATAACAACCGTTTATGTAGAGCCTGATAAGATTGCAAAGGTTATTGGTCCTGGCGGTAAAACAATTAAGAAAATTATAGATGAAACTGGTGCTAAGATTGATATTGATGACAGCGGTCGCATATTTATTGCTGCCGTTAATACCGAAGCAGCTAATAAAGCAATAGAAATGATTGACGGGATTACTGCTGAAGCAGAGGTTGATAAGGTTTATACCGGTAAAGTTACTCGTTTGATGAATTTCGGTGCTTTCGTAGAGATTCTTCCTGGTAAAGAAGGATTGGTGCATATTTCTCAGCTTTCTACTGAGCATGTAGACAAAGTAGAAGATGTAGTTAGCGTTGGCGATGAGATAGTTGTTAAGGTTACTGAAATTGATAATAAAGGACGTATCAATCTGTCTCGTAAAGCAGTTCTGATGAAGGGTATGCAGAAATAATATTAAAACAAAAAAGAGCTGTCGCGTAGTGTGACAGCTCTTTTTTCTGATAAGAAGAATAGGAGGCAATATATTATGAAAATAAGGGGCTTTGAAAAAGTAAGCAGTTATAATGACATCGATTTTCCTATGCCAGAGCGTAAAACGGAGTTAAGTGCAGGTTATGATATTTGTATACCTGAAGATATTATTCTAGAGCCTGGCAAATTAAATTTAGTTCCTACAGGTGTAAAGGCTTATATGCAGGCAGGTGAATTCTTAGGTATACATATTCGCAGCAGTATAGCAGTGAAAAAACATATTATGTTAGTAAACAATGTTGGTATTATAGATGCAGATTATTACAATAATGCAGACAATGAAGGTCATATTATGCTTGCATTATTGAATACAGGTAAAGAAACTATTCATTTATTTAAGGATGAGCGTATTGCACAAGGTATTTTTTATAATTATCTGATTGCGGATGATGACGATAAGGTAAATAAGGCAGTACGTGTTGGTGGATTTGGCAGTACAAAGTAGTTAAGATTTTATTATAAAAACAAAAAATCGCCTGGCAAAAATTATAGTAAATTGCTAGGCGATTTTGTGTATTTAGGAATAAATAATGTTGGTTATTGCAGTTGTGCGTTTAAAGCGTCTGGCTGTTCAAAAATGAATGCAGGAGATGGATAGTAGAATTTGCAGTGCTGAAAGTTGATAACTTCAGTAGAAAAACGTTTTAAAAGAGCATAAGAAGCACGCTCCTCAAAATCAATTAAGTTATCTTTATTAATATCAGCATCTTTAACAATAACCAAAAGGTATGCAGAAACTTCGGGTGCATCTTCCGGTACTTGGCTGCGATCTAAAGGAATGTTTGGAATAATCTCCAAATCACCAATTGGTTGTTGATTTTCATTGTACAGCATTGCATGGTAAACATTTTCATACAGTGTACGTGCTAGTCTTAAAGTATAAGCTGCGGAACTCATTTATTTTGCCTCCTTAAAATTTTGAGAAAATTATTGCTTAAAAAAACAATAAACATAACAGCAATATTGTAACATAAATTACGAAAATAAGCAAAAAGTATCTTGCGTGGACTAATTTCAAGTAATAAAATGCAAAAATAATGTATTTTAAATCAAAAAAATAGCGGAAAATTTCTCGAAAACTGTATTTTTATACTTATGTATTTTGTATACATAGTTTTTTCGTAAAAATTTTGCAGGAATTTTTTCTTTTGTGACGAATTACAAAAATAACAATATGTGGCTTTGCTAAATTTGAAGAAAACTTAGCACATATTTATATTAAAGGAGGGGAACTCTTATGAAAAAAGTCTTAGCATTTTTACTTGGCATCATGGTTATGGCTACTATGATTGCAGGCTGCGGCGGTGGAGATAAGAAAGATGATAAAAAACCTGCTGCACAAAAATTTATTAACATTGCTACTGGTGGTACTTCCGGTACCTATTTTCCTTTAGGTGGTGCATTAGCTGATATTTTGAATAAGAATATTCCTGGAGCTAATGCTTCAGCACAATCTACTGGTGCTTCTGTTGCCAATGTTAATCTTCTCAGCCAAGGTAAAGTAGAAATTGGATTTATCCAAAATGATATTGCATACTATGCAGCTAATGGTACAGAGATGTTTAAGGGTAAACAGGTAGCAGGGTTGCAGGGTTTAGCTACTTTGTATCCTGAAACTGTACAAATCGTAACTTTAAAGAAAAACGGTATTAAAGCTGTTTCTGATTTTAAAGGTAAACGTATAGCTGTAGGTGCTGCTGGTTCCGGTACTGAGGCAAATGCTCGTCAGATTATGGAAGCTTATGGAATAAAGTATGATGATATTAAAGTGCAGTACTTGTCCTTTGGCGAAGCTGCAAGTGCATTAAAAGATGGTAATGTTGATGCTGCATTTGTAACAGCCGGTCATCCGACTGCTGCTATTCAGGATATTGCTACTCAAAATGATGTAGTTCTGGTTCCTGTAGAAGCTGATAAAGCAGATGCTTTGATTAAACAATATCCGTTCTATACTAAATTAGTTATCAAAGCTGGTACTTATCCAAAACAAGATGCTGATGTTTCTGCTGTAGCTGTAAAATGTATGCTTGCTGTTACAGATAAGATGGATGCTGATACTGCTTACTCTATTGCTAAAGCTCTTTATGGCAACCTTGATCGTATGAAGGCTGCTCATTCTGCATCTAATGCAATTACTAAAGAGACTGGCAAAGACGGTATGTCTATTAAGCTGAATCCGGGTGCAGAAAAATTCTTCAATGAAAAATAAGGATTTCTGACTATGCTGAACATCAAAGACCGGAAACCGGCGTTTGCTGGGGGCCGGTCTTTTTTCCCAATAAAGACTTTTTTTATTATTGTTAGCATTTTGTTAATAATAATTTGGTATAGTATGCAGCTCATTGTAGCAATCATACCAGAAGAAAAAAATAGTGATATTACATTTGCTACTTATAAAGGAGATACATGGCATATAAGCTTGACTCATTCTGTAGAAAAAACTGAATGGAATGAGTATTTTCGGGTTAATGCTGCAAATGATATGACTATGACGCATACTCGTTTTGAATCATTAGGGTGGGGATACCCATATTCAGCAGCTGATGGTGTGCTTAGGCAGGAGAAAAACGGTAAATTTATTTTAGAAATGAATAGACCTTATAAAATAATTAATCTGCGTATTTCTCAGCAGGCTATGCAGCATATTATTCATGGTAGTGATAACTATGATTTAATAGCATTGTATGGTCAGGGTGCTGCACTTAAGATAAAAGCTGTGTATCGTTATCAATATTGGATAGAAAAATTTTTGGATTAGATTTTATTTAATGAGAGGAGCTGATACCAATGTCTGAGAAAGATAAAAAAATTCAAGAACTTTCTGCAGAAGAGGTACTGCAAAAATTTGATAAAGAATCAGATAAGCGTGAAATGACGGGTATTTGGGGAAAAATAATTTCTGCTATCTGTATTTTGTTTGCAATTTTTCAATTATATACAGCAACGTTTGGTGTTCTTGATGCACATTTGCAACGTGCAATCCATTTGGCATTTGGCTTTTTATTAATTTTTCTGTTATATCCATCTAGAAAATCATGGTCACGAACAAAAATGCATCCTTTAGATGTGTTATTTGCTGTACTTAGTGCTGGAAGTGCTATGTATATTGTTTTTAACTATCAGGAACTGGTTTTGCGTGCTGGAATGAATACAGAAACAGATTTCATTGTAGGACTTATTGGTACATTGATGGTTTTTGAAGCAGCTCGTCGCGTAGTTGGCTGGCCGATGATTATAGTAGCTTTTTGTTTTATGCTTTATGCTTTCTTTGGACCATATGTTCCGGGAATCTTAGCACATCGAGGCGTTGATGTACAGGAGATGTTTGATCATCTGTATTTTACGACAGAAGGTATATTCGGCACTCCTATGGGAGTATCTTCTACTTTTATTTACTTATTCATTTTGTTTGGTGCTTACTTAGAAACTACAGGTTTAGGTAAATTCTTTATTGATATTGCTAATGCTATTGCTGGATGGGCAGCTGGTGGACCTGCTAAGGTTGCTGTTTTATCATCTGGTTTGATGGGTACTGTATCTGGCAGTTCTGTTGGCAATGTTGCTGGAACTGGTGCTTTTACAATTCCGATGATGAAAAAATTGGGCTATAGACCTGCTTTTGCGGGTGCGGTAGAGGCTGCAGCTTCTACTGGTGGACAGCTTATGCCGCCTGTTATGGGTGCCGCAGCTTTTCTAATGGCAGAATTTGTAGGGGTACCATATTTTGAGGTTGTAAAGGCTGCTGTTATTCCTGCTATGCTTTACTATATTGGTGTATGGTTGGGGGTACATTATGAAGCAAAGAAATTTGGACTAAAAGGAACTCCGCGTGATCAACTGCCAAAGTTCAAAGAACTGTTTTTAGAAAAAGGACACTTAGCAATCCCTCTTATAGTTATCGTTTATTTGTTGGTAAGTGGTTATACTCCTATGCGTGCTGCTCTAGCGGCTATTGCTTTGACTATAGTTTGTTCTTGCTTACGTAAATCAACACGTATCGGTTTTAAGGATATTATTCAAGGATTGATAGATGGTTCCAAAGGTGTTCTTGGCGTACTTATAGCTTGTGCTACTGCCGGAATTATTATTGGTGTTGTTACTAAGACTGGTGTTGGTTTAAAAATTGCTACTGCATTGTTAGATTTGGCAGGAGGCAATTTGTTGCCGGCGATGTTCTTTACTATGATTACTTCATTAATTTTAGGAATGGGTGTGCCGACAACTGCCAACTATGTAATTACCTCCACAATTGCAGCTCCTGCACTTGTACAGATGGATGTACCAATATTGGCGGCACATATGTTTGCTTTCTATTTTGGTATTGTTGCGGATGTAACGCCGCCTGTTGCATTAGCTGCTTATGCAGGTGCAGGTATTGCCGGAGCTAATCCTATGCGTACAGGTGTTATTGCTGCTAAACTTGCTATTGCAGCTTTCATTGTACCTTATATATTTGTCTTGGCACCAGAACTTTTGATGATTAATGCTACACCATTTACTATTTGCTATAGTGCTTTTACTGCTATTGTTGGTATGTGGGGTGCCTCTATGGCGATGATAGGGTTCTGCCAGAATGTGCTGAATATCCCTCAAAGAATATTGTTCTTAGTAGGTGGTATCTGCATGATTATTCCTGGCGTATATACTGATGCTATTGGTATTGTTTTAGTTATAATTTCCTATTTCTGGCAGCGTATGAATAAACAAAAAGGTGCTATTCAACAGCAAAATGATGATCTGTAAAATAGGATTATAAAAGATAAATACGTTCTTTATTGATTAATGCAGTAAAGAGCGTATTTTTTTATGGTTTATTTTTCTGTATTTTCATGGTATACTTAATATATAATTTGCATAAGCTAACTGATAATTACAATTAGTGTATGCAACTGGCTGTTTATACATAATCAACTAAATAAAAATATGAAGTAAAGGAGCATACTTATGAAAGATATTTTGATTGTCTATGATAGTAAGACTGGTAATACTGAGAAAGTTGCTAAATCCCTTGCCGAAGGAGCCGGCGAACGCTGTATATTAGCTAAATTTAATGAAGTACCAGCACTTAATGATTTTTCATTAGTTGTAGCTGGCTATTGGGTAGATAAAGGAGCTCCAAATGATAATATGAAAAAATATCTAAATTCTTTGCATGGAAAAAAGGTTGTACTTTTTCAGACATTGGGAGCAGAACCAGATAGTGCCCATGCAGTTGCAAGTTTAGTTAATGCAGGTGTCTGTTTGCCTGCCGACAATAAAGTATTAGCAACTTTATCAATTCGTGGGGCAATTGCTCCTGAACTTATTGCAATGATGCGTAAAATGCCGAAAGACAGTCCGCATAGTGCTAATTCAGAAAGTGAAGCACGCTGGGCAGCGGCAGCCAATCATCCTGACATAGCAGATTTGCAAAAAGCAAAGGAGTTTATGCAGAAATTTATCTTGCAGTATGATAAGTTTTTAAAATGATGTAAATTATTTTCAAGTGAAGATGGTTGTAGTAAGAGTATTTTTAATAAAACAGAAAAATAATATTATCTATTAAGCGTGAAGTCTTATTAAAAGGCTTCACGCTTTTTATAATTTTGATATTTCATTAGCAGTCATAATATGAAGAAATAACAACAGAATTTTGACTTATATATTATAGTATACTATAATATATCTTGTATATTGTAAGGGGGGGTTAAAGTAGGTTTGCCGAAAAATTAAAAGAGATATACAATAAAATTTTATATAAACTGATTTTGTAGTAGTTTTAAAGGTTGTATTTTTTATAGTTAATGACTTTATAACAAAAAATATCTCCTATAATAAAATTATTACAGTTTTAATAAATTAAAAAGGAAAAAGGTTTTTGGATTCAATTGATGAATTGCGAGGAGGAAAGGAAATGGCATTTGAATTACCAGATTATAGTAGTCTAAATCATGAACAGCGAGACGTGATAAATTTACCTACCAATATAAACTTCTTTATTAAAGGTTCTCCTGGTACAGGAAAAACCGTTATTGCAATTTACAGGGCTGCACAGATGAGAAACAAAAAAGTTTTACTATTGGTTTATAATCGGCCTCTGATGTTATATTTGCAATCAGCGATAAATACCTTGAATATTACAAATTGTGAAGTTAAGACATATCATGCCTGGCTCAGTTCATTTTATAGAATTCAAAGAAGAACAAGTGTACCTAATTTTGGACAATTTCAATACGATTGGAAGCAAATTCTTTTAGATTTTAAGAATATAGGAACGGTGTATGATCACGTTATTATTGATGAAGCACAAGATTTTCCAGAAGAACTTTTGCAGGCACTTCCTGAAGTTTCCAAGAATATTACCTGTTTCATTGATTCTAATCAAGCTATTGAGCCAAATAAAACACCTGTTATTAAAGCTATTAAAAGCTTGTGTATGGAGTCACCGTATACTTTACAGTATAATTATAGAAATACAAAGGAAATTGCAGCTGTAGCCAAGTTATATTGGAGTGGAGATGGTCATTTTGCTAAACCAGATGTTTCTCACAGTGGAAACAAACCTACATTGATTAAATGTGATAATTTCAATAATTTAGATAATGAAATATGTAAAATTATTACTAGTAATATGGATAAGACAATTGGTATTTTTACTAATCCCCAAAGTTTAAATAAATTTTACAATAATTTATCCAGTTTATTAAATAAAAAAGTTAATGTAGAATTATATAAAACTGGAGGTAATAATTCGAATATAAACTTTGATACGAATGGCGTAAAAATACTTTCATATAGTACGATGAAAGGACTTGAATTTGATATTGTTATACTTGCAGCATTTGATAAGGTTAGAAGCACAGGTGACACTAAAGCAGATCAAAATCGTGCCTATGTGGCTATATCTAGAGCTAAAGAAGATTTATATATTTACTATTTTAGTGAGCAAAACAATGGAACAAAGTGGATTAATACAATGGCTGCTATTAATAATAATATAAACTTATTTAGATAAAATTGAGGAGATTAGCTATGAATTTATATCTTTATTGTAGTTCAGGAACATTGCTTGAATATTTTACTTTGAATAAAATTGTGTGTAATGATTATCTTTTGAGCAAAAGTCGTAAGGTAATTCCATCATTAGGACTAATAAGTAATAAGTTTTTATTTCTTACACCTAAAAAATTACAGAGTGCTGTTAGATCAATTGGGTTTGAGCAGGGTATTGCAGAAATGCCAGTTATTTTGGAACTTTCGATTTCAGAAAGTGATGTTGCTAATTGGCCAGTGCTTGTTGTTGATCAAGAAGGAAAAATAGCAAAGTCATTTTCTAATCTTTCGGATATTTCAGAGACATATATGGGTGTATTTGTGAAAGCGGAAATTTCTTTTTCTTTTGTATCTCGTATTATTTTTAATAATGATGTTGACAAGGAAAACATTTATAGACCATCATCGGATTTATATTTCCCTGAATATTTATATGACATTGTAGATGATAGTTTCTCAGAAAGTTTGGATATAGATGCGGTTTCAAGATTAGCTAAACGTTTGGATAAAAATTATGCAAAGATGGATGTTTGTTCTATAATTTCAAAGAGAACAAAAGTTACTTCCATAGTATTAAATACGATTCTTGAAACTAAAGAATGGTGTTTTGGGAAAAAATATATTGCCAATTTTGATAGTAATACTATGCATCTTTTGAATAAGCAAGAGGAGTTAAAAAAGCTTACTAATAATGAAAGAGAAAAGAAAAAAGATTCAATTGTTAGTCAAAATTCAATTTTTAGAAAAAAGAAACGTAAATCGAAAAAATTAGAAGTAGAATTTTTTGAAGAACTGATTATAGAACTTATATCTTTATCTTCAACAACATTTTCTCACTCAGATTTTCAGGCTGTTATTAAAAATGTACTGAATAAAGTTGCTGATATTGATTCTGAAGAACAACGAGCTTTTTTTGCGAAAAGTATCAAAGATATTGAAGAATTAGTTTATGGTTTGGCTAAAGATAGCTTAGAAACAAAACTAAAAAGCATGAAATACAGTGTATTAAAAGCTTTAATTTTCTTTTTGCGTAGTCCTAAGTCAGGGAAAAAACTTGCAGATGGATTAAAGGTATATAAGGCAGAACCTGATGTTCATAGATATGCTTGGATAATGTTTGCAGCGTTAAATGGAATTGAGCCGATTTCGAGCGCAAAAAAATGTTATAGAGACGTTATGAATATTGCTGAGGAAATAGCTATGAAAAAATATAATGGTAAAAAGACGAAGATTATTTCTGTTGTATCCTCAGATTCTATTATAGAGAATAAATTTGTGCCAGAGGTAAAATGCAATGATAGTAGCAGAGGAGTATTATAAAAAATCAGAAAGTACACATTTTGATGAGATTAAAGCTTTGGCTTTGTCCGATAAATTAAACGGGTGGAAAGAGTATTTTTGGACAGGTAATTATCTTTATGAGTATGCACCTGATACAGCCTCTTACAATCTCATTATTAAGGTATTAGAGAGGGCTTTTTTTGAAGGGCTAACATATTCAGAAAAAGATTATTATTTAAAAACTTTAAAAATTTTAGGACGTGTTTATTTGGAAACCCAGAAGTATGATTTGGCATTAAATAATTTGCAGATGCTTATTATACGAGGAGAGGATAATATTCCAGATTGGGTTTACCTGAGATATGTATTTGCACAAATGCATACTCAAATGGCACAGTTGCTTGTAGAGGAACCTAAACGGTTTTTTGATACTGTTGATAAAATAGATAGAAGTAATAAAGAATCTGTTTCGCAACGCAATGCTGTATTTCAAGATTATCTTCAGGTTTGTATTCAATACTATAAAAGTTATGGAATTAGTATTGATACAAATACGTTATTTGATAAAGCATTCGAATATAGGATTCTTCATACTGAAATGTGGAATGAATTTGCTTCGAATTTTCCAAAAAATTTTAAAGTAATTCCCTCAAAAGATATTACCGAATATTCTGGTAATATAGCATCTGTCAGCAGTCTTTCTAAGTCGCTGTTAGTTGAAATTGAAAGAGAAAATGCTTCTTTGATTCAAAAAATGAATAAACTTCAAGATGAAATGTCTATATTGCTGCAAAATAATCAAAGCTATGAGCATCTTCTTGAACAAAAAAATGATTTAATTAAAAAGATTACAGCTAATGATAAGTGTATTGATAATATAAATAAAAGTTTACAATGTGGCAATGATAATGGGCACGGATTGCTTGAGGGTCGTAAAAAGATACTTGTGATAGGACAGACGGAAGTGTCAACAGAAAAACTGCTTGGTATTTCTAAAGACTATGGATATGAAAAGAGTGACTTTGTGTTTTGGGATGATTACAGCAAAATCAAATCTTATGCTGAACGTATGGAGGGTGGTTCTTTATCTTTTATAGGAATTATAGCTGGACCTATGCCGCATAAAGTTTCTGCTCTTGGTGAACATAGTAGTTTGCTTGAAAAAATGAAACAAGCAGGATATCCGCATATGGAAGAAGCAAGAAGTGAAAGCGGAGAATTAAAAATTACAAAACATTCTTTCCGAAAAGCCTTAGAAAAAATGACACAACATCTATTGGCTATTCAATAAGTTAGTTTTTGGGATATATCCATTTGTAAAAAAATAAGTAAATCTGCTATGTAATAAATTTGTAGTTTTATACTTTTAAAAGGTCGCGTTAAGCGGCCTTTTTTCTTGCTTATATACTTGTTTAGGCTGTATAATTATATATATAATTCGAAACTAAGTTAAAATTAATTCACCCCTATTATAATATTTCTGATGGCGAAGGGAGTAGGAAAGTGAATCTTCAGAATCGCAAAGTACAAATAGTTATTGGGTTAATGATAGCAATATGTATAATTATTGGTTATCGTATTTACAATAATATTCAGAAAGATAAGGAGCGTGCAGCAAGAATATCTCAAGTTAAACATATCGCTGTAGTTACAGTTCATCCGGAAAAAAAGACGATTATACCCAAGCTAAGCTTTTCTGGTAGTCTCAATCCAGAATGGCAGGCAGAAGTTGCTGCTAAGGTTGATGGCAGGTTGGAACAAGTTTATGTGCATGAGGGAGATAGTGTTAATAAAGGACAGATATTAGCTGTTTTAGAACAAATTGATACAGATGCTGATTTAATTAATGCCAAGGGTACTTATTTGGATGCTCAGACAAATCTGCGGAAAGCAGAAACTGATTTGAAACGTTATGAAAAACTTTATGAAACAGGAGCTGTTTCGCAGCAAGCGGTTGATGATTATCGATTTGCCCGTGATAATGCGACAGCAAAACTTGAAGCAGCAAGAGGAACGTTGCAGGCGATGAAATCAAAATCAGCAGCTACACTTCTTGTTGCACCTGCTGATGGTATTATCTCTAAGCGCTATTATCAAGAGGGGTATTACGCTAAAGCTGGAACTCCTATTTTTGCTGTAGCAGATATTAGTGTTTTAAAAACTACTATTAATATTCCAGAAGGACAGGTAGCAGAAGTAAAGGTAGGCAATGAAGCGGATATAGCATTACCCGCTTACCCTAAAGAAAAACTTGTTGGAAAAATTACTCGTATTGCTCCAGTAGCTGATTTGCCTTCACATACTTTTACAGCAGAAGTTAGTGTTGACAACAAAAAAAATCTATTAGCAGGTATTTATGCTAATGTTACTTTGGTTGGTTCGCCTAGAGAGAATGTACTAACTATTCCGGTGCATGCAATAGTTATGCGTGATGATCAACAGACTGTTTTTACAGCAGATGATGAAGGAGTTGTACAACGTCGTGTATTAACTATAGGCTATTCTGATGATAAAGTAGCAGAAGTAGTTGATGGCTTAACTGAAAATGATACAGTGGTTTCTGAAGGGCACAATAAACTTCGTGAAGGCAGTAAGATTGATTTGAAAAAGGCTGGTAATTAAAATGATAGGTACATTTATTAAAAGACCAGTTTTTACGACAATGTTTATTTTGCTGTTAGTGGTTTTTGGTATTCGTTGTTATCCTGAAATAGGTGTAGATTTAAATCCTGATGTTGATTTACCGATTGTAAGTGTACGTGTAACTTATGATGGGGCTTCACCAGAGGAAATGGAAACATTGGTTACTAAACCTATTGAAAATCGTGTCAGTCAGGTTTCTGGCATCAAAACTCTTTCTTCTACTGTATTAGAAGGTTATAGTGAAACAGTATTGGAATTCAACATTGGTGTAGATCCGCAAGTTAAAGCCAGTGAAGTACGTGAAAAAGTATCTGGTGTGCGTAAGGCTCTTCCAGATGATATTGATGAACCGGTGACACAGACGGTTGACTTGAATTCAAGAGCTATTGTTGCCTACACATTTGCTTCATCTTCACGCAGTCGTGGAGAAATTCGCCGTATTATAGAGGATAATATTAAAGATGAATTGCAGATGGTTGAAGGTGTATCAGAGGTTACTGTTCTGGGTGCCAGCCAGCGTGCAGTTCGTATTGTTTTAAAACCGGAGAAATTGGCAGAATATGCTATTTCTTATCAAACTGTTCGTGATGTTATTAATGCAAATAATTACAATACCCCTGGCGGTAAAGCAAAAAATGCTGATATGGAAATAACAGTACGTACTGTTGGTAAATATAATACTGTTGATGATATTAAGCAGGTAGTAGTTGCCAATACTGACGGCAGACCTGTATATATAAGTGAAATTGCAGATGTCATAGACTCTTGGGAGGATGAGGATACCTTTGCCAGTGCAAACGGAGTGCCCTGTGTTATGACTTTTGTACGCAAACAGTCAAAAACAAATACTGTAGATGTAACTGATAATATTAATGCACGTATGGAGGAACTGAAGCAGAGTAATTTACCTCCTGATATTATTGTTGAAAAAGTGCGTGATCAATCGACGTATATTCGCGAAAATATTGCAGATGTATGGAATGCAATTATTTTTGGTGGATTTTTAGCATTGCTGATTACATATTTATTTTTGCGTAATTTCAGGGCAACTGTTATCGGTGGATTATGTATTCCAACTTCAATAATTGCCAATTTCTTTATGATGAAGCTTATGGACTTTACGCTTAATAATATGTCATTAATGGCACTTAGTTTGGCGGTAGGCATTTTGATTGATGATGCGATTGTTGTTATTGAAAATATCTTCCGGCATATTGAAATGGGTAAATCGCCTTTTAAAGCGGCTAGAGAAGCTACAGAAGAATTGACACTGGCAATTTTGGCAACATCTTTGAGTTTAATGGCAGTCTTTGTTCCTATAGGTAATATGGGAGAAACAATAGGGCAATATTTTAAACAATTTGGTTTAACAGTGGCTTTTGCTATTGCTTTTTCTACTATTGTAGCCTTTTCACTTACACCTATGGTATCTGCTTACTGGATTAAACCGGAAAATGAAGCAGAAAACAATAAAGAACGTTTGCATTTTGTTCAACGATTGTTGGATAAGTTTGAGGAAGGCTTTCAAGGTTTACGTGATATGTATAACAGCCTTATGAAATGGGCATTGCAGCGACCACTCAAAATTGTGGCAGTAGGAATTGTTTCATTGCTGTTGAATCTTTTATTGTTGCCTTTTGTTGGAACTGAATTTCAGCCAACATATGATTCTGGTGAGTTTAGTGTAAATTTTAAAGCTCCTGTAGGAACAAGCTTGGGAAAAACAGTAGAGTTGGCAAAACCGCTGCAAGAATATATTTCTTCACTTTCAGAGGTTAATATTGTAGCGTTAAATATTGGTAACGGACGTAATCCAGTGAATCAAGGAGCGTTAGATATTAAACTTAAAGCAAGCAGTGAACGTGAACGTAGTATGCAGGAAATTATGGATGAGTTACGCAGTCGTTTTGGTAATACAGAAGGATTGAAAGTAACTGTTGTTTCCAATCAGGGCGGCGGTCGCGGAGACAGCCGACCAGTACAGGTTGGCTTGCGTGGCAGTAATATTAAAGAGTTAAAAAATTATGCACTGCAATTGGCGGAAATGTTGCGAAATACTCCTGGTGCTGCTGATGTAGA
The DNA here is from genome assembly GCA_964630355.1 of uncultured Phascolarctobacterium sp. Taxonomy (GTDB): domain Bacteria; phylum Bacillota; class Negativicutes; order Acidaminococcales; family Acidaminococcaceae; genus Phascolarctobacterium_A. The sequence continues at coordinate 28,627 of CAZVSX010000003.1, forward strand.
TATTTCTGATTCGGAAGAACAGCCTGAAATTGTAATAAAGTTAGATTATGCTAAAGCGAGTGAACTTGGTTTGAATGCTACTGAAGTAGGCAAGGTTGTAGAGATGGCTGTTATGGGTAAAAGTACAAGTAATAGTTACACTATAGGTGATAATGATTATGATATCATTTTGCAGTTAGAACAGAGCAAGCGTACTAGTATTAATGACGTTATGAATCTGCGTGTTTCTTCTGTCGCAGGACAATTTGTACGCCTTGGAGATATTGCTTCAGTAACTTATGGAAGTGGGCCGACACGTATTGAACGTGAAGATAAGCAGCGTCAGATTGTTGTTTATGCTAATACTGTTGGTATATCACCAGGTGAGCTTATCGGCAAAATAAAAAATGAATATATAAGTGAATTAAATATGCCTCCAGGATATAATTATAAAATGATTGGACAGGCAGATAATATGGCACGTTCTTTTAAAGAAATTTATAAAGCTGTTATTTTGGCAGTTGTTGTAGTATATATGGTATTGGCTGCACAGTTTGAAAGTTTTTCTCAGCCTTTGATAATCATGGTATCATTGCCATTTGCGGTGATTGGTGCCGTTTTAGGATTGTTGGTTGCTGGTCAAACTGCAAATATGATGAGCATGATTGGTTTTACGATGCTTTTGGGTTTGGTTACTAAAAATGCTATTTTGCTTTTAGATTATGCTAATCAGCAAAGAGAAAAAGGACTTACTGTACGTGAAGCTGTTTTGGAAGCTTGTTCGTTACGGTTGAGACCTATTCTTATGACAACTTTATCAACTATTCTTGGTATGCTGCCGATTGCTTTGGGTATAGGTGAGGGTGCTGAACTGCGTCAATCTATGGGTGTGGTTCTAATAGGAGGTTTAACTACTTCTACTATATTGACATTGGTAGTGGTTCCGCTTATTTATATGCTTTTTGAAGAGTGGAAAGAGAAAAATTATATACAAAGAGGAGAGTAGTTTTGAAAAAGCTTACGGATTTTGAGTTTGATAATTACATATCAGAGGCTAGGAAAAAGATTACTGAAATATTACCGATTTCTCAAGAAAAATATATTAACTATGGCTATCAGATGGTAGTAGAATTTTGTGGAGCTAAAGCTACAGTTAATGTATATAATGGGAAGAAAGGGTTAAATATTGTTTGTCGCGGTGACAGTGCATTACAGGAAAAAATACGTTCTTTACTACAGATACCTAATGTAGCAGGAAATGAGAATTCAAATATAAATAATAACCAGGTTCTGCAAACACATAAAGGTTTGTGGGCAGGAAGTGATGAATCAGGAAAAGGAGATTTTTTTGGAAGTTTGGTAGTAGCGGCAGTGGTGGTAGATAATACAACTGCTGATAAGCTGTATAAGGCAGGGGTTAAAGATTGCAAATTACTGACTGATAAAAAAATTCTTGAATTAGAAGATATAATAAAAAATAATGTTGTTGATTGCAGTGTGCTTGAACTGAAACCTAACGTCTATAATTTGCGTTATGAACAAGTAGTTGCACAAGGAGGTAAATTAAATCAGTTATTGGGGTTGGGGCATATAGCAGCACTTACTCAAGTTTTGGAACGAAATAGCGAGTGTCATAGTGTTCTGATAGATCAGTTTACTACTTCTACGGTTAATATACGTACTTTAAAACAGCGTTTTCCAAGTTGTGATATAAAGCAGCAACCTAAAGCAGAATCTAATTTAGCTGTTGCAGCAGCTTCAGTGTTGGCTAGAGCTCGTTTTTTACGAACTATGACAGAGCTTTCAAAACAGGCGGGGGAAATAACATTGCCCAAGGGAGGTAGTGCACAAGCTACAGATTGTGCACGTCGTCTGGCAAAAAAATATGGTAAGGATGAGCTGCGTAATTACGTAAAGCTGCATTTTGCTAATTATAAAAGAGTGTAGAAAATGAAAAAATTAATTGTTAATGCTGATGATTTTGGCTTACATCCGTTGGTTAATGAAGGTATTATAAAAGGATATAAGGAAGGTTTTATTACAAGTACTTCACTTATGCCCAGTGCACCAAGTTGGAAAGAGGCAGTTAAGCTGGCTAAGTCTAATCCGAAGCTTGGTATAGGAATACATCTTACTTTAGTAGGTGGTGTGAAGTCTGTATTGCCAGCAAATGAGATAAGCAGTTTATTGGATTCTGCTGATAAATTTCCTGATAATTATGTAACATTTGCCAAACGTTTTTATAGTGGTTTTGTGAAAAAAAGTGAGCTTGAAGCTGAGCTGAGAGCTCAGATTGAGCGTGCATTGAGTTTTGATATTAATATTACTCATATAGACAGTCACCAGCATATTCATGTTTTGCCTGGAATTAATTCTCTTGTATTAAAGCTTTGTTGTGAGTATAATATTAAAAGGATGCGTATCCCTAAAGAAAGTTATACTTTTACTGGAGGTTTCAATACTAGTTTTGGACGTCTAGTTGGACGAAGTGGATTAAGCTTTTGTGCTGAGATGGCAGCACGCAATGCTGTTAATCAAGGAGTGCATTATCCAAATTATTTTTTTGGTATGCTTGCCGGAGGTAATTTAAACACTGAATTAGTAAGAAATATCTTGGTGAAACTTCCTGATGGAATAAGTGAGATAATGACGCATCCAGGACTGAATACAACTGCTTTAGACAGAATATTTCCTTGGGGATATCATTGGCAGGAAGAATTAAATGCTTATTTATCTGAAAAAAATAAGCAATATCTTCAGGAACAAAACATAGAATTGGTAACTTTTTCTGCTTGTTGATTTCTAGAAATATTGATGCTTATCCCCAAAATATTACTTTTTGGAGTTTGTTCTGATGAATAAAAAATTATTGTTCCGTTTGGCAGTATTATTTGCTTTTGTAATTTTGATTTCTGCCTCGGTTATTTATTTTACATTTGATATAAGAACACTTGAATATCTGACAATGTTTGAGCCAAGCTGTATATTGCTTGCCTTAGCTTGTTTGACAGTAGGTTTATTTTTTGATGGTATGCGTTTAATAACGCTTACCAATGTTACGAATGGTAAACTGACTTTTCGCCAGGTAGTGAATGTGGTATTGAGTAATTATTTTTTGGCTTTAGTTACTCCGGGAGCAAGCGGCGGAGCTATTGCACAGGTTATGTTTATGCGTAAAGCAGGTGTTCCTGTAGCTAAATCTACAGTAGTTGTGCTGGTGCGCACAGTTATGTCTATTATATTTTTGATTTTACTTGTACCAGTAGTGCTGCATAGTGATCAAGATATAGTAAAATGGATGCCTGCATCAGTTTTGACTTTATTATCTGTACTTTTTATTTCATTACCAGTTATAGTTCTTCTTTTAATGAGAACACAAATTCCAGAGCAGATGATTTTGAAGTGTACCCATAACTTTTCTTATACAACACAGCAAAATTGTTTTATTTGGTATCAGGAATTCAAGAATGCTATAGTTGTTATGGGACAGCATCCTATAATGGTTTTGCGTGCTTTTTTTGAATCTGGATTAAGTTTATTATTTATTTATGCTACTGTTCCAGCATATTTTACAGGTTTAAATGTAAATTTTGACTTAGTTCAGGTTATGGGGAGAATGGTATTGCTTAACTTGGTTTTATATTTTTCCCCAACACCTGGTGGAAGTGGTGTAGCAGAGGCAGGATTTTTAGTGCTGTTTTCTAATATTTTACCGAATGGAGTAGAAGGAATAATGGCAGTACTATGGCGTTTTACTGCGGAATATCTGCCTTTTATTTTAGGTGCCGTTGTTACTGTTCGTGCATTTGGCAGTGATGTTCTAAATATGGCATCGATAAAAAATAAAACAACCATTGAGCAACATAAGACAGAAAAGTGATATAGGTTTAGATTTATAGTTTTTGGTCACTTTCATGGATTTGAGGTTAGATATACTATGAAACAAATAGATAAAAACAGTCTATTGATTGTTATAATAACAGCTTTTTTTATGATTCTTTTCGGTTTAAATGGTGTTCCTTTACTTGATCCTGATGAACCGGTATATGCTGAAACTGCAAGGGAAATGCTGCAAACAGGAGATTTTCTTTCACCTCGTATTTATGGTAACTTTTGGTTTGATAAACCTCCTATGTATTATTGGCTTGTAGCAATATCTCAGTTTATTTTTGGTTATAATGAATTTGCTGCTCGTTTACCAGCAGCACTTATGGCTTGTGCTACTTCTATAATGCTTTATATAAGTACAACAAAAATTTTTAATGAGCGAGCTGGTTTTTGGGCAGCAATGATACTGACAAGTTGTGTAGAGTTTTTTTATTTAGGTAAGGCAGCGGTAACTGATACAACATTGTTATTTTTTATGACAAGTGCACTTATGAGTTTTATAAATAAACGTTATTGGCTTATGTATGTGTGTATGGCATTAGCAACAGTTACTAAGGGTCCTATTGGTATTGTTTTCCCAGGAGCAATTATATTTTTATATTTGCTGTTTATGGGACAATTACGAGAAATTTTTCGAATGCACGTAATCAGGGGGTTATTGCTATATTTTTTGATTGCTTCTCCCTGGTATTATGCTATGTATACAGTTCATGGAATGGAATTTATTGATACATTTCTTGGGTTTCACAATATAACTCGTTTTACAACTCCAGAACATAGTAATAGAGTGACTTTTTGGTACTATATACCTGTTATTATATTAGGGTTATTTCCATGGATTGGAATGTTACCGATGGCTATTCGTTCATCTATTTGTGAGAGCAGAATAGATGATATGCATAATTTGTTGTTTTTTCATATTTGGTGGATTTTCGTATTTTTATTTTTTACTATCTGTAAGACAAAACTGGTATCTTATATTTTGCCGTTATTTCCAGCATTTGCGGTTATTATTGGTTGGAATATTGCACGTATGCTTAATAAATTACGTCACAATACAACTTTTCATAGTTGGGCTGCTGGCAGTGGTTTTAGTTTTGTAATTTTGGCTATTGGTTGGATTATTGGCTCAAGATATTTACCAGAGGCCGATTTTAGTATGATTATGTTAGGAGTGCTGACGCTAATCCTAGGAGCGGCGGTCATCTACGCATTATTAGTATATCGTGACATTGAGTTGGCTGCTTGGCTGCATGTAATGCTGGGAGCAGTGACTATGTGCGTTGCATTTGCATTTGTTATGCCTGTAATTGCTGATAGGTTCAGTGTAAGAAGTATAAGTGAGGTTTATAAAGCTGAATGTAAAGAACAGCTTCCGGTATATGTAGATAAATTTTTGCGTCCTGGGTTTATGTATTATGCTGATGAATCAGGTATAGAAATAGTGCCGCAAACCAATGCTTTTGCAGAAGCATTGATTGATGGAAAGGATAAATATATTCTTGTACGTGGGTTGGAGTACCGCAGAGTTCAAAAGACTGTGCAAATACCATCTAATGTAAGAACAGTTAAAGAAATCAGCGATATATACTTATTGGAACAAAGATAATATAACTATATAGTTACAGCTTTTATAAAATAATGCCCATTCGCATAGCGAATGGGCATTATTATTAGTATGTTAATTTTGTGTATTACGTCAATCCCAGCGTTTGAGTAAATCTTCGATAATTTCCTTGTTAGTTTTCCGGCGTTTTTTTTCATAATTTCGGAAGTTGTTATCTCGATGATCAGTTGAATAGTCTGCGTAATCAAAATCATCATAATTTTGTTCGTAGCTGCGGTTATAATCGCCGTGACCATCATCAGCTGAATAAGTAATATTTTGGTCGTAATAGTTGTAATTGTTAATGTAGGTGTACATAGTAGAACCTTCTTTAGTTAATTACATATAATTATGTTCCTTTAAATGATTTGAATGCAACAGTTCTTCTGATTTCTCGCTAAGCGGAGCGGTAAGAAAATCATTATATAATTTCTGTACATCGGGATTGTTGTGGGATTGATGCAGTGTTCGTTGAACATCAATTTCATAAAGCTTATTGCCTAATACAGCAGCTCTTTCTTCACCGTCGTGTATTGGTTGACCGCCGCCACCTACGCAGCCACCTGGGCAAGCCATTACTTCTACGAAATCGTAATGAACTTTACCTGCTTTAAGTTCATTTAAAAGCTTTTCAGCATTTCCTAGACCGCTGACAGTACAGGTACGAAGAACAGTACCACCAAGATTAAATTCACGTACTTTACGTCCTTGTTCACCGCGTACATCAATGAAAGCATTTTCTGGTGCTTCTTCACCTTCTATAACTTTGTAAGCTGTTCTTAAAGCTGCTTCCATTACACCGCCGCTGGCTCCAAAAATAACTCCGGCACCTGTGCTAAGACCTAAAGGATTATCAAAAGGTTCTTCTTGCAGATATGCAGGATTAATGTGTTCAGCACGTAATAAACGAATTAGTTCACGAGTAGTGAGAACTATATCAACATCATGTGTGCCACTGCTGCGCATAGAAAAAAGCTCAGCTTCACGTTTTTTTGAAACACAAGGCATAATAGAAATAGAGCAGATTTCTTTAGGTTTAAGACCCTTTTTCTGTGCAAAGAAAGACTTTGTTAATGCACCGAAAATCTGTTGCGGTGATTTGGTTGTTGAAAGGTTAGCTATAAATTCAGGATGTTTCTTACTTAGGAAACTAACCCAGCCAGGACAGCAGGATGTGAACATTGGCCAACTGTGATTTTGGGGATTTTTTAAATGTTCTAAAAGTTCACTTGCTTCTTCCATGATAGTTACATCAGCAGCGAAACAAGTGTCAAAAACAAAGTCAAAACCTACTTTTTTTAAGGCTGCTACCATACGTCCTTCTGTGGCTTGTTCCGGTGACAGATTGAAAGCTTCAGCCCAAGCTGTACGTACTGCAGGGGCAATCTGTACAACAGTAACTTTGTTAGGATCTGCAAGTACATCATAAATTTGGGGAACATCATTACGTTCTTTTAAAGCACCGACGGGGCAGTGGGTGATACATTGACCGCATAAACTGCAATTACTGTCCTCGATAGATATATTGTCAGCCACATCAACAGTAGTACGTGAACCTGTATTCTGAACATCCCAAATATGCAAATTCTGTACCTTATTGCATATTTGCACACAGCGCATACATTTGATACATTTTTTTGAATCTCGTATTAATGGAAAATCCTGATTCCAAGGAGTATCGATGATATCCCGTTCATAGGGAATATCGTAGATACCCAAATCATTAGAAAGCTTTTGTAGACTGCAATTACCGCTTCTAACACAGGTTGCACAGAGACAGTCGTGCTGAGAAAGCAGTAATTCGACATTTGTACGTCTTACACTGCGAGCTTTAGGTGAATTTGTATATACAACAAGTCCTTCCTGCACTGGTGTAGTGCAGGCGGTAACAACACGGTTTTGACCTTGAATTTCTACAACGCATACCTTACATGCACTTATTTCGTTAATTTCTTTTAAGTAGCATAAACGAGGAATGTTAATACCGATAGCAGCAGCGGCTTGCATAATTGTTGTTCCTTGTGGTACAGTAACTTGCTGTCCGTCAATAGTTAAATTTACCATTTTAAGGTTCTGCCTCCTTTCAATGCACTGAAACCAAATTTGTCGCAGCGCAGACAGCGACCTGCTTCTTGGCAGGCTTCCTGTTTTGTCATACCACATTCAATCGGAGCAAAGGTGTTTTTACGTTCACCTGCTTCGGTTTCATGCATTTGAATACGACCGCAGGGCCGCTTATCGTCAATTGAAGGAGCTGGAATAACTATATCACAGGAAATAGTGTGTTCATACCCTAAATATTCATCAATGTTTGCTGCAGCAACTTTACCAGCAGCAATAGCTCTTATAACTGTTGCAGGACCAGTTACACAGTCGCCGCCTGCAAAAACTCCTTCATTATTAGCTAGTTCACTGCTGGAAAGAGCAGAAATTGTTCCACGTTTAATTTTTATACCTGCTTCTTCAAATGGACGCAGTTCAATTCCCTGACCTACAGCAACAACAATAATATCACAAGGAATACGTTCTAATTCTACGTCAGCGTGAATGGGTCGTGCACGTCCCCATGCATCAATTGGCCCTATAATCTGTGGCTCTACCCATAACGCAGATACTTTGCCTTCAGCATCTGCTTCTATATGGTGAGGTGATTTTAATCCGTATAATTCTGCTCCTTCAGCAATAGCTCCTTCAATTTCTTCTGGAAGAGCAGTCATATCATCTTGACGGCGGCGATATGCTATAATTACTTTTTTTGCTCCTAAACGAATAGAACTGCGCGTACAATCCATGGCAACATTGCCTCCGCCTATAACGACAACAGTTTTGTCTTTAAAATCAGGCATTTTTTCTTCACCGATATTACGCAGCATTTCTACTGCACTGATAACACCGTGAGAATCTTCACCGTCAATACCAATTTTTTTATCGGTATGTGCACCAATAGCAATGTAGACAGCATCAAAATTTTTACGAAGATCTTCAAAAGGAATTTCTCCATCGCCATTGCCGATTTTGCTATTAAGATGTACTTCCACTCCTGTAGATAAGATAGCATCGATGTCTTCTTGCAGACGTTCACGCGGAAAACGGTAAGCAGGAATGCCATAGCGCAGCATACCGCCGAGTTTACTTTTTTCTTCAAATACAACGGTATGATGTCCCATAAGCTCAAGATAGTAAGCGGCAGAAAGACCACTTGGTCCACCGCCGATAATAGCAATACGTTTGTTAGTAGCTGGTTGTTTATCGGGGACAGGAACAGTTGTGCTTGGAGCGTTGTCTACAGCCATACGTTTCAGTCCTCTGATATTAATAGGGGCATCAATCATATTGCGGCGGCAACGTGCCTCACATGGATGTTCACAGATGAGTGCACAGGCAGTGGGAAACGGATTATCTTTGCGAATAAGACGAACCGCATCTGCATAACGACCTGCACCTACAAGAGCAATATAACCAGGAATATCGACCTGTGCAGGGCAGAGTGCAACACATGGAATAGAATTATGAACATTAATAGAGCATTTACCCTTTTTTATATGGTTTATATAGTCTTCACGGCAACCTTCAAGACCTGCTAAAACCATTTTTGCAGCTTCGAACCCTATAGCACAGTCTGCACTGTTAGCAACATTTTGAGCTGTCTTTTCAATAAGCTCTAAAGTGTGCATATCTGCTCTGCCGTCTAATACATCTTCCATGAGATGTTGCAGTTGTGCAAGACCTACACGGCATGGTACACATTTTCCACATGTCTGTGCATGGCAGATTTTTAAAAATGATAATTGAAGATCAACAGGACATAGACCAGGCGGACTGGCAATGATGTGTCGTTCCAAATCTTTATAGAGGCGTTCAACTGTAAGTTGTGCCTGATCAGGTGTTTCAATTCTTAAACGGCTCATAATATTCCTCCAAAAAGCATACACTAAATATAAATATATTATACAAAAAAACATTGTATTGTGCAAGAATTGTTCCAAAGCTTTTGTAACATAATAGCAAATAAAGAAGATTTTATTACAAATGTTGCATCATATGTGCCAATTTTTTGTGAATTAAATACACTAAGATAGTATACTTTTTTTGCTGCATTAAATGTGTTATACTAAATTGTAATCGATAAATTTAAGATGAAGTAGTAAAAATTTGTGTGTTTTTAGGAGATGAATTATGCAGCTTTCTCATACTCATTTTATAAGTTTGTTAGTGACTTTGTTTATATCATTGCTGCCTGGTATTATTGCTGCACGTAAAGTAAAATCAGCTGAAGATTATAATGTTGGCGGACGTAGTTCCGGGGTACGTCTTGTAGCTGGTACTATTATAGGGACAATTGTTGGGGGTGCTGCTACCGTTGGAACAGCACAGTTAGGGTTTAAGTTAGGACTGACTGCATGGTGGTTTACATTAGGCAGTGGTATTGCTTTACTTCTTATGGCATTTTTTTATGCTGTTCCTTTACGTCGAAGCGGACTTACAACAATACCAGAATTTTTAGTTGCAGCTTATGGCAAACCGGCAGGATGGTTGGCAACAATTTCTTCTTGTGCTGGTATCTTTTTTAGTATAGTTGCCAGTACTTTGACGGCATTACATTTGGTTTCAGGAATTTTTGGGGTGCAGCTGCATGTTGCAGCTGTAGTTATTATTCTAATTACAGCTGGATTTGTATTCTTAGGCGGTTTGAGCAGCAGCGGCATTGCTGGGCTTTTGAAAATTTTAATGATTTTTGCCAGTATTTTTGTAGGTGGTTTTTTTGCTTTTAATGATATGGGGCAATACCAGGGGTTAAGGCAGTCATTTGAGCCTTTTTGGTTTAGTTTATTTGGGAGAGGAATAGAGGATGGATTAGTAAGCTTAGGCTCAATGATTATCGGTGTTATTTCTACACAAACTTATGTGCAGGCAATTTTTTCTGCTAAAGATAGTAAAACTGCTGCTGGAGGCTGCATTGCTGCAGCAATGGTTGTTATTCCAATTGGATTACCTTCAGTAATGATAGGAATGTTTATGCATTTACATCATCCTGAGATTAATTCTATTGATGCTTTACCGCTTTATCTTGTTAATTACCTGCCTGACTGGATAGGCGGCATTGGACTTGGTGCAATATTGCTTTCAGCTCTTGGCTCTATTGCAGGATTGGCATTAGGGATTGGTACAATGATATCAAGAGATATTATTCATAATATCTGGCAAACTGCAAGTGCTAAATCACAGTTGTGGGTAAGTAGATGCAGTGTGTTGGCTGTATCTTTGATTGCCATGATTTTTGTGTTTTTTAATTTAGATTCTTCTATATTAAATTGGAATTATTTGTCAATGACATTACGTGGAAGCGGTATATTTCTTCCATTAACATTTTGTGTTTTTTTTCCAGGAAAAGTGCGTGCTTCAATGGGTGTTGCGGCTATGGGGGCAGGTATGTTTGCAGCTTTGTTTTGGAAGAATATAAGCCCGTGGGAAATTAATAGTCTGCTGCCGGCATTGATTTATAATCTTATATTTTTGTTGATTGGTTTATATTGGAAAGAAAATAAATAGGCATATATTTTTTAGTAAAGGATGAATTATGGAAAAACGTTTTACACACTTACATGTACATACAGAATATAGTTTACTTGATGGTGCATCAAAAATACCCGAACTTGTTGCTTATGCTAAAGAACTGGGAATGGATAGTTTAGCTATTACAGATCATGGAGCTATGTATGGAGCTGTAGATTTTTATCGTGAATGTACAAAAGCTGGTATAAAACCTATTATAGGTTGTGAAGTTTATTTAGTGAATGGCTCACATTTAGAAAAAAATAGTAGAACTATGTATCATCTTATTTTGCTGGCAGAAAATGATTTGGGTTATCATAACTTGATGAAAATAGTTAGTATTGGTCAGCTTGAGGGTGTTTATTATAAACCTCGTGTCGACAAGGATGTACTGCGTGCATATCATGAAGGGATTATCTGTCTTAGTGCTTGTATTGCTGGAGAATTGCCGGTTATGATTTTGCAGGATAATCTTGATGGTGCACGTCGTTGTATTCAGGAATATATAGATATTTTTGGTAAAGACAATTACTTCTTGGAGATGCAAGACCATGGCATGGAGCAGGAACATAAAGTAAATGCTGTATTGAAACAGTTAGCTAAAGAATATAATTTGGGTTTAGTTGCTACTAATGATTTGCATTATGTTCGTAAAGAAGATTCTGTAGCCCAGGATATTTTATTATGTATTCAGACTACAAGTACAGTTGGCGATCCTAATAGATTAAGATTTCCCGATGGCAGTTTTTATCTTAAAAGTTATGATGAGATGGCAGCGTTGTTTGGTGATTGTCCTGAGGCTTTGGCTAATACAAGCAGAATTGCTGAACGCTGTAATGTAACAATGGAATTTGGACATCTGTTGCTGCCGGAATTTCCTGTACCTTATGGCTATAATGCAGTTAGTTATCTGCGTTATTTGTGTGAGAAAGCACTGCCTAAACGTTATGAAGTGGTGGACGAAAATGTACGCAAACGTTTAGAATTTGAACTGGATATTATAAATACTATGGGTTATGCTTGCTATTTTCTTATAGTATGGGATTTCATTAATTATTGCAGAGAAAATGATATTCCAGTAGGACCGGGACGCGGAAGCGCAGCAGGCAGTATTGTTGCGTATCTTTTAAGAATTACTAATATTGAACCAATGCGTTACAATTTACTTTTCGAACGTTTTTTGAATCCTGAACGCGTTAGTATGCCGGATATAGACACAGACTTTTGTTATGTAAAACGTGATAAGGTTCTTGATTATGTAATTGAACGTTATGGACAGGATAGGGTGGCTCAAATTGTAACTTTTGGCACATTGCAGGCAAGAGCAGCAGTACGTGATGTTGGCAAAGCATTAGGAATGAGTTATAGTTCAGTTGATGAAATTGCCAAAATGATTCCTCGTGAATTGGGAATGACCTTAGATAAAGCTTTGAAGAGCAGTAATGATTTACGTGCAGAATATGAGAATAAAGTAGAAATTAAGCAACTTATAGATCTTGCTAAAAGTGTTGAAGGTTTACCTCGTAATACAGGGACTCATGCTGCAGGTGTTATTATTGCACCGCGTGATCTTAAAGATTATGTACCTTTGCAGCAGGGCAGTGAGGGTGGAGTTATTACTCAGTACGATAAGAATAAGGTTGAAGATTTAGGTCTGTTGAAGATGGACTTTTTAGGTCTGCGTACACTGACTGTTATTGGTGACTGCATTAAATTTATTTCTGAAACTACAGGCGAAAAGGTGGATATAGATAATATTCCTTTGGCAGATGAAAAAACTTGTTCTATGTTGCGTCGTGGTGAAACAGCGTGCGTATTTCAGCTTGAATCAGCGGGCATTACAAAACTGCTTACTGACTTGGCACCGGAGAGTTTTGAAGATCTTATACCTTTGGTGGCACTTTATCGCCCAGGGCCATTGGGAACTGGAATGGCAGAGGATTTTATTGCTGGAAGGCACGGACAGCGTACAGCTAAAGTGTTGCACCCTTTAATGGAGCCAATTTTACAAGATACCTATGGTGTTATTCTCTATCAAGAACAGGTTATGCAAATAACCTCTGCTTTGGCTGGATTTACACTGGGTCAGGCAGATATTTTGCGTCGAGCTATGGGTAAAAAGAAAGCTAAAGAACTTGATTCTATGCGTCAGGCATTTATTGATGGAGCTGAAAAATTACATGGTATTTCCAGAGAGCTTAGTAATGAAATTTTTTCATTGCTGCAGCATTTTGCTGGATATGGTTTTAATAAATCTCATTCGGTAGCTTATGCATTAGTTGCTTATGAAACAGCTTATTTGAAGGCACATTGGCGTCCGCAGTTTTATGCTGCCTTTTTAAACAGTATTATTGGTGATGCGGATAAGCTTAGTTGGTATATTAGCGTATGCCGTAATGATAATATTAAGGTTTTGCCTCCGGATGTAAATGCCAGCGGACATGGATTTACTGTAGACAAGGACAAAGTCATTCGCTTTGGGCTGGCTGGTATAAAAAGTACTGGTAATGCGGCGGTAGATGCAATTATAGATGCACGTAATGAGGGAGGTCCTTTTGAAAGTCTGATGGATTTTTGTTGTCGTGTAAATATGCGAATAGTTAACAAGCGTGTGATTGAAAACATGATTAAGTGCGGTGCCATGGACTCTTTCGGTGTAAAAAGATCTCAAATGTTGGCTGTTTTAGATCAGACGGCAGACATCGGTGCTGCATGTCAGCGTGATAGGGCTAATGGGCAGATTGGTCTTTTTGGAGATGATCATTTTGGTGTGTCGGAAGTTGTTCTGCCTCCTCTGCCAGAGATTCCCAAGCAGGCGATATTACAACATGAAAAAGAAATAATAGGCTTTTACGTTACAGATCACCCTCTAAGTGAATATAAGGACATATTAAAACAATATATGTCTTTATATTATTGCAGCGGCGAAAGTCAATTGTCTGATGGGCAGTATGTAAAGGTTGCAGGTATAATATCTTCATGTAATATAAAAAATACTAAAAGGGGCGATTCGATGGCTTTGCTGACTTTAGAAGATTTCAGCGGACGCTTTCCGGTGATTGCTTTTCCTAAGGTTTATCGTAACTGTATTAAGGATATTTATGAAGATAATATTGTAGCTGTTGAAGGTCGTTTTAGTGTTGATGAACGTGAAAGTAAGATTATTGCTCAGAGCATAGTTACATTATCTGCTAAAGAGCCTAAGAAAATAAAACTGCGTATTGCAGATTATTTGGAAAATGCTTTAATTCAGCGTGAATTAATGAAGCTTTTTAATAAATATAAGGGAGAAGATGTTGTTTATTTGCAGCTTATGGGTTCACGTAAGCTGATAAAAACTACGTCTGATTTTTGGATTAATAGTAATGCTCCGGGATTTGTTGAAGATGTAGTGAAGATTTTGGGAGATGATTGTATTATACCTTAATAAAAATTATTTACATCTATCTTAATGCTATTTATTAGTTTGCATCTCTAAACTTTTTGCAAAATATATAGTTATTGTATTTGTCAATGGCTTATATTTAGTGTATAATAAAATAGAGAGTATGTGTGCGGACACAGTAATCAATTATAAATTCTACATTTGTGCGGAAGAATGTAAAACAAAAATGGAGGTGTATTTTTTTTGGGTAAATTCCAACACAAAGTTCAAATTATTCCACTTGGCGGTTTAGGCGAAATTGGTAAAAACATGACAGCTTTTCGTTATGGTGATGATATTATTCTTATAGATGCAGGTTTGATGTTTCCGGAAGACGATATGCTTGGCATAGATTTAGTTATTCCAGATATTACATATTTGATTGAAAATCGTGATAAAGTTAAGGGCATTTTTCTGACACATGGTCATGAAGATCATATTGGTGCTTTACCTTATGTAATGAAACAAATTGATTGTCCTGTATATGGTACCGCACTTACTCTAGGTATTTTGCAGGGACGCTTAAAAGAAAATGGTGTAAGCAATGATAATCTGCATATAGTAAAGCCTGGCGATAAAATTGTTGCCGGTGCTTTTAAAATGGACTTTATTCGTGTTAATCACAGTATTCCAGATGCTGTTGCTATTGCCATTACTACACCTATAGGTGTTATTATTCATACAGGTGACTTTAAGATAGATCATACTCCTGTTGATGGACAGGTTATGGAGTTTAATAAGTTTGCTGAATATGGAGACCGTGGAGTTCTGTGTTTGCTTGCTGACAGTACAAATGCTGAACGTCCTGGATTTACTCCTAGTGAAAAAATGGTAGGACAGACTTTTGATGAAGAGTTTCGTTATGCTAAGCATCGAATAATTGTTGCTACATTTTCGTCAAATGTACATCGTATTCAGCAGGTTATTGACACTGCTGTAAAATATGACCGTAAAGTAGCTGTTATTGGGCGTAGTATGGTTAATGTTGTTAATATTGCTAAAGAAATGGATTATTTAAAAGTTCCTGAAGGTGTGCTAATAGATATTGATGAGACGAATAATTATGCTCCGGAAAAGGTTGTAATCATTACTACAGGAAGTCAGGGTGAGCCTATGTCTGCCTTAACTCGTATGGCAATGAATGATCATAAAAAGGTAGATATTATGCCTGGTGATACTGTTATTATTTCAGCTACACCGATTCCAGGTAACGAAAAACTTGTTTCGCGTACTATAGACCATTTGTATAAACTTGGTGCAGATGTTATTTATGAAAAGAGCAATGGTGTGCATGTTTCCGGTCATGCAAGTCAGGAAGAAATTAAGATGATGCATAATCTTGTACGTCCTAAATTTTTTATTCCTGTTCATGGTGAATATCGTCATCTTGTGAAACACGCAGATATGGCAAAATCTTTAGGTATGCCTGCTGATCATATTGTTATAGGTGAAAACGGCTGTGTTATTGAATTAACTAAAAACAGTATTGCTGTTAACGGTAAAGTACCTTCTGGCAAAGTGCTTGTTGATGGCTTAGGTGTAGGCGATGTAGGAAATATAGTTTTACGTGATCGTCGTCAGCTTTCTCAAGATGGTATTATGATAGTTGTTGTTACAATTGATAGGGATTCATGTCGCGTAGTATCAGGGCCAGATATAGTTTCACGTGGATTTGTTTATGTGCGTGAGGCAGAAGACTTGATGGATGAAGCACGGGAAAAAGTACAGGCTGCACTTGACAGATGTGAAAATAATAATGTGTCAGAATGGTCTGCTATTAAATCAACAGTTCGTGATTCTCTTGGACGTTTCCTGTTTGAAAGAACTCGCCGCAGACCAATGATTTTGCCTATTATTATGGAAATATAACTTAGAAGTATTTTTTGGGAGTTGTCTTATTTTGCGCAAAGAACGAAAGAAAAGGCAAAAGAATATGGTTAATATTCGCTTGACAGGTATATTCTGTCTGTTTTTAAGTATGCTTTTTGCTGCATCTAATATTTTTTCTGATGCAGGTTTTTTGTTGCAGTTTATTTCTCGTTTTCAGCATTATTTATTAGGGTTAGGTTTTTTTCTGTTGCCGTTAGGTCTTTTCATTGTAGCTTGGCAGTTGCTTGTTTTGGGGCAGATTAATTTCTGTTACAAAAAGATACTGGCTGTTTTTCTTGTTGTGCTGTGCCTTTTGGGCACAGCTCATCATGTTTTTGTGCCTGTTAATGAAGAACTTATTTCACCTGCAATGCTTGATGGCGGTGGCGTTGTTGGAGGATTAACAGTACTTTTTCTGCATAAAACGGTAGGAGATTTATTTACGTATGTATTGCTAATCTTAGGTTTGTTATTGGGATTGTGTCTGCTTTTACCATTACGTAAGATTTTGGAAAGATTGCAGGATAAGCTTATTGAAGATGAGCTGACTATTTTACGTCCCAAAAAAGTTAATGGGAAAATCGCAGATGATAACTTTGGGAGCTATCAAAAAGAGTTTTCTGGTGATGGATTAGGAAAAACTAAAAATACAAGGATGAATTCTGCTCAGAATGTTTATAATAATTCTGAGTTTAATGCGTTTACCGAAGGATTGAAAAAAAAAGGAACTTTTAAACGGATACTAAATTTTAATAATAACGTTTATGAAAAAGAGCCATTGAAACAGGAAATCGAGCGTGATCCGGTGCAGCTTCCAGAATGGGAAGAACGCAAGCAGGAAGTTATTCTGCGACCGATTATTAACTATGAAAATGACAATACCTATATTTCAAAACCTTACTTTATGGATAACGATAAGGAAGAAGAATCAGTAGAAAGTATTCAGCCTAGTGATGAGCAGAAAAAAAATACTAAATCTATTATTAATAATATTTATCGTTCTCAAGAAAATACTGCTGATGTTTCAAAGCAGGAATCCTGTACAACTGAAAAAATAACAATTTTTAACAGTGCTGATAAAGTACAAAATACAATTGTTTCTGACCCACCCAAAATAATTATACCAGAAAGTTTACCAGATACAGAATCTTCATATAAGCTTCCTGTTTTTGATTTATTGGATATGCCTTATATAAGTGATCCTGCCACATATGAACGTGATATTATGGAGCAGTGCGCAGTATTAGAGCAAACATTAGCAGATTTTAAAGTTCGTGCTAAAGTAATAGCAGTTACCCGTGGACCTTCTGTTACACGTTTTGAACTTGAACCAGCACCTGGAGTTAAGGTGAATTCTGTGGTTAATTTAGCAGATGATATAGCTTTACGTTTAGCAGCTTCTGGTGTACGTATAGAGGCTCCTATTCCTGGTAAATCCGCTATTGGTATTGAAGCTCCTAATACAAAAAATGATCAAGTGTGCTTGAGAGAAGTTGTGGAAGATAAGACTGTATGTAATACACAATCACGTTTATGTATAGGTTTAGGCAAGGATATAAGCGGTGATATTATTACGGCAGATCTTAGCAAAATGCCTCATTTATTAGTTGCTGGTTCAACAGGTTCTGGTAAATCTGTATGTATTAATACAATTATCGCTGGTATTTTATATAAAGCTAAGCCAGATGAA
This sequence comes from uncultured Phascolarctobacterium sp., assembly GCA_964630355.1. GTDB lineage: Bacteria > Bacillota > Negativicutes > Acidaminococcales > Acidaminococcaceae > Phascolarctobacterium_A. The sequence continues at coordinate 46,636 of CAZVSX010000003.1, forward strand.
GTGAAGTTAATTCTTGTTGATCCAAAAGTTGTTGAATTGTCAAATTATAATGGAATACCGCATTTGCTTACGCCTGTAGTTACTGAACCTAAAAAAGCTGCTTCAGCATTGCATTGGGCTGTAGCAGAGATGGAACGACGGTATAATGCATTTGCTGATAATCATGTACGCGATATAAAAAGTTATAATACGGCAGCACAGGAAAAAATGCCGTACATAGTTATTATTATTGACGAATTATCAGATTTAATGATGGTCGCTAAAGCTGATGTTGAAGATGCTATTTTACGATTAGCACAGAAAGCACGTGCTGCTGGTATTCATCTAATTTTGGCAACGCAGAGACCTTCAGTTGATGTTATTACTGGCATCGTAAAAGCCAATATTCCTTCTCGTATAGCTTTTGCTGTTTCCTCACAAACTGATTCACGCACTATTATTGATAAAGCAGGTGCAGAAAAATTATTGGGTAAAGGAGATATGCTTTTTGCTCCCATGGGTACAAACAAACCTATAAGAGTGCAGGGGGCTTTTGTCAGTGATATGGAGCTTGAAAAAATAGTGGACTTTATCATTAAGCAGTCTATTCCTGTAAATTATAGTGAAGAAGTTACGGAACAAGAACTTACTTGTGATCATAAGGATAATAACCATGATGATTCATCACAGAATTTATTGGTAGAAGATACGCTTTTTGAAGATGCATTGCGCATAGTTCTTGACAGAGGGCAGGCATCCAGTTCTATGCTACAGCGAAGATTCAGCATAGGATATACTCGTGCTGCACGTCTTGTAGATACGATGGAAGAGCTTGGGATTGTAGGGCAGGCTGTAGGCAGCAAGCCAAGAGAAGTTATAATGTCACGTCAGGAAGCAGAAGAACGGTTTTTACGGCATGAATAAGCGGAGGAACTGACAATGGACAAGGAAAAAAGTGTCGGAACAATTTTAAAGGAAGCAAGGTTAGCTAAAAAATTTTCTTTGGCTGATATAGAAAAAGGTACCAGTATACGTTGGCGTTATATTGAAGCTATTGAAAATGATGCTTATGATAAAACTCCAGGAGAAGTTTTTGTTAAAGGCATAATACGTAACTACGGTAATTTTCTAGGTTTAGATGGCTCTGCCTTGGTTACCAAATATAAAGCAAGTGTAGCTGGAATTGCTGCTGAACAGGCACAAAGCAAAGGAATTCGTGAGGTTGATAAGGTTCGTCTTAATATTCAGCTAAAAGACAAACGTGATATAGGCAGTGGAACAGGAAGATTTGAAATGCCTAGCTTTCCTTTGAAGCAATGCTTAGTTGGAGCAGCGGCAGCAGCTATTCTAGTTTTAGGATATTTTGCAATTCCTGCAGCTATTGATTATGTTAAAAGTATGCCTGCAAGTGAACAAAAACAGGAACAACAGCAAGTACAAGAAAAATCAGAACCGCTTATTATAGCTGATAATGTAATTGTTGAAATGGAAGCAGGCGATGAGTGCTGGTTAGAAGTTACTGCTGATGGCAAAGAAATTTTTGTTGGTCTTTTACAGCCTAAAGAAAAGAAAACTTTTGAAGCTAAAGATAAATTGATTATAAAATATGGTAATATTGGGGTAGTAAATATAAAAGTAAATGGACAGTTGATTGACTTAAAAGGAGAGCATGGCGTATCTGTAAAAACGTATATGAGAGGTAATACTTTGGGTGTTGCAGATACAGCTGAAACACAATCAGCAGAAAGTGAAACTGAAAAAACGAACTCCGGTACTGTAGTAAATGAGGATTTAGAATCAAATTCTGTGCATGAGAAAAAAGAAGAGCAGAAAGTTGATGAAAGAGGTTCTGTAGCTGAATTTGAGGAAGAAAAGAAGGAGTTTGAGCAAATAGAACCTAAGAGTGAAAAGAAATAGATATATTTAGGAGTCTTTGAATGAAAGATTTTTTACCAATTTCTCAAGAAGAAATTACTGCGCGTGGTTGGGAGCAGATAGATTTTTTGTTCATAAGTGGAGATGCTTATGTAGATCATCCGTCATTTGGCCCAGCTGTTATTTGTCGTGTACTTGAAGCACAAGGATATAAGGTTGCACTTTTATGTCAGCCTCGTTGGGATAAAACAGAATATTTTGCAGCTTTAGGCAAGCCACGTTTAGGGGTAATGATTTCTGGAGGGAATTTGGATTCCATGTTATGCCGCTATACTGTTGGTAAGCATGAACGAACTGTAGATAAGTATACTGCTGGCGGTGCTGTTGGAGCACGTCCTGATCATGCTACAAGCGTATATGCCAATATGGTTAAGCGACTTTGGCCAGATATGCCTGTAATTATTGGGGGTATTGAAGCTAGTCTACGCCGCTTTGTACATTATGATTATTGGGAAAATAAATTAATGCCTTCTATTTTAGAAAGTAGTGGAGCAGACCTTTTGGTGTATGGTATGGGTGAAAAGCAAGTTGTAGAAATTGCTGATTATTTATCAGGTGGTGCTGCATTGGAGGATATGCATTATATTAGAGGTACTGCATATGCTTCCGATAAATTGCCGGAAAGTGATGAATATATAGAAATTCCTGGTTGGATGAAAATTAAACAGGAACGAAAAGAGTTTGCTCGAGCTTTTAAGATGCAAAGTAAAGAGAATGACCCATTTTACGGAAAAATTGTTGTGCAAAAAGGACAACAGAAATATATTATTCAAAATCCCAATGTGTATCCGCTGACAATGGAGGAAATGGATGCTGTATACAATCTGCCGTATAAGAGAAAATGGCATCCCAGTTATGATGCTTTGGGTGGAGTTGCAGCACTTGAAGAAGTCCGCTTTAGCTTGGTGAGTAGCCGTGGTTGTTTTGGAAGCTGTTCTTTTTGTGCTATTCATGTACATCAGGGTCGTATTATTCAAGCTCGTAGTCACGAATCCATTATTCGTGAAGCAAGACAGCTGACTAAGCTTCCGGAATTTAAAGGTTATATACATGATGTAGGTGGACCAACAGCTAATTTTCGCCATCCTTCATGCGATAAGCAGCTGAAATATGGTGTTTGCAAAGATAGACAGTGCCTTTTTCCTAATCCATGTCCTAATATAAATTCAGATCATAGTGATTATATAGCACTTTTACGTAAACTTCGTTTATTACCTGGAGTAAAAAAAGTATTTATTCGCAGTGGTATTCGTTATGATTATCTTATGGCAGATAAAAAGCAGGAATTTTTAGATGAACTATGTCGCTATCATATAAGTGGGTTGCTCAAAGTTGCTCCTGAACATATTGCACCTCAGGTATTAACTCGTATGGGTAAGCCTGGTAAGGAAGTATATTTAAAATTTATGCGTTTATTTGCACAGAAAAATAAAGAATTAGGTTTGCCACAGTATCTTGTACCGTACTTTATTTCAAGTCATCCAGGTTGTACGCTTAATAATGCTGTTGAATTGGCAGAGTTTCTGCGTGATATTAAACATCAGCCTGAGCAGGTACAGGATTTTATTCCAACTCCTGGCAGTGCTGCTACTGCAATGTATTATTCTGGTGTAGATCCTGAAACTATGCAAAATGTATTTGTTGCAAGAAATCCGCATGATAAGGCGATGCAGCGTGCTCTTATGCAGTATCGTTTACCGCGTAATCGTAAGCTTGTTTTAGAAGCCTTAACTAAAGCGGGACGAATGGATCTTGTAGGAATTGGAAGAAAGTGTTTATTACAATCTGAGCAGAAATCTAGTAATAAATCCGCCGACAAATCTAAAAAATGCAGACGATCCGATAAATATCGTAGATAATAACGGAGGTGACAGTTTTGTTCCGTTGTATCTTGCTTTTATTATTTATAGGAATAGCCTTCAATTCTGGCTGTGGAAATACAATAGAAAAAAAACAGTCTGATAACGAGTATACGCTGTTGCTGTATTCGGAACTAGATAATAATTTTACAGAACATCTTATAAAAGAATTTAATAGAGAATATCAAGGAAAGATAAGTATAAAAGCAGTTTATGAACTTAAAGATGGTAGCTTAATGCCAGATTTGGTTCTTGCAGAACAACGTACACTAAGTGGATTTAAGCGTCAGGAACATTTAAAACCAGTAGCTTTTGCTGTTGGTGATAGACTGCCTGAAAAATTTCGTGATGAAGATTTGTGTTGGTATGGTGTATTTTATGATCCTACCGTATTTTTAATAAATCAGCAGTATGCACGAGTAATTGGTCAAGCAAATATTGGCAGTTGGCGTGATTTGGAAAATAATGAGAAATTACGTATTGCAGTTGAGAATCTGTCAGACAGTAATAGTACTAAAAATTTTTTAGCTGCGTTTACAGAGCATTTTGGTGAAACGACGGCGCTGAATTATTTGTTTAATATTAATCGATTTATTGGGCAATATGCAAAATTTCCTTTCACTCCAATACGAATGACTGCAGTTGGTGATGCAGATTTGGCTATTACAAGACAAAGTTATGTTTTTAAATACCTTGAAAATAAGTTTCCCGCTTATTTAGTTCATCCAAAAGAAGGTGCACCGGTTAATTTATATTGTATTGGTATGTTAAAAAATTGTAAAGATGATAAAAAAGCATTATCTTTTATAGAGTGGATATTGGAAAGTGCTAAGGTACAGACAATAGCGCAGGAGGATGCAACAGGATTTATGTTTTTATTTCCCAGAGGTATAGAGGCAGCTGTTACGGAACCTGAAAAAATTTGGCTTAATAAGACTTACTTAGAGCCAACTAAGCAAGATGAACTGACCAACAAATGGTTAAGTAGAGTAAGATTCAGCAAGTAAAACAATTTTTTTGGAGGTAAAATATGAAGATTGGAATGGTGAGCTTAGGCTGTCCAAAAAACTTAGTAGATTCTGAGGTAATGTTGGGAATTATTCGCGACAGAAAAATGGAGATTACTAATGACCCTTCGGAAGCAGATTTGATTATTGTTAATACTTGTGGCTTTATAGAAAGTGCTAAACAAGAGTCTATTAATACAATTTTGCAGATGGGAGAATATAAAACTCAAGGAAATTGCAGATATTTGATTGTAACTGGCTGTTTGGGGCAACGTTATGCCGATGAATTATTTGAGAGTCTGCCTGAAGTAGATGCTATTGTTGGAACTGATTGTTTTACAGATATTAATTGGGTAATAGAGCAGGTTCTATCAGGAAGGCGTATAAAGCATTTAGAAAAGCTGGAAAGTAAAAATGTACCATTATTGCCGCGCTTATTAACTACTCCAAGTTATATGGCTTATCTTAAAATTGCTGAAGGCTGTGATAATTGTTGCTCTTATTGTATAATTCCTCAGCTTAGAGGACCTTACACAAGCCGTCCTTATGAAGAGGTTATAGCAGAGGCTAATGCTTTAGCGGAAAAAGGCATAAAAGAATTAATTGTTGTGGCTCAGGATACTACTCGTTATGGTGAAGATTTATATGGTAAGCTTCTTCTGCCACAGTTGTTGCGTGATTTGAATAAGATTGAAGGTATAGAGTGGATTAGAGTTATGTATCTATATCCTAATAATTTTACTGATGAACTTATTGCAGCTATTGCTGAGTGTGAAAAGGTTTGTAAGTATATTGATATACCACTGCAACATGCCAGTAACAGTCTTTTGAAAAGTATGAATCGCTATGATACAAAGGAGCAGGTAGAGCTTTTATTGCATAAATTGCGTTCTCGTATTCCCAATATTGCTATTCGTACAACTTTTATAGTGGGATTTCCTGGTGAAACAGAGGATGATTTTGCTGAACTAATGGATTTTGTAGAAAAGCAGCGCTTTGAAAATGCTGGTGTATTCCAATATTCACAAGAGGAAGGAACTGTAGCTGGTGCTATGGAAAATCAGATTCCTCCAGAGATAAAAGAAAATCGTTATCATGAATTAATGGCATTACAAGCCGGCATTTCAGAGGAAATTCATTTAGCTAGGGAAGATGAAGAGTTAGATGTATTAGTAACAGGATTTGATGAAGAAAATCCTGAATTGGCAATAGGTCGTTCTTATCATGAAGCACCTGATATTGATGGAGAAATATTTATAGAAAATGCCTTAGGGCTAGAAATTGGGCAGATATTAAAGGTTCGTATTTTACAAGGCTTTACATATGAAATGGTTGCAGAGCTAGTTTAAGATTTTTATCATAAGTTTGCTTAATATATAGTTAAAGAAGGGAAAAGTATGAGGGTAGAAATTATTACCACAGGTACTGAACTGCTTTTGGGAGAGATTATTAATACTAATGTGCAGTATCTTTCCCGTAAACTTAATAGCTTAGGCTTTGATGTATTGTATCATACTACTGTAGGAGATAATCCTGAACGTATGCAGCAGGTCTTGGAAAATGCCATGACAAGAGCTGACATTATTATTACTAGTGGGGGATTGGGCCCTACACGTGGCGATATAACTAAAGATATTGTTATGCAGGTTTGTCATATTGACAGTTATTTGGATTTAGATACCTGGGGGCGTATAGATAATTATTTCGCAAAAAAAGGACTTATACTTACAGATAATAATGAAAAGCAGGCGTATGTTCCTATAGGTGCAGAGGTGCTTCAGAATGATGTTGGTACTGCACCTGGATTGTGGTTGGAACATGATGGTAAAATTTTCATAATGCTTCCTGGACCGCCTTCTGAACTTATGGATATTTGTGAAAAACAGCTTTGCCCACGATTACTGAAAGCTTTTGCAGAAAACGGTGTTATTTTATCGCGTACTTTACATTTAAGAGGAATTGGAGAATCTCTTTTAGCTGATAAAATAGATTCCCTGATTATGATGCAAAATAATCCTACTATTGCTATTTATGCACGCTATGGAGAAGTCATTATTCGTCTTACAGCAAAAGCATGTGATGCAGATTTTGCTGTTAAGATGCTTGATGATATTGAATCAAAAGTACGTCTATATGTGAATGATTATATTTATGGTGTAGATGATGCTTCGTTAGCTGCTTGCTTAGGACAGGAACTTATTAAACAGAATAAAACAATAGCTTTCGCTGAATCATGCAGCGGAGGATTAGCCAGCAGTTTAGTAACAGATGTGCCTGGAAGCAGTGAATATCTTTTAGGCAGCGTAGTGAGTTATACAAATATGGCTAAGCAAAAATTGCTGAACGTTCAGGAAGATACGTTACAGCATTTTAGTGCTGTGAGCCGTGAAACTGCATGTGAAATGGCAGTTGGAGTTCGTAATCTTTTTAAGAGTAATTATGGTGTTAGTATAACTGGTAATGCAGGTCCTGGTGCTAGTGAAGGAAAACCTGTAGGTTTGGTATATATTGCAGTGGCTTCTGAAAAAGCATTATATTGTCAGGAACATCATTTTACATCAACAAGGACTGAAAATAAGTTGAGAATAGCACAAACTGCTATATCTATGATTATTGATAAACTATTAGAAGAAAAAATGGAGGATAAGAATTAATGACAATTCAAAAAGAAATGTTTGGCGAGTTGGAACTGGATAAAAAAATTGTAAATGCACTTACCGATATGGGATTTGAAGAGCCTTCTCCTATTCAGGCAGCAACTATACCATTAGTATTGGCAGGTAACGATGTAATTGGTCAAGCGCAGACTGGTACAGGAAAGACAGCTGCTTTTGGTATACCTTTGGTTCAGACTATTGATAATTTTAAGCATATTCAAGCTTTAATCATGACACCTACTCGCGAGCTTGCCATTCAAGTGGCTGAAGAAGTAGGAAAGATTGGTCGTAATCGTCGTGTTAAAGCTTTGCCTGTTTATGGCGGACAACCTATTGAACGCCAGATTCGTGCATTACGCAATAACGTACAAATCGTTATTGGTACTCCCGGTCGTTTAATTGACCATATTAATCGTGGGACAATTCATTTAGAACATATAAAATTCTTAGTATTAGATGAAGCTGATGAAATGCTGGATATGGGTTTTGTTGATGATATTGAAGAGATTATGAGAAGTTTGCCGACAGAGCGTCAAACTTTGTTATTCTCTGCAACTATGCCAAGACCTATTTTAAGTCTTACTAAAAAATACATGAAGGCTCCTAAGAATGTGACAATTTCTAAAGAAGATCTTACGGTACCTTTGATTGAGCAATATTATTTTGAAACTAAAGATAAGATTGAAGGCTTATGTCGTTTGCTGGATGCAGAGATAGATGGCAAATTGATTATTTTCTGTAGAACGAAAAAGGGCGTAGATGATTTATCTATAGCTTTATCCAGCCGTGGTTATATGGCAGAGGGTCTTCATGGAGACCTTAGCCAAAATCAGCGTGACAGGGTTATGAAAAAGTTCCGTGATGGTTCGGTAGATGTTCTCATTGCTACTGACGTTGCTGCTCGCGGTATTGATGTGGATAATATTACTCACGTTATTAACTTCGATATTCCTCAGGATCCAGAAAGTTATGTACATCGTATAGGTCGTACAGGACGTGCCGGAAACACTGGTGTTGCTATGACCTTTATAACTCCGAGAGAATTTCGTCAATTAAAGCTCATTGAACGAATTGTAAAAACTAAGATTCAGCGTCGTCAGTTGCCTACTGCGGCTAATGTTATTGAGCGTCAGCGCGATCAGATTATTAGTAAAATGCAGACAGTACTCGAATTGAATGCTTATCATGATTATATGCCTATAGCTGAAAGCTTACTTGATGATTATAGTGCTGAGGAGGTTGCTGCTGCTGCTTTAAAATTAATGCAGGAAGGAAATAAAGCTTTAGAAGCACCTCAAGAAGATGTTTTGTCTAAAGATCTTCAGAATACTGGCGGTCGGCCTGGAATGGTACGTTTATTTATGAATATTGGACGTAGTCAGAAAATTATGGTTAAGGACATTGTTAGTACTATTGCCATTGAGGCAGATATTCCTGCTCGAGATATCGGTCTAATCAATATTTATGATAAATTTACTTTTGTTGAAGTTCCTGAAGATGTAGCAGAAAAAGTTATTGGTGCTATGCATAAAAACTTCATTAAAGGATATAGAATAAATATTGAACCTGCTAGGGTAAGAAAGTAATTATAATAACCCCCTTTTGGAGGTGAAGATTATGAATAAAGAAATTTACGGAAATCTTAAAGGAATACGTAATTCTGTTATTGATGAACTTAAGACTTTTTATGATATTCGTGTAGAAGGCGGTCAGATACTGACAAGTGAACTTGTTTTGCGTATGGCAGATGTTACTGAATATATTAATAGAGAAGTTTCTGTATATATTAGCCGAAGCGGACAGGTATTATCAGTAGCTGTTGGCAATGACCAAAGTGTAGAACTTCCATTGGTCGATGGCAGACGCAGCAACAGCCGTTTAAGTGGTGTGCGCTGCGTCCATACACATCCAAACGGTAATCCCAATCTTAGTGGTGTAGATATTTCAGCGTTAAAAAATTATCGATTTGATGCCATGATTGCTGTGGGTATAGCTTCACCGGATATCAGCCAATCACAGCTTAGCTTTGGGATGATTACTGGTATTGATGAAAATGAACAGTATATTGCAGAGTGTTATGGAACTTTGTCTATATCAGAAGTTGAGAGAATTTATTTTCCCAATCTTGTATCAATGGTTGAGCGTATTCTTGATAAACAGAGCGGTATTGCAAGCTTAGCACAAGGTGTAGAACGAGCAATTCTTGTAGGAATGGAATACGGAAATGGTGTTAATATTAATGGATGGACTATTGAAGATTCTCTGGAAGAGTTAAAACAGTTGGCAGATACTGCTGGTGCAGAGGTCGTTTCTAAATTCATGCAAAAGCGTTCTAAACCAGATCCGGCATTTTTTATTGGACGTGGAAAAGTGCAGGAATTAGCATTGTATGTACAACAGGAAAATATAGATCTTTGTATATTTGATGATGAGCTGTCACCAGCACAGCAGCGGAATATTGAAGAAGCTATGGGAGTGCGTGTACTAGATCGTACCGCATTAATCTTAGATATTTTTGCACAGCGGGCACATACTAATGAAGGCAAGCTGCAGGTTGAATTAGCACAGCTTCAATATACATTGCCTAGGATTATGGGTAAAGGTTTATCTTTATCTCGTCTTGGCGGTGGAATAGGTACACGTGGACCAGGTGAAACTAAGCTAGAAGTGGATAGACGCCGTATTCGTGACCGTATTACTTATATTAAAGAGTGTATAAATAAAGTAAAAAATGTTCGTACTTTGCATCGTGCCGGCAGAGCTAAAGTTTCTGTACCTACTGTTAGTCTTGTTGGTTATACAAATGCAGGTAAGTCAACATTACTCAATACATTGACTAATTCTGATATATATGCCAAGGATCAGTTATTTGCAACACTTGATCCTACAATGCGTCAGTTGGAGCTTCCAAATAAGCAGCAGGCTATTTTAACAGATACCGTTGGTTTTATTCAACGCTTGCCGCATCAGTTAGTTGCAGCCTTTCAGTCAACTTTAGAGGAAGTAGTAGAATCAGATATTTTGCTGCATGTAATTGATGTAAGCCATGAATTGTACAAGGAACAGTCTAATGCTGTTTATCAGGTGCTTGAGGAGTTAGGAGCTAAAGATAAGACTATTATCACTGTTTATAATAAAATTGATAAACTACCTCTTGATTCAGCTTTAGTAGAGAGACTTTCACAGGAAGACAACAGTATTTGTATTTCTGCTAAGTCTGGAATTAATTTAGAAAAATTATTGGAGCTGATTGCAGAAAATTTGCAGTTAAAATCTGTAGAGCAGATTTTTCTTGTTCCATATAGTGATTCTTCAGCTGTAGCGCGTTTGCATGATATTGGTATAGTATTGGAACAAGAGTATCTGCCTGAAGGTACTTTACTTAAAGTGCGGTTAGAGGCAGAACAGATTCAGCAGTTTTCTGATTATATTCAATAATTATATAATAATAAAGTCAGGTGGATAAATTTTGATAATTGATTTTGATATATTAGAAAAAGAGGCACTTGCAGAAGTTGCTAAGCATACACAGGAGCTGGAATCAGCAGCTCTTTATAATACAGAAAAAGTTATTGCTGCTTTTCGTAACCATATGGTTTCTGATTATTATCTTAAACCTACTACAGGTTATGGTTATAGTGATGTAGGACGCGATAAATTGGATGCAATTTATGCAGAGATTTTTAAAACTGAGGCAGCTTTGGTACGCTCTCAGTTTGTTAGCGGAACACATGCACTGGCCGTTGCTTTGTTGGGAAATTTACGTTCAGGTGATGAGTTGTTGGCAGTAACTGGTGCACCTTATGATACAATGCAGACAATTATAGGTTATCCAGTAAAGACAGAAGGTTCACTGGTTGATCTTGGTGTAAATTACAAGGAAATTCCTATGATGGGAGATCATGTTGATCTTGAAGCCTTAAAGCAGGCTATTACATCCAGAACTACGATGATTCATATTCAACGTTCCTGTGGTTACAGTAGTATGCGTAAAACAATTAATGTTGAGGAGATTGGACGTATTTGCCAAACGGCAAAGGAAATTAATCCTAATGTAATCTGTTTTGTGGATAATTGCTATGGTGAATTTATAGAAAAACAAGAACCTACAGAAGTAGGTGCAGATCTCATGGCAGGTTCTCTAATTAAGAATCTTGGTGGTGGTTTGGCTCCTACGGGCGGATACATAGTTGGTCGAGCAGATCTTGTAGAAAAGGCTGCTTACCGTCTTACAGCACCTGGATTAGGCGGTGAGATGGGAGCAACTCTTGGTGATACTGCAAGAGAGTTTTATCAGGGACTTTTTATGGCACCGCATATTGTAACCCAGGCAGTAAAGACTGCAATTTTTGCTGCTGCAATATTTAAAAGATTAGGCTATAAAGTAAAACCTTTGCCTGAAGAACATCGCAGTGACATTATTCAAGCTATTACTTTAGAAAGTAAAAAACGATTATGTGATTTTTGTGTAGCTATTCAGAGTAATTCTCCTGTTGATGCTCATGTAGAGCCAGTACCTTCGCCATTACCTGGTTATCAAGACGAAATAATTATGGCAGCAGGTACATTTGTTCAGGGAGCATCTATAGAACTAAGTGCTGATGGACCTTGTCGTGAACCATTTAATGTATTTTTTCAAGGTGGTTTAACATTTGAGCATGGAAGACTGGCTATTATGGCAGCTGCTAAACGTGTAGGTGCATTGACTGATAAAGAAGACTGCTGATAAAGTAAAAATTTTTGAGATTTGCTAAGTTGATTTGCTTATCTTTGCTAATTTAAAAATTTTAAGGATGATGTTGATGAATAACATGGCAGTATGCAATTATATTGTAGGAAGTGTTGGAGTTATTATCGGTGGAATGATTATGAAGGCATCGGCAGAGTTTCCTTTGGCTTTTACAGAAAATGGACCGGGTCCGGGATTTTGGCCATTTTCATTGGGGACAGTGCTTTTACTGATTGCTGGATTTCTGCTGTTATATACTTTTTTTTATAAAACTGATTTATCTTCTGAATATGTAGCATTGACTACTACTGCTAATAAAAGGGTATATTTAATGATGGGACTTATAACTGGATATTGTATTTTATTAAGTTTATTAGGTTTCTATCTTGCTTCTGCTATACTTATTGCAGCAATTATGTATCTTATGGATTATCGCAATAATAGGATTATTGCATTAACTGTTGTATTTACATTAGTTTTTATATATTTAATTTTTGGGCAGCTGTTGCATACACAGATGCCAAGTTCTATATTTTTGGATTAGGAGGTAAAATCATGGCTGATATAGCAAGTGCATTAAATATGATTTTTGTACCTCTGAATTTGCTTGGTCTTTTCTTTGGTGTCTTGGTTGGTATTGCGTTTGGCTGTATGCCCGGATTGAGCGTTAATATGGGCTTGGCTTTGCTCTTTCCTTTAGCATTTACTTTTCATGGAATTGGCGGTATTCTTATGTTGCTGGGAATTTACTGCGGGGCTATTTACGGCGGCAGTATCTCAGCTATTTTGCTGAAAACTCCAGGTACCCCAGCTTCTGTAGCAACTACGCTTGATGGTTATCCAATGGCTACAAAAATGGGACAGCCTGGACGTGCTTTAGGTCTTTCTACAATGGCAAGTACTTTTGGTGGTGTGTTTAGTACTATTTGTCTTATTCTTTTAGCTCCGCAGCTTGCTAAAGTTGCACTGCAATTTTCTAAACCAGAATATTTTGCCTTAGCAATTTTTGGATTGAGTATTATTAGTAGTGTATCTTCTGGCAGTGTTATAAAAGGAATTATGGGTGGATTGGTAGGCTTATTTCTTGCAACTGTTGGTATCGATGATATGAGTGGTACAGTTCGCTTCACGTTAGATACTACTTATTTGCTGGGAGGAGTCTCATTTATTCCAGTGTTAATTGGGGTTTTTGCTTTTACACAAGTTCTTAGCAGTATTGAAGAATATTATCATAATGAACGTAGCGAGCAGCATATGTTGCTTGATCGTTTATTACCTTCATGGGATGATATTAAACGTGTTTTTGTTACTCTTGTAAGGTCGTCGTGTATTGGTACATTTATAGGCTGTGTACCAGGAACTGGCGGTGATATAGCTTCCTTTGTTTCGTATGACCAAGCTAAAAGATGGTCAAAACATGGTAATAACTTTGGTAATGGTGAACCAGAGGGAATAGTAGCTTCGGAAGCAGGCAATAATGCAGTTTCCGGCGGTGCTTTTATTCCAGTACTTACGTTAGGCATTCCTGGTGATGGTGCAACGGCAATTATGATGGGTGCATTGATGGTGCAGGGGTTACAGCCAGGACCATTGTTGTTTGTAGAAAAAGCACCTGATGTCTATGCTATTTTTATAGGGTTATTGCTTGCAAACCTTATAATGGGGTTAATGGGTTTTTCCCTTATTCGTTTGTTTATGAAAGTAGTTAACGTACCTATTCATATTTTACTCCCCATTATTGTAATGATGACTTTCGTAGGAACTTATTCCTATAATAATTCACTTAATGATGTATATTTGATGGTTGTCAGTGGTTTCATAGGTTATTTCCTTAATAAACTTGGATTTTCTATGTCTGCTATTATTATAGGTATTATTCTTGGCGGAATGGCAGAGCAAAATTTTGTCGGCTCTCTAATTATGAGTGACGGAGACTTTTCTATTTTCTTCCAACGACCGCTGTGTTTATTTTTCTTAATGGCAGCCTTTATTTCTTTGTTTTCACCAATTATTGGCAGATTATGGAAAAAAGCATAGTTTAAAATATTTATAGTGAAAATACTTTGGATTATTTTTATAGGTATTCTTCTTACTGATTTATACAGTAAAAGAGTACCTATAATTTGTTTTATGGGTATTATCTTAATAATAAATGACTTAATAATTTATAGATTTTGGGCATAAAAAATACGCAACAGGAGTTGAATCTGTTACGTACGAAAATTTAGGATAGGAAAAAATAATATCAGTTGTTATATGAATTATAATAATATTGATAATCTTGATAACTTTGGAGTTGGTCTGAGAGCATTTCGTTATTTATATCAACAGAAGTAAAGACCAACGTCAAGCAGTCTGGGCATTTAGTAGAGTCTATAAAAAGATTATATTGTGCTAAAGCAAATATATTTGTATTTTTACCAAACCAAGAATAGTTGGTATGTATTGTTTCTTCTTCAGGAATAATTAAATGTTTCAGCATATATGTAGGATTTCCATAGAGATTTCTAAGTTGTGTATTTAAATGTTCCTGATTTTTTGAAAAAGTAGCAAAATCATTTATATTAGTAAATTTTAGGGTAATAGAATATAGTTTATTTTTATAAAAACATGCCACTAGGGTATTTTCAATAGGTATATCATAAACAAAGGGATTATCTATAGTAAATGAAAAGATATCTAAATACGGAATTTGAAAATCTGCTAGTTGATATGAATATTCTGAAACATTTGTGTTGTTAGGATATATTTTAGCTGCCTCGTCGTAAGTCATACCCCAAGTAAGATTGCGGAATCCGTTAGGCTCATTTTCATAAGCTGAAACAATACTACTAATAGCTAACATTGCAACTAAAGTAAAAAATAAGATAAATTTTTTCAATATTATTACCTCTATTCTAGTATTATTGATATCTGAATTTATCATAATCATATCATAACTTCAGATGAAAATAAAATAGAAATATTTTTTATTCTAAAAGTTTGGCAATGTCTGGAAATGGAGCTATGCTGCGTTTGAGAATTCCATGCATATAGGCAATAGCAATCCCGTAATTAGTCATGGGGATTTTTTGTTCTAAAGCTTTTTGATTGCGGAAAGCTATTTCTCTTTCATTGAGCATACAAGCACCGCAATGTATAATTAATTTATATGAGGATAAATCAACTGGAAATTCAGTACCGCTGCTAAAGAAAAATTTTGGTTCTGCATTGGTAAATTTGCGAATCCATTCAGGTATTTTTACAGTACCAATATCTTGACATTGGCGATGATGGGTACAACCCTCACTGATGAGAATTTTATCACCATCGTGAATACTATCTAATGAGCGTACTGCACGTATAGAATTATTTAAACTTCCTTTATATCGTGCCATAAGAATTGAAAATGATGTTATTGGGGTAGTTGGAGGGATAATTTTGCTTACTTTAGCGAAAACCTGGCTATCTGTTATGACTAGACGTGGCTTTTGATTTAAATTAGCTAATGCTTTAGATAATTCGTTTTCCTGAACAACAACGGCAATACCTTTATTGTCTAATATATTACGCAGGATTAGTTGCTGAGGCAGGATGAGGCGTCCCTTAGGAGCAGAAGAATCTATAGGGGTAACAAGAATAAATATATCGCAAGGTTTTATAAGATTTTCCAAAAGTTGGTGTTCTTGCTTTTTGGATTTTAAAGCAGCAACAGCATTTTTTAGTTTGTTGATATTATATCCGTTTTGTGTACTGATAATGAAACAGTGTTTTGTGAATTTTAAAACATTCATCGTAATAATAGCTTGCTGCATTTCATCTAAAAGATCTGCTTTATTTAGAATTATTATAGCAGGTATATTTTTTTTGTTGATAAGTTCCCAAAACTTTTTATCTTCAGATGTAAAGCCTAAAATAGCATCTATAACTAATAGAGCTATGTCACATTTATTAAGTACCTGATATGTTTTTTCAATACGAAGTTTGCCGAGTTCACCAATGTCATCTATTCCAGGTGTATCTATAATTGTAACTGGGCCTAAAGGAAGAAGTTCCATAGCTTTATAAACAGGATCTGTGGTTGTACCTTTTTCAGGACTTACAATAGCTAAATTTTGATTGGTAAGCGCATTAATAAGACTTGATTTGCCTGCATTGCGTTTGCCGAAAATCCCTATATGAATACGTTCTGCTGTTGGTGTAGTATTTAGATTCATCTTTTGTTTCCTCCTGTAAAAAAGGCTGTAATATGTACGGAATTGGCACATATTACAGCCGCTTTGCTGCTTAAAAATTTTTTTACTTAATGAGTTCCATTTTTGGATTAGGATTATACTTGCGTCCAGCTTTAGCACAATCTTTACCGTTTACTTTGACTATATCAGCAGTGAAGTTGATATTTCCATCAAAGAAACAGGAGCCAACAGCATATGTATCAACAGGTACGCCCATTTCTTCAAAAGCGGCTACACGAGAAGCATCGAAGCCACCGGAAACAATAATTTTTACATGATTGAAGCCTTCAGCATCAAGTGCTTTACGTACATTACATACTAATTCTTTACATACACCAGTAGGTTTAAATGTACCGATTTGAGTCCAAAGACTTTTATCTACCATGCTTCCAGAGGTATCAAGACGTACACCTGCAAGCTTTTTACCGAGACTGCGAGCTACAGCCAAAGATGTATTAACACAGTCATTATCGAAATCTACTAAAGCAATGCGGGCAATTGCAGGATTAACATGTCTGTCAAAGGCCTCAGTAGCAGCAACAGTGTCACCGTTATAAGATGCGATAAGGGCATGGGGGATGGTGCCTAATCCTTTGCTGCCAGAGATAAGTGCATTAGCATCTGTAGAGAAACCGCGGATACCGCCTACATAAGCTGCATAGCCATCAGATTCTTGAGTTTGATAAATATCATAACGAGCAGGGAAGAAGAGGACTGGCTTACCGTTCGCAGCCTTTACTACCTTACGTACATTTGTTGCAATACGGCTTTGACGTGCTAAAATGCCTAGATAAATAGTTTCAAGATGTGCAAAATCAGCATAATCGCCTTCTATTGTCATAACAGTTTCCCATTCATTAACTTCTTCACCGTCATGCAGGGAATGAATAACAATGTTTTCTGAATTGAATGCACATTGTTTGATTAAAGCAATAACCTCATCAGTACCGCAAACTACAACATGATCACGGGCAAATACCTGCATAAGCACACGTGGATGATAGTTGTCACCATTTAAAATTTCTTCAGAACGCAGGAAATATGCATCGGTATAATAACCGGCTTTGATTTTTTCAACTGGAAAAGTAAAACTTTCAACTGGTCTTCTGTTAGTCATTATTATAAGCCTCCCAAAATTTCTCAGGAATTTTACATTCAATTATAATATTAACTATTGAATGTGATTAAAAATATGATACAATAATAAAGCTATCATAGCAAGCTATTTCACAAAAAAATCTTGAAGAAACACTGAATGTGGATTTTAATAATAAAAATAATAGTAGTGATTTATATAAACTTTCGAAACTTTAATTAGATAATATTTTGATTATTTTATGGTGGTTAAGATGCAAGAAGCGAAAAAACAGTATACAGTATTACTTTTATCTGCACCTATTGGTTCAGGACATAAACTGGCAGCTGAAGCTTTGGAGCAGACATTGGAAAATTATCCTGAGATTAAAGTTATTCATGGTAATATATTTGATTTTTTTCCACACTTTTTGGGAAGTATATTTTTAGCTGTTTATCTTTGGATTTTAAAATGCTGTCCTTTTCTTTATAAGCTTGTCTATTCATGGGGTAATAGCCAAGGTGGCTCTTTGTGGCTACGCAGTATAATAAATCGTTTTTTAGCATATCTTGGCAATAATTATCTGGAAAAGATAAAACCTGATGCAGTAATAGCTACTCATGCTACACCAGCAGGAATTATCGGTTACTATAAAAAAGAACATCCCAATTTATGGTTGGGTGCAGTGATAACGGATTTTACTATTCACCGGTGGTGGATATGTGATGGGATAGATACATATTTTATTGCTGATGATTTACTGTGTTCTAAGTTCGATGAAACTGCCGAAGTATTTGCTTATGGGATTCCTGTTCGTAGTCAGTTTCTGAATAATAATAAAAAGCAGTGTCGTGAATCATTAGGATGGCAAAATAATGAAAAGGTTTGTCTTTTAATGGGGGGCGGCGAAGGATTGCTGCCAATGGAAAAAATTATTGGCGCTTTGAATGTAGCAAAATTTAAGAATATGCGTTTCGTAGCTATTACAGGGCATAACGAAAAAATGGCAGCTTCCTTGCACAGTAAATACGGAAATATTATGGAAATATACGGTTTTCGTGAAGATGTGCCGCAGTTGATGTCAGCAGCAGACATAATTATTACTAAAGCTGGAGGTTTGACCTCGGCAGAGTCGTTAGTATCAGAGCTTGAGATAGTCATTTATAAGCCTTTGCCTGGGCAGGAGGAAGGGAACGCAATTTTTCTGCAAAAAAACTGCGGAGCTTTTGTTGCTAATAACATAGCTGAGCTTGTACAATATGTTGAGCAAAAATATAGAGAAAATTTGTCTTCTGAAATACACAAAAAAAATCATGCGCATCCTTTAGCTGCACAGCAGATAACTAATTATGTTTTGCGGCAATTAAAAAAACAATACTGACAGCAGGTTTAACTACCTGCTGTTTTTGCTTACAAAGTAAAATACTTGACCAATAAGAAAATCGTCATTATAATGTAAGAAAATCACATATTATGAAGACTGTGGCATGAAGTTCCGCTCTGACTGCATAATAATGTAAGAAAAACAGAAGGAGTATGACTTTATGGACACTTTATATTTAGCAGCTGCCTGTGCTGTTGTTCCTGGTTTAGGGCGTAGAAAAATTTCTGCATTGGTAAAGCTTTGGGGAAGTGCTAGGGCAGTATTTGAAGCGGATGCAGCTGCTTTAGTTGCAACTGGTATTTGTACTCCCAAGGCAATAGATAATTATATTACTAATCGTGACAGAAAATTACCGCAAAAGTTAGATTATTTCTGCCAACAAAATGGTGTTCGGCTGATATCTATTTATGATGTTGACTATCCTGAATCTTTAAGACAAATTGCTGATGCTCCTTTAGTATTGTACGTTAAGGGTGAATTGCCGCAGAGTTCTTATGCTTTTTCTATAGTTGGTTCACGTAATTGTACGGAATATGGTTTGCGAGTAGCTTCTATGTTTGCAACAATGCTTACACGTAATGGAATTCCTATTATCAGTGGTGGAGCAAGAGGAATAGATACAGCAGCTCACAAGGCTTGCTTACAGGTTGGTGGGAAAACAGTAGCAGTTCTTGGTTGTGGACTTGATGTTGTTTATCCGTCAGAAAATGCAGCTTTATTCAGCAGTATTGTACGTAATGGTGCATTAGTTACAGAATATCCGCCAGGGGTACAGCCTTTAGCTAATCACTTTCCTGCTCGAAATCGTATTATAGTTGGTTTATCGCAGGCGGTATTGGTTGCAGAAGCTGGGAAACGCAGTGGTGCAGTGATTACTGCTAATATTGCTGCTGATGAAGGACGCGAAGTTTATTGTATTCCAGGTAATATATTTGATGGCAGCAGTGTTGGCTGTCATGAGCTCATAAGAAATGGTGCAAAATTAGTTGATACACCACAGGATATTTTAGAAGATATACAATGTTGGCAGCAGACTGTACAACGTCAGCCTCAACAGCCTACTATTTTTGATAGTGCTGAACAGGAGCAGCCTAAACGTGTAATAAAGACGACAGAGTTAGGAGCAAAGCTGCTTGCTTTATTGCAGGCTGGGGCTCTTTCTCTTGAAAGTTTAACTGAAAAAAGCAAAGTAGGTTTTGCTTCTGTAAGTATGGAATTGCTTGAATTACAGGCAGCAGGTTTGGTTGCTGTGGATCAAGTGCAGCGCTACTACCGTACATAGGGGGAAGTTTAATGACAAAAAATCTCGTAATTGTGGAATCTCCTACTAAATCTAAAACAATAGAAAAGTTTTTAGGAAAAACATATACAGTCAAAGCATCTATGGGGCATTTGCGTGATTTGCCCAAAAGTACTTTAGGTGTAGATATTGATAATGAATTTGAACCTAAATACATTAATATACGTGGAAAGGGAGCTTTAATCAAAGAATTGAAGACAGCTGCAAAAAAAGCAGATAAAGTTTATCTGGCAACTGACCCTGACCGTGAAGGCGAAGCAATAAGCTGGCATTTAGCACATATTTTAGGCATTGCTCCAGATAAAAACTGCCGTATTGAATTCCATGAAATTACTGGCAATGCTGTTAAAGACGCGATAAAACATCCGCGTTCTATAGATATGGACATGGTAGATGCACAGCAGGCACGACGTATTCTGGATCGCATTGTTGGTTATCAGCTAAGTCCGTTGCTATGGCGTAAATTTCATCGTAAGGGGCTAAGTGCAGGCAGGGTACAGTCTGTGGCTGTAAAAATAGTTGCTGATCGTGATAAAGAAATTGAGAACTTTATATCGGAAGAATATTGGACACTTAGGGTTAAATTAAGAGAGAATGCCAAAGCTCCGCTTTTTGAGGCAGATGCCGTAAAATTTAAGGGAAAAAAACTTGAACTTCATAATGAAGCAGAAGCAAAAAAGGCAGAGGAATCCTTAAATAAAGCCAAATATGTTATACAAGACGCAGCAAGAAAAGAACGCAAACGTCATCCAGCTCCTCCGTTTACTACTTCCAGCTTACAGCAGGAAGCAAATAAAAAGCTGAATTTTAGTGCCAAAAAGACAATGATGCTGGCACAGCAGTTGTACGAGGGTGTTTCTTTAGGAAAATCTTCTGTTGGTTTGATTACTTATATGAGAACAGACTCTGTACGTTTGGCAGATGTTGCAGTTACAGAGATTCGAGATTATATTAAACAAAATATTGGCAGTGAGTATTGTGCATCTAAAGTTAATCATTACAGTACGAAAAAGAATGCACAAGATGCACATGAGGCTATTCGTCCTACAAGTGTCTTGCGTACACCGGAAGAAATGATGCAATATTTGACCAAAGATCAGCTGAGACTGTATTCTTTGATTTGGAACCGTGCCGTAGCAAGTCAAATGTCTGATGCTGTTTTTGATGTTACAACTTTGCTTATAAGTGCAGATGATTACCAGCTTCGTGCAACTGGTTCAGTACTTAAATTTCCTGGTTTTCTTCAGTTAGCAGGAAAATTTGCTGACGAGGAAAAAGATGTTGCAGTTCCTTATATTGCACCAGAAAGTGAACTGTTTTTATATAAAGTGATGCCAGCAGAGCAGCATTTTACAGAACCACCTGCTCATTTTACGGAAGCAACGTTGGTAAAAGAGCTTGAAGATAAAGGTATAGGTCGTCCTAGTACTTATGCACCTACTATTGTAACAATTATAAATCGAGGATATGTTGTTAAAGAAGGCAAAAAACTTCTTGTAACAGAATTAGGTCGCATGACTGTTGCTATGCTAACACAATATTTTCAAGGACTTATAAGTATACCTTTTTCAGCTCAAATGGAAGAACGTTTGGACGAAATTGCAGAACATAAAACGACAAGAGTACAGACACTGCATGAATTTTATACACCTTTTTCTGAAGATATGAAAAATGCTGAGGAAGATTTTCCGGATGTGCCTTATGAACCGGAAAAAACAGATATACTTTGTGATAAATGCCATGAGCATTATATGGTAATACGTGAAGGAAAATATGGTAAGTTTTATGCTTGCTCCGGTTTTCCCAATTGTCGTAATACTAAGCCTATTCTTATCAAAACAGGTGTAAACTGTCCTAAGTGTGGTACTGATATTATTGAACGCCGAACAAAGACGGGAAAAGTATTTTATGGATGTGCCAACTATCCTGACTGTGATTTTACAGTATGGGATAAACCATTAGAAGAAAAATGCTCTAAGTGTGGCGGTATGTTAGTTGAGCATGCTGAACGTAATGGCAGAAAGAAAAAATACTGTCTTAATTCTGAATGTGCAAATGCGCGTCCCGTTCGTGCAGTAAATGCACAAACAACTGTTACAACGAAAGTGAAAACAGCATCTAAAAAGAAGAAAGAGGTAAAAAAATAAATGTCAATCAATCCTGTGCATGTAGTTGGTGCCGGACTTGCCGGCTGTGAAGCAGTTATGCAGCTTACACGTTATGGTATACCGGTAATTTTACATGAGATGCGCCCTGTAAAACGTGATGAAGCACATAAAACAAATTATTTTGCTGAACTTGTATGCAGTAATTCTCTTCGTGCAGCTAATATTGAAAATGCTGTTGGCTTACTGAAAGAGGAAATGCGTCGTTTAGGTTCTCTTATTATGGAACAGGCTGATAAACATCAAGTTCCAGCTGGCGGAGCTTTGGCTGTAGATAGAGAAGGATTTGCTGTTGCTGTAACAGATGCAGTACGTAATAATCCTTTAGTAACAATAGTATATGAAGAAGTAACAGATTTACAAAGCCTGGAAGGAATAGTAATTGTTGCCAGTGGACCGCTTACATCAACTGCTTTGTCAGCTAATATTCAATCGCTGATACAAGAGAATTATCTGCATTTTTTTGATGCTGCTGCTCCGATTGTTACAGCTGATTCATTAAATTATGATAAAGTTTATCGTGCTTCGAGATATGATAAAGGCGGTGCAGACTATCTTAACTGTCCTTTCTATACCAAGGAAGAATATATTGATTTCTGGAAGGAATTATGTAACGCTGAAAGTGCTCCTGTAAAAGATTTTGAACATGATGTTTTTGAAGCTTGTATGCCTATTGAAGAAATGGCAGCACGTGGAGAAGATACAATGCGGTTTGGACCGCTTAAACCAGTAGGTTTAATAGACCCGCGTAATGGCAGAGAAGCATATGCTGTTGTTCAGTTGCGGCAGGATAATGCTGCTGCTTCTTTGTATAATATAGTAGGATTTCAAACACATTTAAAATGGCCTGAACAAAAACGTGTATTTGGCATGATTCCGGGATTGGAAAATGCAGAGTTTGTGCGTTTTGGCGTTATGCATAAAAACACATATCTCAATTCACCGCAGCTATTAGATGAATATTTTAATTTACGCAGTAATAAACGTTTTTATTTTGCTGGTCAAATGACTGGTGTAGAAGGTTATGTAGAGTCTGCTGCTTCTGGTCTAATGGCTGGGTTACACGCATCCCGTGCCGTTTTGGGTATGCCTGCCGTAAGTTTTCCAGAAGAAACTGCACATGGTGCTTTAGCTAAATATATAAGCAATTCAGCAATTGAAAATTTCCAGCCAATGAATATAAATTTTGGCTTAATTCCACCGCTGGAAGTGCGTATACGAAAGAAGAAGGAAAAAAATGCACAAATTGCTGCAAGAGCTTTAGAAAAATTATCTGATTTTCTGCAAATGATAAAATAAATTTCAAAATCATTAATAAAGTATATTTTTCTTGACATGTAAAGTGGTTTAAGCTAATATATGGTGAGTAATTTTTAACTGCTGTTGTAATGCAGAAACAGTGCTTTTAGGAGCACTGTTTTTTCGCATATTTGGAATAGATGTTAGAAAATTATGAAGAATGGTAATATTGGCTTGATTATTATGAATTTTTATGATAATATACTAATGAGGTATTTTAGAATATGGATGTTAATAGGAACGATTATCCTAACAAGTTTTTAACTTATCTTGAAGTTGAAAAAAACTGTTCGGAGAATACTATTGCCAGCTATCATAAAGATATTGAAGCTTTTACTGATTTCATGCTGAAACGAATCGGGAAAGTTTTTTTTTGGGAACAGATAAGTACATTGGATGTGCGTGCATATTTATCCGAACTTAATAGTCAGAATTATGCACGCAGAACAGTAGCTCGTAAAATTTCGTCATTGCGTTCTTTTTATAAATATCTCGTAAGAGAGGGAATTGTTGAATATAGTCCTTTGTCTAGAGTTCGTTCTCCCAAGCTGGAAAAGAAGCTGCCAATTTTTCTTGATGAATTTGAAATACGCGAACTGCTGGAGCTGCCAGATAAAGATAAACCTTTAGGAATACGTGATCAGGCTGTATTGGAGCTTCTTTATGCTACAGGCTGCCGTGTATCGGAACTTGTAGGTCTCAGCATTGATCGTATTGATTTAGGAAATCGTTATGCACTATTGTTAGGTAAGGGCAATAAAGAGCGAATAGTGCCGCTTGGAAATACTTGCTGTCAGGTATTAGCTAACTATTATTCAATACGAAGTCAGCTTATGTATAAATACCAACAGCAGCATAATTACATTTTTATAAACAGTCGTGGTACTGTACTTACTGACCGCAGTGTTCGTCGTATATTGGACAAGTATATAAACTGTTTGGCTTTGCATAAAAATGTTAGTCCGCATACTATTCGTCATACGTTTGCTACTCATCTTCTTGAACATGGAGCAGATCTTCGCTCTGTTCAGGAGCTTTTGGGGCATGCAAATCTTTCAACAACTCAAATATATACACACGTTACAACAGAACGAATAGCGTCAGTATATAAACAAAACCACCCACGTGCATAGATAATTATAAAAATCAGGAGGGGCTGTAAGAATGGAGTTATTAGAGAAAACAAGAAAAATTAATAGACTTTTACAAAAAGGCGATAAAGTAGAGTTTAAACCTATTGCAGAATTGTTGCGTGATGTTATTGAAGCTAATACCTATATTGTAGATAGTAAAGGTTTTGTAAAAGGTTATGCTCTGATACGTGAATTTGAATGCGACATTATGCGTGAAAAAGTGCTGGATGATAATACTTTCCCAGATGACTATTTGAATTTTATTATGAATGTCAAGGAAACATTGCCTAATATTCCGCACCAAAACCAAAATTGTTCTTTTATTGCAGATACTAAATGTATGTTTAAAGGCAAAATGACTACAGTTGTTCCAATTTATGGAAAAGGTGAACGCATTGGTACGTTGATAGTTGCTAAATATGATAATGAATTTACTGATGAGGATTTGCTGTTGGCAGAGTATGCTGCTACTGTTTTGGGTGTAGAAATTTTGCATGATCGTGAGGCTGTCGTGGCAGAAGAAGTACGCAAAAAAGCTATGGTTCAAGTTGCTTTCTCTACATTGTCTTATTCTGAAATGGAGGCAATTGTCAATATTTTAAGTGAGCTTGGAGGTCCGGAAGGTTTGCTTGTAGCTTCAAAAATTGCGGACAGAGTAGGTATTACCCGTTCTGTTATTGTTAATGCTTTGCGCAAATTTGAAAGTGCTGGTCTTATAGAAACAAAATCTTTGGGTATGAAGGGAACTTATATTCGTGTCCTTAATCCATTATTGTTTGATGAATTAAAGAAAAAACCTTAATGACTAATGATTAACATGGACAAGTATGCTGTTAGATGGCATACTTGTCTTTTTTTATTTATTCTGACTTCTGTAAGAAAAGATTGTAAGCTTAATCTTTTAGAACAACCAATTAAACTAAAAAGGAAAGCAGACAAGTTTTATTTGTGACATAATATATAAAAATACGGAGTTGGAGAGGAGAATATCTTTTGTTCGAAGCAAGATATGTGCAGATTGGTGCTAAGATCAGATATTATCGTACAGTTAAAAATATAGATCAGGGAACTTTTGCTGAACAAGTTGGCATAACACCGCAGTATTTAAGTAAGATAGAACATGGATCAGCACGCCCCAGCTTAGATTTATTGTTTAGAATTGCTGAAACCTTAAAGATTGATATAGTTAAATTGGTTCAGATAAGTATGTCAGATTAAAAATTTAGATAAACATAAATTATCATTGTCCTATATTAAAATATAAGGTGTTATATTCGTTATGCTTGCTATTTAAGATGGCTGTGCTATAATGAAAATGATTAAAAATTGTCTTCATTACTTGAAATACCTTATAGGGAGGGTAAGACAATGTCAGAATTACGTATTGCGAAAGATCGCTTATTGTATATGTATTCACGTTTGGTAGACGGAAAAATGTTGTATAAAAAAGAGGAAGCCATGCGCTTTGGTTGCTCTCTGCGTTCTATTCAGCGTGATATAGAAGATTTGCGGTCTTTTTTTCATGACCAAAATGAATCAACGGGTATTATTCAGGAACTAGTTTATAATAAACGTTTAGGTGCTTATCATTTAGTACCGCCTTCTCGTAATTTATTATCAAATGAAGAAGTGTTTGCAACATTAAAAATTTTACTTGAAAGCAGAGCTTTTACTAAAGAAGAGCTTTATCCGATAATTGATAAACTTATTGATTGTTGCATCCCAAAAGCAGAGCAGCAGTGGGTAAGTGATTTGATAGCTAGTGAGAAACTTCTTTATGCTGAACCAATGCATAAAGATATATTTCTTAAAAAAATGTGGGAACTTAGTGGTGCAGTAAGAAAGCAGTTAATGACGGTTATTGTTTATCGCCGTGCGGATGGACTGCAGGTAAAAAGATCTTTGAAGCCTGTGGGAATTATGTTTTCAGAGTTTTATTTTTATTTGATAGCGTTTATCGTACCAAAAGATATGGATGACATGAAATTAAAAATAGAAAATGATCCTTTTCCTACTATTTATCGTATGGATAGAATAGAGTCTTTTAAAATAACTGATAAGCATTTTTCAGTACCTTATGCTAAACGATTTAAGGAAGGAGAATTCCGCAAACGTATACAATTTATGTATGGTGGAAGATTGCAGCGGATACGTTTTTATTTTAAGGGCACTTCTTTTGAATATGTCTTGGATCGTCTGCCAACAGCTAAGGTAATTAAAGAAGATGAAAAAGGAGTACTTATAGAAGCAGAAGTATTTGGTAAGGGTATTGATATATGGCTGCAAAGTCAGGGAGATAAAATAGAAGTTGTTAATAGAGTGGAATTGCCGTTTACTTAAAGCTAATAAATAAAATAATAATTTTTTGTGTTCTGTACAGGATAGTCATTAATTGGCTATCCTGTTTTTTATAATATACATATATACTTAAAGTATTTTGATTCCAATTACATGTGTTGTAGGGGGGGACAAACGTGTTATAATAGTTTGCGTAGCTTTTTTTACATGAAGTTATGCTACAAAAGCCGTATTCTGTAATTGCGTTATGTAAAAAGGAGTGAATGGGATGTATTGTGAGAAATATGTACAACTTGGAAGTAAGATTAGATATTTTAGAACACTTAAAGCTTTAGGACAAACAACTTTGGCAGAACAAATTGGAATAACACCGCAATATTTAAGTAAAATTGAACATGGCAGTGTACATCCGAGTTTGGATTTAATTTTTAAAATTGCTGATGAATTACAGGTACAGGTATCCAGATTGTTAGAATCTGAAATATAAAATAATATATAGTATACATTTAAAACGCAAAAGTATAGACAATATTTGGAAACATGATATAATGATTGTAGATAAATTGAAATAATTGGAGGTTTTCTCAATGCAGAAAATTGATCAGGCTTGTGTAAATACTCTTCGTTTTTTGGCAGCAGACCAAGTAGAAAAAGCTAAATCCGGACATCCAGGGTTTCCTTTGGGTACTGCGCCTCTGATGTATACTATATGGGATCGTTTCATGAATTATAATCCAGCGGATCCAAATTGGTTTAATCGTGATCGTTTCATCCTTTCTCCAGGACATGGCAGTGCTTTGTTATATGCTATGCTGCATTTAGCTGGTTATGATTTGTCTATTGATGAACTTAAAAACTTCCGTCAGTGGGGCAGCAAAACTCCTGGTCATCCAGAATATGGTATGACTCCCGGTGTAGATGTATCTACTGGTCCTTTGGGTCATGGATTTGCTATGGGTGTAGGTTTTGCTGTTGCAGAAGCAATGTTGGCTGCTCAATATAATAAGCCTGATTTTCCAATAATTAGTCATTATACTTACGGCATTACTTCTGACGGAGACTTAATGGAAGGTGTTTCTTCTGAAGCTGCTTCTCTTGCTGGTACATTAGGTTTAGGAAAACTTATTTATCTGTATGATGACAATAAAATTACTATTGAAGGCAGTACAGATATTGCTTTTACTGAAGATGTGGAAACTCGTTTTAAAGCATACGGCTGGCAGGTACTGCGTGTTGCTGATAGTGAAGATATAGAAGCTATGGAGAATGCTATTAAAGAAGCAAAGGCTGATACCATGCATCCTTCTTTGATTATTGTACGTACACATATCGGTTTTGGCAGTCCTAAACAGGACAGTCCTTCCTGTCACGGTGAACCATTAGGCAGTGAAGCTTTGGCAGCAACTAAAGAAAAAGCTGGTTGGACTCAAGATATGTTCTATGTTCCAGAAGAAGTTAAAGAACATTTTTCTGCTAAACACAGTGAATGTGCAGCTGCAGAAGCGTCTTGGCAGGCTTTGATGGATGATTATAAAATGGTATATCCAGAGTTAGCTGAGGAGCTTACAGAGCGTATTGCCGGTCATACTATGATTAATCTTAATGCCCTGGAAGCAATTTTCAAAGATACTGCAAAAAATGCTACTCGTGAAGCAAGCGGAGATATTATACAAGTATTGGCTGCACAACTGCCTGAGCTTGTTGGCGGCAGTGCTGATTTAGGGCCTTCTAATAAAACTATAATGAAAACAGCAGGTTTCTTTTCTAAGCTTGACAGGAAAGGTCGCAATATTCACTTTGGTGTCCGCGAACATGCTATGGGAACTGTTTTAAATGGTATTTCTTTGCATGGAGGATTTATTCCATTTGGCGGTACCTTCCTTGTTTTTGCTGATTTCCTGCGTCCAACTATTCGGATGGCTGCATTAATGGGTATTCAAGCAGTTTTTGTTCTTACACATGATAGCATTGCACTTGGTGAAGATGGTCCTACACATCAGCCGATTGAAACTACTATGGGTTTACGCTTGATTCCTAATGTCAGCGTTATTCGTCCAGCAGATGCTTTGGAAACTGCAGCTGCATGGCAGCAGGCTTGCTTGAATAAAACTAAGCCGACTTGTTTGTTATTGAGCCGTCAGAAACTTAATGTTTTGCATGCTTATGCAGATACAATTCACGAAAATGCACATAAGGGAGCTTATGTTTTAAGTCCAGCTAAAGAGAATGCAAAAGTTGTACTTATTGGTACTGGCAGCGAAGTAGATCTAGCATTGGCAGCACAGGCTAAATTGGCAGAAGATGGTATTGATGTAAGTGTTGTTTCTATGCCAAGTTGGGATTTATTCGATGCCCAGAGTGCTGAATATAAAGAAAGCGTTCTGCCAAGTAATGTTGTAAAATTTGCTGTAGAAGCAGGTGTACCATATGGTTGGAGCCGTTATACAGGTACAGAGAAGAATGTTCTTGGTATAACTGAATTTGGTGCTTCTGCTCCTGGTGATGTTATGATGGAAAAATATGGCTTTAATGTAGAGAATTTAGTAGCAAAGGTAAAAGCAGTATTATAAATATTGAGATAAATTTTAAGGGACTGTCTATGAGACAGTCCCTTTTCTAGCTCAGTAATCTTGAATTGTTTTTTTTTACGCTTTAATGTAAGATATAAGTAGCTTATTATAAGAGGGAGGAAAACCCATGAAAAATTTATTGACCATTGCTGGTAGTGATTCCAGCGGCGGTGCTGGTATTCAAGCTGATTTAAAAACCTTCGCTGCACATGGTACATTTGGTATGAGTGTTATTACTGCTGTTACAGCACAGAATACCTGTGGTGTAACTAAGGTGCAGAACATAGACTGTGATGTTGTAGAAGCACAAATAAAAGCTGTATTTGATGATATTAAAGTAGATGCTGTAAAAATAGGTATGGTATCACAGCCAGAGATTATTGAAACAATTTCCCGTTGTCTCAGATATTATCAACCAGCAGTTATTGTTGTTGATCCTGTAATGATTTCCAAAAGCGGTTATCCGCTTTTAGTTCCGGAAGCCTGCAATACTTTGATAAAAGAACTTTTGCCGTTAGCTACGCTTTTAACTCCTAATTTGCCTGAGGCAGAGGCTATAACAGGTATGAAGATAACAAGAAAGGAAGAAATGCTTCCTGCTGCGGAAAAAATTATTGCTTTAGGCACAAAAGCAGTTCTTCTTAAAGGTGGACATCTTAATGCAGCTTCTGATGATTTGTTATTTGATGGCAATGAAGAAATTTGGCTTCCCGGTAAGCGTATTGCTACAAAAAATACTCATGGTACAGGCTGTACTCTTTCTAGTAGCTTAGCTGCTAATTTAGCAAAAGGTATGGAACTGCGTCAGGCGGCAGCAGCTTCTAAAGCATATGTTACCAAAGCTATCGAATATGGAATTCCTCTGGGCAGTGGCTGTGGACCAACGCATCATTTTGTAGATTTATACAGAAAGGCAGGTATTTTAGACTAATGGATTTGAAAAATACTATTGGTGAACTTGTTGATAAGATACGTAAGCAAAAACCTGTAATTCATGAAATTACTAATTATGTAACTGCTGAAAGTTGTGCTGATGCTGCTTTAGCGGCTGGTGCATCTCCTGTTATGGCAGATGAACCAGAAGAAGTGGAGGATATTACCGCTGGAGCAAATGTACTTGTGCTTAATTTAGGCACAATAAGTTTTAATAAGCAGATAGCAATGGAGCGGGCAGCAAAAACGGCAAAAGCAAAATGTATACCTGTTATTATGGACCCAGTTGGAGTTATGGCCTCTAAAATGCGTTTAAATTTTGCTTTAAAACTTTTGCAGCAGAATTTAATTGATATAGTACGTGGTAATTACAGTGAATGTGCTGCTTTACTTAAAGGTTCTGCAGAAGGCTATGGTGTAGATAATTTAAAAAACAACAATGATGAAGGCGAAGCTTTGCGTACAGCCAAAGATGCAGCTGCTAAATTTGGTTGTGTATTTGCCGTAACCGGTGCTGTTGACAATATCAGTAATGGCAAACAGGCAATAGTTCTTAATAATGGTCATCCATTGCTGCAGGATATTACTGGAAGTGGCTGTATGACGACGACACTTGTTGCTTGCAGTGCGGCTGTGACTAGAGATATGTTGGCAGCAGCTGCCTGTGGTATATGCATAATGGGGCAAAGTGCGGAACTGGCAGCTAATTTGCTGGAAAAGAAGGATGGCCCTGCAATGTTTAAAGTACGCCTTATAGACTGCATTTACCATGTTACTACTAAATGGAATCTTATAAACTTGAAACCGGAGGAAAAGGTATCCTAATGAAAGCAAATCCAGATTATAGTATTTATCTTGTAACGGATGATGGCTGTTTATCAGGAAGATCTTTAGATGATTGTGTAGAACAAGCACTTGCAGCAGGTGTAACGTTGGTGCAGTATCGCAGCAAACATACTGACGGAAATGCGATGTATACTGAAGCTATGCAGATAAAAGCTATTTGTGATAAGTATAATGTACCGCTTGTCATAAATGATCGCTTAGATGTTGCAATGGCTGTTGGGGCAGCAGGTGTGCATTTGGGGCAGGATGATCTCCCATGTTCTGTTGCTCGTAAAATTTTAGGAGAGAAATATCTGATTGGTGTATCCGCACATAACCCTCAGGAAGCACTTCAGGCAGTACGTGATGGAGCTGATTATCTTGGCTGTGGTGCAGTTTTTGGTACAACAACGAAAACTGATACATCTAAATTGGGAATAGCAGGATTGTCAGCTATACGTAAAGCTGTAACAATTCCTATAGTAGGTATCGGCGGTATAAATATTGATAATTATACTGAGATTTTAAATACAGGTGCTGATGGTGCAGCAATTGTCAGCGGTATTTTAGCGCAGGATAATATTACAAATGCAGTTATAAGTCTAAAAAATATCTATAAAGCGTCAAAATTGTAAAAATGTATACAAAATAATGATTAAACAGCAAAAAAATCTTGATTACTAATTGGATATGTGGTAGAATATTCGGGTATAAAATACACACGCAGGAAAATTCATCTGTTGTCTGTGTTGAATTACACAGTAAATAATTGAAAAATACCATTCCTGCGGAGGAAAAACAGGAGGAAATAAAAATGGCTATTATCTCTATGAAACAATTACTTGAAGCTGGTGTACACTTTGGTCACCAAACCCGTCGTTGGAACCCTAAGATGGCTCCTTATATCTTTACTGAACGTAATGGTATTTATATTATCGACTTACAAAAAACTGTAAAAAAAGTTGATGAAGCTTACAATTTCATTCGTGAAGTAGCTGCTGCCGGCGAAAGCATTTTGTTTGTTGGTACTAAAAAACAAGCTCAAGAAGCAATGAAAGACGAAGCTATTCGCTGCAATATGTTCTATGTTAATGAACGTTGGTTGGGCGGTATGCTGACTAACTTCAAAACTATCCAAACTCGTATTGCTCGTCTGCACAAGCTGGAAGCTATGGAAGAAGACGGTACTTTTGATGTTCTGCCGAAAAAAGAAGTTATCGGTCTGAAACATGAAATGGAAAAACTGACCAAATATCTTGGCGGTATTAAAGATATGAAAAAATTACCTGGTGCTATGTTCATCGTTGATCCTCGCAAAGAACATATTGCTGTTTTGGAAGCTCATAAACTGAACATTCCTATTGTTGCAACTGTTGATACCAACTGCGATCCGGATGAAATTGATCATGTAATTCCCGCTAACGATGATGCTATCCGTGCTGTAAAACTGTTGACTGCTAAAATGGCTGATGCAGTGCTGGAAGGTCGTCAAGGCATGCAGACTGAAGAAGCTGCAGAAGAAGCACTGGTTGCTGAGGACGCTGAATAATTTACTTATTATTAAGGAGGAATAACTGATGGCTCAAATTACTGCTGCATTAGTTAAAGAACTGCGTGAACGTACTGGCGCAGGTATGATGGACTGCAAAAAAGCTCTGACTGCTGTTGAAGGCGATATGGAAAAAGCTATTGACTTTTTGCGTGAAAAAGGTTTGGCTGCTGCTGCAAAAAAAGCTGGTCGTATTGCTGCCGAAGGTATAGTTGCTTCCAGTGTTAGTGCTGACGGAAAAGTTGGTGCAATTGTAGAAGTTAACTGTGAAACCGACTTTGTTGGTAAAACTGATAATTTTAAAGCTTTGGTTAATACTATTGCTGAGCATATTGTTGCAACAAAACCTGCTGATGTTGAAGCATTACTGGCTTCCGAGCTGGATGGTCAAACTGTTGGTGAGTTAGTAACTGCAAGTATTGCTAAAATTGGTGAAAACATTTCTGTTCGCCGTTTCGCTTTGTTTGAAGCTCCAGAAGGTCAAGTTGCTGCTTATATTCATGGTGGTGGTAAAATCGGCGTTTTGGTTGAGCTGAAAGGCGGCAATGCTGAACTTGGTAAAGACATTGCTATGCATGTAGCTGCTGCTAATCCCAGCTATCTGACTCGCGATGAAGTTCCTGCTGCTGAATTAGAGCACGAAAAAGAAGTTTTAGCTGAACAAGCTAAAAATGAAGGAAAACCTGAAAAAATCATCGAAAAAATGGTTTTGGGTCGTATCAACAAATACTATAAAGAAGTTTGCTTAATTGATCAAGAATACGTTAAAGATCCTGATCAAACTATTTCCAAACTTCTGAAAGCAAATGATGCTGAAGTTTTAGCATTTGCTCGTTTCCAATTAGGTGAAGGCATCGAAAAGAAACAAGAAGATTTTGCTGCTGAAGTTATGAGCCAAATTAAATAATTCTAACGCTAAATCCTGTGAGAACTGATGAACTTAATTAGTTTATCGGTTTTCCGGGATTTTTTATTGTTAAAAATGATTGTATAACAATCTTGACTAAACAGATTAAGAAAGACTATAATATTGCTATGTAATTTAGTTTTGTTATAGGCAAGCTTATGAGAGGATGATAAAAAATGCATAAATTTATTAAATATGCTTTAATGGGAGTTTTGACTGCGTTTACTTTGGTATTTGTAGGCTGTGGTGGTAATAATGATAAAAAAGCAGATATGGATAAACCTGTAATTGTCGGTGTAAACCCAGGCCCACATGCTATTATTATGGATAATGTAAAAAAACTGGCAGATAAAAAAGGACTTAAAATTGAAGTAAAAGAGTTTAGTGATTTTGTTACACCTAATTCAGCTTTAGCTGCTGGTGAAATTTGGGCAAATTGCTATCAGCATGAACCATTTTTACAAGCAACTTTGAAAAAAGAGCCGAACTTTAAATTGGTTAAAGCTTTCAACACTGCTTTATTTCCAATAAATATTTACTCAAAGAAACTTAAACCTGGCGATTCTATTCCTGATGGGGCAAAAATTGGTATTCCCAATGATCCTACTAATGGTGGACGCAGTATTCTTCTTTTAGCATCTCATGGTTTGATTAAAGTTAAAGATGCTAAAGATGTTACAACTACTGTTAACGATATTGTAGAAAATCCACATAATTTCCAAATCATAGAGCTTGAGGCTGCTGCTATTCCTCGCAGTTTAGATGACCTTACATGTGCTGCTATTAATACAACTTATGCTATGAGTGCTGGATTAAATCCTGCTACTGATCCAATTCTTAAGGAAACAGCAGATTCTTTGTATGTTAATATTGTTGCAGTAAAGGAAGAAACTTTAAATGATCCTCGCTTAAAAGCTTTTCAAGAAGTGTATCAGTCTAAAGAAAATGCTGATTTCATAAAAACTCAATTCCCTGGCTCTGTATATATTGGGTGGCAGGAAAAATAACTATTTTAAGACTAACGTATAAAGTTTTGTTGCTTTTTAGCTGTAGCTTTAGCGTTAGTCTTTTGTTTTATAAAAGGAGATTATTTTATGGACATACAAAAGCATATACAAAGCGTATTGCCTAAACTGCATGATATGCCTGAACCAGCATTTAAAGAAGTACGAACTGCTGCATTTATGGCTGAGTTCCTTCGTGACTTAGGGTTTGATGTGAGTGAAAATGTAGGTGATACAACTGCCGTAGTTGCAGTTTTGGAAAGTGGAAAACCAGGGCCTACTGTTGCTGTTCGTACAGATATGGATTGTCTGCTTTTTAAACAGGAAGACAATACTTTGCTGCCGTTGCATGCTTGCGGACACGATGGACATATGACTGTAGCTTTGGGGACTGCACAGCTTCTGAAAGAGTGGGGGTTGTCCTGCGGAAAAGTAAAAATTCTTTGCCAGCCAGCAGAAGAAATAGGTAAGGGGGCATTGACTCTGCTTAATGCAGGTGCATTGGATGATATTGATTATGTACTTGGCTATCATGTAATGCCGCAGGATATGGCTAAAAGCGGACAGATTATTGCTCAGATTAATTGGACTGCTTGTACACTTATAGAAGGGGAAATTAGAGGACTTGCAGCACATGGTTCGCAACCTCATTTGGGTATAAATGCTATTGATGCAGGGGCAGCTATTGTGGCTGCTGTTAATGCTTTGCACAGTAATCCTCTTTTAGGCGGAAGTGTTAAAACTACTCGTTTTTTAGGAGGAGCGGGCTCTTTAAATGCTATTTGTGATAAGGTGAATATTGGCTTTGATTTGCGCAGTACTTCCAATGAAGAAATGCTTAAATTGAGAGAAAAAGTAAAGAACATTGTTGTTGATACAGCTAAAGTATATGGTGCTGAAGCAGATTGCCGTATAGTCGGAACTTGTCCAGCTGCTGAAGCGGATTCATCATTGTTAGCACTGACACAGGAAGTTATTATTGATGAATTGGGAAATGATGGACTTATCCCGACAGCCAATATTACAGTAGGAGAGGATTTTAATTTTTTTAAACAGAAAAGACCTTTGCTTAAAACTGTCAGCCTAGGAATTGGCTGTAATCTACAGCCTGGACTGCATGACAGAAATATGCACTTTGAGCATGAAGCATTGGAAAATGCAATCGTAGTATTGACACGTTTAGTGCAGCGAATTCTTGTTGAAAAACCTTAAGAGGGAACTAAAATAGAGATATAATTTTATATTTTCCGAACTTTGTTCTACATTACTTGAAAAACGTTCACTAATTTAAGCTTATTTGCTGGCTTTAATATTGGATAATTTAAAGAAATGTGTTACAATATATACACGAAAATACAAGTATTAACCTCGATTAAAATGCATTGGAGGCTGTGTATATGAGTAGTATTAGAAGAATTTTTGTGGAGAAGAAAGATGCTTTTGCCGTAGAAGCACAAGGACTTTTAGCAGATTTGCGTAATAATTTAGGCATGAGTGCTTTAAGTGGTATTCGTATTGTCAATCGTTATGATGTTATGGGATTGACTGATGAAGAATTTGTTATGGCAAAACAGCAAGTGCTTTCTGAACCACCAGTGGATAATGTTATGGAAGAAAATCTGCCGTTGGCTGTAAATGAAACAGCTTTTGCTGTAGAGCTGCTTCCAGGTCAGTATGACCAGCGAGAAGATTTTGCAGAACAATGTATTCAGCTTATTACACAAAAAGAACGTCCAATGGTTGCTTCAGCAAAGGTATTTATTTTGCAGGGTGAATTGAGTCAGGATGAAATCAATAAGATAAAGGCTTATTGCATTAATCCTATAGAAGCACGTGAAGCAGCACAGGAAAAACCTGAAACCCTCATCAGCAGCTGCGAAGAACCGGAAAAAGTTAAGCAGCTGAATGGTTTTTTGACTTTAAATAAAGATGAGGCAGAAGCATTACGTCAGTCTCTTGGCTTGGCTATGAGTCTTGAAGATTTGCTTTGGTGCCAAAAATACTTTAACGAAGAACATCGCGAACCTACAATTACTGAAATACGCGTGTTAGATACATATTGGTCTGATCATTGCCGTCATACAACATTTATGACACAGATTGAAGATGTTGAAATTATTCCAGGTACTTACACTAAACCAATTCAGGAAGCCTATGATAAATATATGGCTGCTCGTGAAGAAGTTTATGGCGAAGCAACAAATCGCCCTGTGACACTTATGGATATAGCAGTTATCGGTATGAAAAAGCTGCGTAAAGAGGGCAAGCTTGCTGATTTGGATCAGTCTGAAGAAATAAATGCCTGCTCCATAGTTGTACCGATTGAGGTTGATGGAAATACAGAAGAATGGCTTGTTATGTTTAAAAATGAAACACATAACCATCCTACTGAAATTGAACCGTTTGGCGGTGCAGCAACATGTTTGGGTGGTGCTATCCGAGATCCGCTTTCTGGTCGTTCCTATGTATATCAGGCAATGCGTGTAACAGGCAGTGCTGATCCGCGTACACCCATAGGAGAAACTTTATCCGGAAAACTTCCGCAGCGTAAGATTACTATTGGTGCTGCTGCCGGTTACAGTTCATATGGCAATCAGATTGGTTTGGCAACTGGTCATGTACAGGAATATTATCATGAAAAATTTGTTGCTAAACGTATGGAAGTTGGCGGTGTTATCGGTGCCGCTCCCCGTAGTGCAGTACGTCGTGAGCGTCCGTCTGCCGGAGATATCGTAGTTTTGCTTGGCGGTAAAACAGGTCGTGATGGTTGTGGAGGTGCAACTGGTTCTTCTAAGGAGCATACAGTTGATTCCTTGATGAACTGTGGCGCAGAAGTACAAAAAGGCAATCCTCCAACGGAGCGTAAAATTCAGCGTTTGTTCCGTAATCCTGCTGTAACAGCTATGATTAAACGCTGCAATGACTTTGGTGCTGGCGGTGTATCTGTAGCTATTGGTGAACTTACTGATGGTTTGATAATTGACCTTGATAAAGTACCTAAAAAATATGAAGGCCTTGACGGTACTGAGCTTGCTATTTCTGAATCACAGGAGCGCATGGCTGTGGTTATCGCTGCTGC
Organism: uncultured Phascolarctobacterium sp.; assembly: GCA_964630355.1. GTDB lineage: Bacteria > Bacillota > Negativicutes > Acidaminococcales > Acidaminococcaceae > Phascolarctobacterium_A. The sequence continues at coordinate 84,537 of CAZVSX010000003.1, forward strand.
TGACAGAGAAGCATTTATAAAATATGCTGATGAAGAAAATTTAGAAGCTACAGTAGTTGCGGAAGTTTCTGCTGAATCTCGTTTGGTAATGTACTGGCGTGGTGACAAAATTGTTGATTTAGCAAGGGCTTTCCTTGATACTAATGGCGTAGCACAGCATACTAATATAGTAGTAAATGACGAAACAGAAACAAGCGTATTTGAAGAAGTTCCTGCTGCTGTTGCTGAAGCTGGCAGCTTAGAAAGTGCATGGCTGAACAACTTAGGCAGACTTAATGTTTGCAGTGAAAAAGGACTTTCCGAACGTTTTGACAGTACTATTGGTCGTGGTACAGTTATGATGCCGTTTGGTGGTAAAACTCAATTGACACCTTCAGAGGGTATGGTAGGAAGAATTCCTGTTTTACATGGTAATACTACAGCTGCCAGTGTTATGACCTGTGGCTATAATCCTAATGTAGCTTGCTGGAGTCCTTTCCATGGAGCAATGTATGCTGTTACTGAGTCTGTAGTTCGTGCTGTTGCTTTAGGTGCAGATCCGACTAAGCTGCGTTTGACTTTGCAGGAATATTTCCCAAAACTTCATGATGCCAACAGCTGGGGACAGCCGTTCAGTGCTTTGTTAGGAGCGTTTACTACACTTGATGCTTTGGAACTTCCTGCTATTGGCGGTAAGGACAGTATGAGCGGAACATTTATGGATAAAACTGTACCTCCAACACTTGTTTCCTTTGCTGTAGGTGTAATTGATGGCAATAAAGCTGTATCTGCTGAATTTAAAGAAGCAGGAGATAAGGTTATTTTCCTTTCCTGCCCACGTGATAATGCAGAGGTTTTGGATTTTGCTGCACTTAGAAAAAATCTGATTGCTGTTCATCAAGCTGTAGAAACAGGTAAAATTAAGGCTGCTGCTGCTGTAAAAGAGGGCGGTATTGCTGCATTGGTAAGTACTATGTGCATGGGTAATGAACTTGGTTTTGAGTTTATCAAGCCTTTCCATGATACAGAAAGTCTGTTTACCCTCCAACCAGGAGGAATTGTACTTGAACTGGCAGCAGATACAGAACCAGAAGAATTATTTGCTGACCTTGATTATATGCTGCTTGGCAGTGTTAGTGAAACTGCAGGTATTAGCATTAATGATACTGTTATTGCGGCTGATAAAGTACTTGCTGCTTATCGCGAACCGCTGAATAATATTTTCCCCGATGGTATGCCGCATACAGATGAGCCGCAGGATATTAATATGCCGTTGTATAAGCATGAAATACCATTGACTGCTCCGGTAAATATTGCTAAACCGCGTGTATTTATACCAGTGTTCCCAGGTAATAACTGTGAATATGACAGTGCTCGTGCTTTTGAAGCAGCAGGTGCTGTAAGCAATACTTTTATTGTACGTAATCTTACTGCTGATGCCATAGAGGAATCAGTAGAAGAAATGGTTAAATATATAAACAACGCACAAATAGTGATGATTCCTGGTGGTTTCAGTGCTGGTGATGAACCTGACGGCAGCGGCAAATTTATTGCTACGATGTTCCGTAATCCACGCATCAAAGAAGCAATCAGCGACTTGTTGGAAAACCACGATGGTTTAATGTTAGGTATCTGCAATGGTTTCCAAGCTTTAATAAAATTAGGCTTGGTTCCTTATGGTGAAGTACGTGAATTAACAAGTTCTTCTCCTACATTGACATTTAATAATATTGGTCGCCATATATCTCAAATTGTTTCTACGCGTGTTGTTTCCAATAAATCACCTTGGTTCAGTCTTTGTGAACCTGGTGAAGAACACGCAGTAGCAGTTTCTCATGGTGAGGGTCGTTTCTATGCCCCTGAGAATATTATCAAAGAGCTTTTTGCTAACGGACAGGTAGCAACACAATATGTTGATGCACATGGTTTACCAACGATGAATACACCTTATAATCCTAATGGCAGCTTATATGCTATTGAGGGTATTACCAGTCCGGATGGTCGTATTTTAGGTAAAATGGGACACAGCGAACGTTTTGCTCCTGGTTTGTTCCGCAATATTGTTGGTGATAAAGATCAGAAAATCTTCCTTTCTGGCGTAAATTATTTTAAATAAGTAGATAGTCGTTTGTTCTTATAAAGCTGCTCCTGCTTAATTAAGCAAGGGCAGCTTTGCTTTTATATCCTGAAAAGCTTTAAGGTGTAAAACATAATTCAATTAATTTTTATAGATAATTATGCTATATATTTTAGGATTAAGACATATTTTTCAGATAAAATAATAAAAATTTTGTAGTATAAAGTTACATCAACCGCCCAATTTATTAAAATGCTTATTGACTATATACCTAGTATATACTTTAGAATAGCATGGGTAAATAATTAGGGACATGGTGTATGATATGAAAATAGCTTTATGTCATCTTGATTTAAGCTGCGGCCCGAAAATGCAGAATATCCAGCAGCTGGAAAAAGCTGTATATTTGGCAGGAGAGCAGGGAGCTGATTGGGTAATAACACCAGAAACTGCTGTTCAAGGTTATTATTTTTACAGATTAGATAATAGTGCTGTTGTTCCTGTGCAGCCGTCAGCAGAATTAACGGGACTGCGTGAGCTATGCCGAAAATATTCATTGACACTTTTTTTAGGCTGTGGTGAATATGATGAAGTTACAGCTAAAAATTATAATTCCTGTCTTGTCTTTGGGGCAGATGGAGAAATTAAAGCACGCCATCGCAAGTTGTTTGGTGAATGTTTAGGAGCAGAAGCATGGGCACGTAAAGGTGAATATTTTACGGTAGTACAAGATGAACCACTAAAAACCGGTGTTTTGGTCTGTGCAGATTTGTGGTTTGAAGAAAACTATTTAGGTACGATGCAGGCAGGAGCAGAAATATTATTAGATATAGCTGCCTGGCCTCCGACGCAGGTGTGTGGAGATCCTTTGACTTGTTGGCTGCACGCATCACGTGTTACGAAAATGAGTTTGATTGTATGCAATCAGACAGGCTGCCCAGAGTGGATGGATATGACTGTTGGTCAAAGCGTAGTAATTGACAACGGAGAATTGAAATTGGCATACAGCGGCAAGCCAGCAATATTGCTTTTTGATTATGATGAGAAGCAGCGGAAAGTTCTTTCTGTTTGTTATCAAGTAATATCTATGTAGCTGTTCATATTACAATCAATTAAAATACCTTGATTGTAATATGAAAAATGAATAATGGTTATATATTGTCTTTTGTTTAAAAATGTTTTAATCTTGCTTAGTAGACTTGTTGCATGACCTTGAAAGAATGGATGCAATAAGTAAACTATATATTTTTTGAAGGTGGAGAGATTATGAAGAAAAATTTTACTAGTCTGCGCAGTGCAGTAATGCTTTCTGTGTTAACTGTTGCTGTATTTAATTGCGGAACTGTTTTTGCAGCTGAAGAAGTACAGGAGTTTTCTTTGGATGATATGGTAATAACAGCCAGCCGTGTACTTACTTCCAAGGCTGATACCCCTGCAAATATCAGTGTAATTACAAAAGAAGAAATTGCTGATCAAAATTATTCCAGTGCTTCTGATGCACTGCGTGCACTGCCTAGTGTAAATGTACTTGGCAGCGGTGCTAAAGGTTCTTCTATGGGACAGGATAAAATTTTGATTAATGGTGACGAAAGAGTTTTAGTTTTGATTGACGGCCGCCGTGCTAACCTTGGCAGCAGTGGCAACAGCAGTGCTGATTGGCTGCCTCCGGTAAATGCTATTGAACGCATTGAGGTATTAAAAGGCGGCGGTTCTGCTTTGTACGGTACAGATGCAGTAGGTGGTGTTATTAACGTTATTCTGAAAAAAGGCAGTGATTTAGGCAGCCATGTTACTGTAAGAGCAGCTGGAGGCAGCTGGAACAGCGAGCAGTACGGAATTACTGCCAGCGGCAGCAGTGAAACCGGTTTAGGCTTGTTTATAGCAGCAAACAAAGAACGCCGCGGTGACTACAAATATAAAAATAAAAGTGGCGATGATAAGACCATGAAAAATTCCGGTTATGATGATCAAAGCGTTATTATAAAACTTGACCAGAAAATAGGGGGGGACAGCCGCCTGACTGTAAATTATGAGCATATTAATGCTGAAGGCGGTTCACCTTTTGGTTATTCTAATTGGGGAACTAATGATTCTCATAAACGTCTGACTAATAATGTTTCCCTGCGTTATGATTGGAATGAAGAAAGTGCTGCAAGCGGTTATGTACAGGTATACAAGAATTATCAGCACGCTTTCTTCCGTTCTCCTTATGATTCAAATAAATCTGATTTTACCGATACGACAACTGGTATTGAAGCACAGCAGAATTTTAAATTCAGTGAGCGTGATGAATTAACAGCAGGTTTGGAGTATTATAAAACGACAGTAGATAATGCAGGTTTATATACTGGCGAGCGTGATATTAACAATAAAGCTGTTTTTGCTGAAAATCGCTGGCAGATGGGCGATGGCTGGCAGCTGAACACTGGTCTGCGTTATGATAAGCACAGCAGATACGGCAGCGAATTTACGCCTAAGGTTTCTGTAAATAAAAAGTTTGATGAAGACAGCAATATCTATCTTTCCTGGGGCAGAGTATTTAATGCACCAACTACAGATGATTTGTATTGGTATCAACCTGGTGCATATCCAACCTATGGAGATCCTAACTTAAAACCGGAAAAGGGTAATGTATGGACTTTAGGTGGTAATACTAAACTTAATGAAAAGACAGCTTTATCTGCCAGTCTTTTCTACAGTGATATCAAAGATGCTATTGATTGGGTTTGGGATGGGGCAAATACTACTCAAGCTATTAACGTCAATAAGGAAAAACGCCGTGGTATGGAAGTCAGCTTGAACCATGATTTTGATGCTAATTTCAGCGGTTATCTTTCCTACAGCTATGTACAGGTTAAGCAAGACAAGGGTGCAGGCTATGCCAAAGATACTTTAGCTAAACCCAATATTTATCGTGCTGGTATGAAATATAAAAATGAGCAATGGATTTTTACGCTTAATGCCAATGCTGTCAGCGGTCAGGCTAAAGAACAATTTACTGACAGCAGTTATTTGACCTTAGATTTAGGTGCACAGTATATGCTTAATAAAAATGCTAAATTGTTTATCAATGGTTACAACCTGACTAATGAACGCTATGCTGAATATGGCGGACGTTATAAGAATGGAGAAGCTAAATATCCCATGGCAGGACGTTCCTTTATCATTGGTGCAGAATATACATTCTAATTATCATTATTGTTTTGGCGGCGCATTGCGCCGCCTTTTTTATGCAAAAATCTTTGATTCAATAGACCATGTTTTATTGTGAAAACGTAGACTAAAGCTTATCTTGGATATTTCAGCAGGAATTTTGCAGCTTACGTCGAATAGAAAATGATACGCAATTACCGAAAGCTTTTAATTTTCAGCCCTACAAATGGCTGATAAAAGCTTTTTTTATGCTATAATTGGAGGTGGACTCTGTGATTCGTACTTTAGATTTTATTTGCAGTGAATGTGGTGAAGCATTTCTTCCAGGTGAAAAGCTGTATTACCGTGATAATTATTTAAGCAGTAACATTCGTGATACTAAATTTATTTGTCCTGCCTGTATTGAGCACTGGCAGAATAAATGGCACATAAAAAATGCCAGCTTTACAGAAACAGATTATGTGCTTACTGTTGATTTGGAATTAGAAGACGGAACTGTTTATGAAAATATGGATTGTACCCCTATTGAAGAAACAGAAACAGTTATTTTAGGTGAAGATGCTCCTTTAGCAGCACAGCAGGAGCTGTATAAAATTTATGCTGCCTGGGATAAGGAACGCAAGGCACATTGTTTGAAAGCTTGTACTTTTAAAGATGAATTTATGCGTACTTCCTTTAGCTGTGTTACCTTTGACGGAGAAGAATTTACTAATGTAGCTTTTCGGATAACGATGCGTGGTGAATTGCAGACAGAAATTCTTGTACCGGATTATATAAAATCCCAGATACTGGAAGCTTATAAAATATACGAAGCACAGAATGCTGATTATCCTAAAACAGAAGATTTTATTTCTGATGAAGAAGAAATAGCAAATATAAAAAAGAAATTACAACAATAAGAGGAGTAAAAAATAATGAGCGAATTAATAGAAAAAATTGAAAAGCGTCGTACATTTGCGATAATTTCCCATCCTGATGCTGGTAAAACTACTTTAACTGAAAAACTGTTGCTTTATGGCGGAGCTATTCATTTAGCAGGTTCAGTAAAAGCGAGAAAAAGCAATAAACATGCAGTATCCGACTGGATGGAAATAGAAAAGCAGCGTGGTATTTCTGTTACTTCCTCTGTATTGCAGTTCGATTATGATGGCTATCGGGTAAATATTCTTGATACACCTGGTCACCAGGACTTTTCCGAAGATACGTATCGCACGCTGATGGCTGCTGATAGTGCTGTTATGCTGATAGATGCTGCTAAAGGTGTAGAACCGCAGACAAAAAAATTGTTTTGGGTCTGCCATCGCCGTCATCTGCCTATTTTTACATTTATAAATAAACTGGATCGTTATGGACGCAATCCTTTTGATTTGATGGACGAATTAGAAAAGGTATTAGGTATACGTGCTTACCCGATAAATTGGCCTATTGGTATTGACGGACATTATAAGGGCGTTTATAACCGTTTGGAAAATACAATTGAACTTTTTGAAGATGATACAAGTCATGGCTCTAACAAGTTAAAATCAACAACAGGTTCACTGGATGATCCTAAAATCAGAGAATTGCTTGGCGATGAACTGTATGATAATTTATGTAATGATATAGATCTGCTGGATATGGCAGGCGATGAGTTTGATATGGCAAAAGTTGATGCTGGCGAACTCACGCCGATGTTTTTCGGAAGTGCTATGACTAACTTTGGCGTACAAAGTTTTTTGGAAAAATTTCTTGAACTGTCTCCTAAGCCACAGCCAAGAGCATTGCAAGATGGTAAAATTATAGAACCGGATAATGAAAACTTCTCTGCTTTTGTTTTCAAAATCCAAGCCAATATGAATCCTGCTCATCGCGACAGAATTTCCTTTATGCGAATTTGTTCAGGTGTATTTGAAAAGGGTATGAGTGTTTATCATAAGCAATCGGGAAAAATGGTAAAATTATCTCAGCCCCAGCAGTTTTTGGCACAGGAAAGAACTATTGTGGAACAAGCTTATCCAGGAGATATTATCGGTGTATTTGATCCTGGAATTTTTGGCATAGGTGATTCTCTTAGTGACAACAGCTTGAAATTACAGTTTGAAGATTTTCCTGTTTTCCCGCCAGAAATTTTTGCAAGAGTACAGCCTAAAGATTCCTTGAAACGTAAACAGTTTGAAAAAGGTATCATGCAGCTTTCACAGGAGGGAGCAATTCAAGTGTTCCGTCAAGAAGGCGTTGGCTTGGAAAGCTATATTGTTGGTGTTGTTGGTGTACTTCAGCTGGAAGTATTAGAATATCGTCTGCTTAATGAGTACAGTGCACAGCTGTTGATGAATCAGCTGCCTTATTCTGTTGCACGCTGGGTATATGCAGAAGATAAAAAGCTGGTTGAAAACATCAAGGGTCTGGACAATGGTATGTTGGTATATGATAAAAAAGACAGACCTGTTATTTTAATTAATAACGAATGGTCTTTGAATTGGATATTGGAACGTAATCCCGGTATACAGTTCCTGACGGTACCTGCTGATGTGGAAAAAATCTAACGGTTATTATAATTATAAAGCTGGTAAAAAATTCTCTTTGTCGCAGCAAATTGTTTTGCTGATTTCTTTGGTTGTATGTATTGCACTGTTGCCGGCTTCTCTTTTTACAACTCAGAAAGTAGCACGTGTTATTTATGACCGTGTAAGTATTAATGCTGTAAGTATTAATAACATTCTCTGTAACTCAACAGAAATCAGAGATAGTATAGCAGCACAGAATGTTAAAGTAGATGAATCTGTCGATCATTTTATGGCAAGTTATGTTAATGATGTAGATCATTCAGACGAAGCTGGCGTAGCTATTTATGATAAGAATCATAATCTGCGAGTGCTGTATAATCCTGGTAATCTGCCTAATTTTGAACAGAGTGCCCGCGGACTGGTCGATAAATATTCAGGCCGCAGTACAATTACCTATAAGGAAAATTATGCAATCCCCAATAAAGCTTTAGGTTTCATTAAAAGTGATAAAGGCGAAATTATTGGTTATGTAGTTACTGGTTATTCAGATGAGATTGTTAATAATTCTACAATTGATGCTGTATTATTTCTGTTGACGATGACACTTATTGGTCTCATTGTAGGTATTCTGGGAGCAATTTATCTTGCTAAACGCATTAAATCTGTTCTTTTTGGTTATGAACCAGAAGAGATTGCCAGAATTTTACAGGAACGTAATATTATTTTGAATTCTGTGCGTGAGGGTATTGTTAATGTCAACAGTAAAGGACGCATAACGTTAGTTAACTCTGAAGCTCGTTTGTTGCTTAAACAGGCTGGTATTGATGAGGTTAATGAACTCTTTGGCAAATCTGCTAAGGAAGTACTGAAACGTGTACCTTTAGACGAAATCATTGAAGAAGGCAAAACATTAGTAGATGCCAGTGCCAAACTTGGCAATACGGTGTTTATCATTACTGCTGTTCCTCTTATGGAGGGTAAACATATTTTAGGTGCTGTTCTTACTTTCCGTAAAAAATCAGTAGTAGAAGAAATGGCCAATCAGCTTACAGGCTTTAAGAACTATGCTACTGCATTAAGAGCTCAAACACATGAGTTCATGAATAAAATGCACGTTATTATGGGTCTTATTGACATGAAAGCTTATGACGAACTGAAAAATTTTACACAAGAGATTGCTTATAACAGGCAGTCGGAAGTTTCTTATATTGTTACTCGCCTGAAAGATATTACATTATCAGGTTTTATATTAGGAAAAATTAGTCGCAGCCGTGAACTTGATATTGATTTTTCTCTTACAGAAGAAAGTGAACTTCATGGCGAATTGGATGTACCATCGGTACATGATATTGTTCTTATTGCTGGTAATATTATTGAAAATGCTTTTGATGCACTGAAAAATTTTGACGGTGAACGTATTGTTAATCTTTCTATTTTAGATTTTGATCGTGAAATCGTCATTGTTGTTGAAGATTCCGGGCCTGGTATGAGTGCAGAAACACGCAAGCATATTTTCCAGAGTGGTTTCAGCAGCAAAGGTGCTAATGGACATGGCTTTGGACTGTATCTTGTAAAACAAAGTATCGACAGTCTTAATGGAACAATTACAGTAGAATCTGCCTTAGGTGAAGGAACTACTTTCACAGTAAGGCTTCCTAATAAAAAGGAGGGGGAATAACAATGATTAATGTATTAGTTGTTGAAGATGATCCGATGGTTGCACAGCTTCATGAACATTATTTAAGTCAAATTAAAGGATTTCAATTATGTGATGTAGCGGGCAATGGTGATACTGCTTTAAAGTTACTGCGTCAGAATAATTATGACCTGTTGATTTTGGATGTCTTTATGCCTACTATGGATGGATTGCAGCTTCTGGCGAAAATACGTGAAAATGATTATGATGTAGACGTAATTATCGTTTCTGCTGCTAATGATAAAGATAAAATTAAACAGGCTCTGCGTTTAGGTGCTGTTGATTATATAATTAAGCCTTTTGAGTTTGAACGCTTTAATTTGGCTTTAAACAATTATTTGAAACGTTATCATATAGTTGAGGAACAGGCAACTATTGAGCAGTCTGATCTTGACCAGACTATTATCCGCCAAGAAGATCAGGTAGTAGTAACTTTGCCAAAGGGGTTAGACAAAAATACATTAGCTACAGTTTGGGAATGTATTCGCAGTATTGATGGTATGTTTACCACAGAAGAAGTTGCTGGTATGGTCGGCATATCGCGTGTTTCTATTCGTAAATACCTGGAATTTTTAAAATCATTGCGGCTTTTAAAATTAGATCTGCATCGTGGTTCTGTTGGCAGACCAGTGTACAAATATCTGTGTCTTGATAAGCAGAGTGATGTGTTAAAGGCTTATATACAGTAAACTTTTTCTAAAGGCTCTCGATGTGAAAGAATAAAATTTCACATTCGGGAGCTTTTATGATATTTGAAAAATTTATACGATTATTGTAAAATAAAACTATTATACTTATGAAAAGAGGGCTGAAAAATGATTGAGCCGATAAAAATATTAGATGTTCCTGTACATCCGCTGACAATGCAGCAGGCAGTAGATGTTTTGGAAACAAGAATGTTGGCTGAAAAACAGACATTTGTTGTAACAGCTAATGCAGAAATTATAATGATGTGCCAGGAAAATGAAGAATATAAAAAAATAGTATCAGAAGATGCGGAACTTGTTTTGCCTGACGGTGCTGGTGCTGTTTGGGCTGGCAGGTATCTTGGATATAAAGTTCCGGAACGTGTTGCTGGTTTTGACTTATATAATGAGCTTTTGTCGTTGGCAGCAAAAAAAGGCTATAAAGCTTATTTTTTTGGCGGTGCACCGGAAGTTGCCGAAGCAGCAAAAGAAAAAGCAGAAATTCTTTATCCTGGTGTAAAAGTTGTTGGTTGTCATAATGGATATTTTAAAGAAACTGAGATACCTAAAATTATTGAATCCATCAATAATTCAGAGGCAGATATGCTTTTTGTTGCCTTAGGTGCTCCTAAGCAGGAAAAATGGCTGGTAGAACATCGTTTACAGCTTAAGCCGCGTATTTTGATGGGTATTGGCGGAAGTTTTGATGTATTGGCTGGTAAGGTAGAACGTGCGCCTAAATGGATGCAGGATGCGTCATTAGAATGGGCTTTTCGCCTGTATAAGCAGCCAAGCCGTTTTATGCGTATGTTGGCATTGCCTAAATTTGTAATTAGGGTTATAAGCAGTAAATAAATTTTATCTTAACATGACAAGTAAAAATACTTGACAAAGTTTCTTTTATGTTTTATACTATCAAAGTCGAGTAAATTTCGAGAGGGTTAGATATGTCAGCAGAAGAAATTTTTGAACAGAGAATGCGTTTAGGCAGACTTTTTGATATTTATGGAGGTCTCTTGACTGATAAGCAAAAACAATGTCTTGCTCTGTATTTCTATGACGATTTATCACTTAGTGAAATTTCAGAAGAGTTATCGGTTTCTCGCCAAGCAGTTCACGATTTGCTGAAACGGGTAGAACAGCTTTTGGAGCGTTATGAAAGTTCACTGAAAGTATTAGCTAAAGAAGAAGCAAAGCAGATACAGCTGCATGAGGTGATTGATTTATTACAATCATCTGATGAGAAAAAAAAGAACGAAGCCGTAAATATTTTATATAAGCTTTGCGGTGAAAGTAGGTAAATAGAATGGCATTTGAAAGTTTATCTGAAAGATTACAAAATGCAATAAAGATGTTCCGCGGCACAGGTAAGCTGACGGAAGAAGATTTAAAAGCGCCAATGCGTGAAGTGCGTATGGCACTTTTAGAAGCTGATGTTAACTTCAAGGTTGTTAAAGACTTTATCGCTAAGGTTAAAGAACGTGCTGTAGGTGAGGTAATAGGCGAAGGGCTGAATCCTCATCAGCAGATTATTAAAATTGTTAATGAAGAACTGATAGAGCTTTTAGGCGGAACGCAGAGTAAACTTACAGTAGCTCCTAAACCGCCTACTATTATCATGTTGGTTGGTCTGCAAGGTGCTGGTAAAACAACAACTGCTGGTAAATTAGCCAATTATTTAAAGCGTAAACATAAAAAACCATTGTTGGTTGCAGGTGACGTTTATCGTCCTGCTGCTATTACTCAGTTGCAGGTTTTAGGCGAACAGCTTAATGTTCCAGTATTTTCCTTGGGAGATAAAGTTTCTCCGGTAGAAATTGCGCAAAAGGCATTAGAAAAAGCGCATAGTTTGGCTTGCGATACTGTGATTATCGATACCGCAGGCCGTCTGCATATCAATGAAGAACTGATGGATGAACTGCGCAACATAAAAAATGCAGTTATGCCGCAGGAAATCTTGTTGGTTGTAGATGCAATGACAGGTCAGGATGCTGTAACTGTAGCAGAAAGTTTTAACAGCGGTTTAGGTATTGATGGTTTAATTGTTACCAAGCTTGATGGCGATGCACGTGGTGGTGCAGTTCTTTCTGTTAAGGCTGTTACTGGCAAACCTGTTAAGTTAATTGGTATGGGTGAAAAGCTTGATGCACTTGAGCCTTTCCATCCTGACCGTATGGCTTCCCGTATTCTTGGCATGGGTGATATTCTGACACTGGTAGAAAAAATTCAGTCTACCACAGATTTAGCTAAAGCTTTAGAGATGGAAAAGAAACTGCGAAAAGATGAATTTACCTTAGAGCAGTTCTTAGATCAAATGCAACAAGTTAAAAAGCTTGGTTCTCTTGATACTATTTTAGGTCTTATTCCTGGTATGGGCGGTATAAGTCAAAAGCTGAAAGAAGCCAATGTGGATGAAAAAGAGTTTGACCGCATTGAAGCTATTATCCGTTCTATGACTTTGAAAGAAAGACGCAACCCTGATATTATTAATGGCAGTCGCAGAAAACGTATTGCTGCTGGCTGTGGTATGCGTGTACAGGATGTCAATAAGCTTTTGAAGAATTTTGAAGAAAGTAAAAAAATGATGAAACGCATGCAGGGTATGGCAAAGTTTGCTTCCAAAGGTGGTTTCAAGCTGCCGTTTGGTAGATAATAAATTGAATTATAAGTTCCATGTTGTGAGATATTAATTTAAGGAGGTGAATATCAACATGGCAGTTAAAATCCGTTTAAAACGTATGGGTGCTAAAAAAGCTCCTTTCTATCGTATTGTTGTTGCTGACGCTCGCTCTCCGCGTGACGGCAGATTCATCGAAAGCATCGGTTATTACGATTCTACCGTTCAACCGGCTAACGTAAAAATTGATGAAGAAAAAGCTATCGCTTGGATGAATAAAGGTGCTCAGCCTACTGATACCGTAAAAAATCTGTTCAGCAAAGATGGTATCATGAAAAAATTTGCTGAAGCTAAAGCAGCAAAATAATTTAGAGGGGCGTGATCTACATGAAAGAATTGGTAGAAGTAATGGCCAAGTCTCTTGTAAGTAATCCCTCTGCAGTAGTAGTGGAGGAGGAGACTACCGGTACAACGACGGTGCTTCGCCTCCATGTTGCTTCTGAAGATATGGGTAAGGTTATTGGAAAACAAGGCCGTATCGCCAAAGCTATCAGAACTGTTATGAAAGCAGTAGCAACCCGTGAGAACGTAAAGGTTATTGTCGAAATTATTTGATTGAGGATGGTATAACTATGGATAAGATGATCGTTAGGGTTCCCGTTGCTGTTAAAGCAAAAGTTACTGAAGATTTAAAGTTGAAAATTGTTGGAGATCTCCAAAATACTATAAAAAATATGGAGCTTGATTTGGAACAATTTGAATTCCAGGCTAAAAAAGCCCTGCATCAGGCTGCCAGTGATTTGAGCGTACTTCCGGCTTTGCGCGAACAAATCGACATAGAAAGAAATAAACGCACTGCTGCCAAACAAGAAGCAGAAGCTAAGCTGAAAAGAGCAGAAGCTCTGGAGCTTGGTGCTGAAATTGGTCATGGTACATTAGAGCGTACTGTAGAAATTACAGTAGGAACTAATATTGATACCCTGATGGGCGCAGAAATTCTTACCGAAGATGGTAAGGTTATTGCTTTCCGTGAATAATCCATGGATAACCAAATAGTTATTGGCAAAATTGTCGCTCCGCACGGTGTGCGGGGCGATATTCGTATATTGCCGCTTACAGATAAGCCGGAACAATTCTTAGATTTAAAATATTTATTGCTCACTGATGGACGCAAACTTACAGTTAAAGGTGCACGTTTCCATAAACGTATGGTACTGGTTTCTACTGAAGAAATAAAAAGTATGAACGAAGCTGAACTGCTGCGTGATAGAGAAGTATTGATTAAAGCTGAAGATTTACCAAAATTAGAAGAAGGTCAGTTTTATGTTGCTGATCTTATAGGTCTACCTGTTTTGGATGAAGCTGGTAAACAAATTGGTACATTTAAGGATTCGCTCAGTACAGGAAGTAATGATGTTTATGTTATTGCTGTTCCAGGAGAAAAGGATATACTGCTTCCAGCATTAAAAATTTATGTCAAAGAAATGAATTTAGCGGAAAAGCGTATAGTTGTTAATTTGCCGGAATGGGTTGATGAAGCATGAAGTTTTTATTCATAACATTATTTCCGGAACAGATTGAACAAGCTGCCAGCCATAGTATTTTACAACGTGCTGTTAACAGTGGTTTGATTGAAGTCAGCTGCATAAATCCGCGTGATTTTACATATGATAATCATCGTACAGTAGATGACGCACCTTTTGGCGGTGGTGCAGGCATGGTATTAAAACCTGAACCAATGGTAGCTGCTATTCGTAAAGCAAAAGAAAAATTACCATGTGCACGTGTTATTGCTATGTGTCCAGGTGGGCGCACGTTAAAGCAGGATATTGTTGAAGAATATGCACATAGCGGACAAGATTTCATCTTTGTATGCGGTCATTATGAAGGCTTTGATGAACGTATATTTAACTGGGTAGATGAAAAATTATCTATTGGTGATTATGTATTGACTGGTGGAGAAATGCCGGCAATTATTGTCATGGATGCTATCGCTCGTTTTATTCCTGGTGTTTTAGGCAAAATTGAAAGTGCAGAAGAAGATTCTTTCAGTACGGGTCTTTTGGAATATCCCCAATATACAAGACCAGTAATATTTGAAGGTTTGGAAGTACCAGAAGTACTGCGCAGCGGCAATCATGCTTTAATAAAAAATTGGCGTTTTAAGCAATCGCTCAAAGCTACATATTTTACACGACCAGATTTACTTACAACAGAGCAGATGCAGTTGCTCACTGGTCAACTTCCAAAAAAGATGAAGAAGTCAGAGCGCAAATTTTACGAAGAATTGCGACAGGAGCTTTTACAAGAAACGGCAGAAAGGGATGAGGATAATGGCTGATTTATATGTAGGTCTTGTACATTATCCTATTTATAACAAGCGTATGCAGGTTATAGCAAGTGCCGTAACTAATTTTGATATTCACGATATTTCGCGTACCTGCCGTACTTATGATGTAAAAGGCTATTATATTATTCATCCGCTGGAAGTACAAAAAAATATAATTAGTAAAATTTTGCACTATTGGCAAGAAGGTTATGGCAAAGTTTATAATCCAGATAGAGCTAATGCGCTAGAAAGAGTACAGTGGATTCCAAACATCGACAGTGCAGTAAAAAGAATTCAAGCAGAAACAGGTAAGTGCCCTTATATAGTTACTACTGATGCCAGAGTTTATCCTAATACTGTTTCCTACCAATTTATGCGTCAAAAAATACAGGATGAAGATAAACCTGTGCTTCTGCTTTTTGGTACAGGTTTTGGTATTGAAGCAGAAACAATGGCTAAATTTGATTACATTCTTGAGCCTGTTTATGGGTCTTGTGATTATAATCATTTATGTGTTCGCAGTGCTGTTGCTATCATCCTTGATCGTTTACTAGGCGAGGCATGGTGGGAAAAGTAAAATTTGTCTATAATTTATATTTTTATCTTGCATTAATTCTTAGTATATGGTACAATTTACGTTGTGTAATACGGACGGTCCGCTGTGAGTTCGCACATGAACGTCTATGATTTAGGAGGAAACTATGAACATTATTGAAGTATTGGAACAAGAACAACTTCGTTCCGACATCCCTGAATTTAAAGCAGGCGACACCGTTAAAGTTTATTGCAAAATCGTTGAAGGCTCTCGTGAGCGTATCCAGCTGTTTGAAGGCGTGGTAATTTCCCGCAGCGGCAGTGGTGTTCGTGAAAACTTTACTGTTCGTCGTATTTCTTACGGCGTTGGTGTTGAAAGAACTTTCCCGGTTCACAGCCCGCGTATCGATAAGATTGTTGTAGCACGTATTGGTATTGTACGTCGTGCTAAACTTTACTATCTGCGCAAATTGACTGGTAAGGCTGCTCGTATCAGAGAAAAACGCTAATCAATCTTTGTTTATAGTAAAAGGGACTGTAGTAATGCAGTCCCTTTTATTATTAAGTTAGTATATTTTTACATTTCTGTCATAAGATAAGCTGACTAATTAAAAGAAATATGCTACAATATAAAAAGACTGCAAGTTATAAAAAATGCTGGCAGATTCTAGTATTTTTATATAGTCTGCTTATTGCAGATAGAGAGGAGGCTCACTAGTTGAGCAATAAGAAAAACACTTCTTGGCAGGATTCTGCCAGTGATTGGCTTGTTTCTATTATAGTAGCAGTTGCACTGGCATTTTGTATCCGTACATTTTTAGTAGAACCTTATATGGTAGAGGGTTCGTCCATGTATCCTACGCTTGTAAATCATGAACGTTTACTTGTAGATAAACTGAGTTATTTTATTACTGACCCCAAAAAAGGAGAAATTGTAGTTTTTCGTTTTCCCAAAGACCAAAGTCGTGATTTTATAAAACGCGTTATTGCTGTTGGCGGTGATACCGTAGAAATGCAAAAAGGTAAGGTTTTTGTTAATGGCAAGCAACTTAATGAAACTTACATTTATCATGATGATCCAAAAGGTGAAAATATTTCTAATTACCGTAAGGTGATTGTACCTAGAGATACTATTTTTGTTCTTGGTGATAATCGTAATAATTCAGAAGACAGTCGTTTTGCTGACGTTGGTTTTGTTCCGCTTAAACTTGTTAAAGGTCGTGCTGTTGCTGCTTTTTGGCCTTTAGATAAGATGCGTACCTTAAAGGCTGATACAGGTATGGTGCAATAATGATGTTACAAGATTTTAAAATACAGTGGTTTCCAGGACATATGACGAAAGCCAAACGTATGATGGAAAGCCAAATAAAACTTGTAGATGTGGTTGTAGAGATGTTGGATGCACGCATACCACGCTCAAGCACTAATCCTATGTTACAGGATATTCTAGGTAATAAACCTAAAGTAATTGCTCTCAATAAAATTGACATGAGCGATAATACAAAAACTGAACTTTGGTTGGAAAAATTTAAACACAGCGGTCTTCCTGTGTGTAAAGTAGATTGTGCTACTGGTAAGGGTGTAAAACAATTAGTAGCTGCAGTTCAAGCAGCAGCTAAGCCAGTAATTGATAAATGGCTTAAAAAAGGAGTACGTAACAGACCAGTACGTGTAATGATTGTTGGTATTCCTAATGTAGGTAAATCTACACTTATTAACCGTTTAGTAGGAAAAAATAAAGTTATGGCAGCAGATAGACCTGGTGTTACTCGCGGCCAGCAATGGGTAACTATCGCTAAAGGATTGGAACTGTTAGATACCCCAGGTGTTTTATGGCCCAAGTTTGAAGATCCACAGGTTGGTTTTGCGTTAGCTGTGACTGGTGCAATAAAAGAAGATGTTTTTGATAGAGAACAGGCAACAGAATTACTTATTAGTTTTCTGTTAGCTAAATATCCTCAGGACTTACAAAAAAAATATGTAGTAAGCCTCAATGAAGGCGATGATGTAAATGCTGTTATGTCAAAAATCGCTATAGCCAGAGGTTGTCTGAAATCTGGAGGTCAGTTGGATTTAGATAAAGTATACCAGCTGGTGCTGCGAGATTTTCGAGCAGGTCGTTTGGGGCGGTTCACAATAGATGAACCCTAATTTCTTGTTAAAAAACCGCCTTATGGCGGTTTTTTTATATCATGGGAGGTGTTATGATGACAATAGAAGATATTAAAAATCTGCTGAATAATGAACCAACAGATTTACAGCTGGCAGATTTAGCGAAAGACTCACGAAAAGGGGTACAAAAGCTGCTTGAAAACTATTATAAACGTTTACAAAAAGCTGTTGCAGAACGTGAACGCTTTGTACAAATGTTGCAATATGAAAATGATTATTACGCCAAAGGATTTAAATATATTGCCGGTGTTGATGAAGCCGGTAGAGGGCCTTTAGCAGGACCATTGGTTATTGCTGCTGTTATTTTACCAAAAAACTGTTTTATCAGTGGCTTGAACGATTCTAAAAAGCTTTCTGCTGTTAAACGTGAACAGCTTTTTAGGGAAATTATGGAAAAAGCAATAGATATTGAAGTCAATATTGTCAGTATCAGCAATATTGACAATATGAATATATATGCTGCTACTCAATTTGGTATGGCACAAGTATTGGAGAATATGCAGTGTCATCCGCAAGTTGCGCTTATTGATGCTATGCCTGTAAATATTCCAGGAATTGAAATAAAGTCTATTATACATGGAGATGCTTTAAGTGCTTCAATTGCAGCTGCCTCTATAATAGCTAAAGTTACACGTGATCATATAATGGAACGCTTAGATAAAATATATCCAGCATATGACTTTAAACATAACAAAGGTTATGGAAGTAGTAAACATATACAGGCAATTAGTAAGTATGGAACTACACGTTGGCATCGCCGCAGTTATGAACCTGTAAAAAGCATGTCACTTCCTCCGCTTCCTATGGAAGAAAATGTACTTTATACACCTCTTTTAGAAAATTATGAATATCCACTCGAAAATTGACTTGGGTAAATACGGTGAAGATTATACTTGTCGTTATTTGCAAAGTAAAGGTTATAAAATTTTAGCACGCAACTTCCGGTGTTATAGGGTTGGTGAAATTGATATAATAGCAAAAAAAGATGACATAATAAGTTTTATAGAAGTTAAGACACGAACTAACTTACGTTATGGTATGCCAATAGAGTCTGTGACTTTGGCGAAGCAAAGAAAAATTCATCGCTGTGCTGAATATTATCTCCAATTGGTGGGAATAATTAATCAGTGTCCGGTGCTTTCCTTTGATGTAGTAGAAATTACTTTAGAAAGCACTGCGGAAATAAAACTCAGACACATACCGCACTGCTTCTGACAAGAATGGAGTGTTAATAATGTTTGCACAGATTTTAGGTGAAACAACTTGTGGTATTGATGGTGTACAGATATTAGTTGAAGTAGATGTAAGTAATGGTATGCCTAATTTTGATTTGGTAGGCTTACCTGCCATGGCAGTAAAAGAATCTAAGGAACGTGTAAAAGCGGCATTACGCAATTCACAATACCCTTTTCCAATGACAAGAATTACTGTAAATTTGGCACCAGCAGATTTACGTAAAGAAGGTTCTGGATTGGATCTTCCTATTGCTGTTGGTTTGCTTGCCTGCTGCAGAATGTTATCTGCAACCAAATTAACAGATAAAGTATTTATAGGAGAACTATCACTTGATGGACGGATTCGAAAAGTTTCTGGTGTTCTTTCGATGATTATGAATGCAAAAGAACGGGGAGCAAAAGAAATTTATATTCCAAAGGACAATGCAGCTGAAGGTAAATTAATCCAAGGCATAAAAGTTTATACAGCTGCTACTCTTACAGAATTAGTAGAACATCTTCAAAATCATAAATTACTTACTCCTTTACCTAAAGAAAATATATTACAGAATAAAAATAAAATTTATCATGTTGATTTTGCTGATGTTAAAGGACAACTAGTTGCTAGACGTGCCTTGGAGATTGCTGCTGCAGGCGGACATAGTATTCTTATGGTAGGTTCACCAGGTTGTGGCAAAACAATGCTGGCACGACGTTTGGTAACAATCTTACCACCAATGACAGAAGCCGAGGCTTTAGAAGTTACGAAAATCTATAGCATTGTTGGGCTTTTACCGCAAAGCGATAGTGTCATGCTGGAGCGACCTTTTCGTAGTCCGCATCACAGCATAAGCAGCAGTGCACTGCTTGGCGGAGGGAGTACACCACATCCTGGAGAAGTAACACTTTCACATAATGGAGTTCTTTTCCTTGATGAATTACCTGAATTTGATCGTTCAACGTTAGAAATGCTACGTCAACCACTGGAAGATGGTGAAGTAAGTATTTCTCGAGTTCGTGCAGCAATGACTTTTCCAAGTAAAATAATTTTATGTGCAGCACAAAATCCATGTCCCTGCGGTTATTTAGGTGACAAATTACAGCATTGCACCTGTAAACAGAAAGAGATAGATAATTACAGAAGAAAAATATCAGGGCCATTAATGGATAGAATTGATATGCAAATTAATTTAAGCAGGGTAGACTTTAAAGACCTGAAAAATGAAGAACATGGAGAATCATCAGCAGTGATTCGTGAACGTGTAATAAAAGCTCGTCTTATTCAGCAGGAACGCTTAAAAGCTTGGGGGATGTATTGCAATGCCCAGATGGGACGAAGTGAAGTAGTTAAATATTGCCGTTTAGGTGAAGCAGCAGAAAATGTTATGGAGAAATATTTTCATATGCTTAATTTAAGTGCACGCAGCCATGATCGTATTCTAAAAGTTGCACGTACTATCGCTGATTTAGCAGGCAGTCAGGAGATTACTGCAACACATCTTGCAGAAGCAATTCAATTACGTACTAATATACGTACATAAAATAAAAAACCGACTTTCGAAATTTGATATGTACCCAGAATTCTGGACACATATTTATGAACTAGGTGGAACACATG
>CAZVSX010000004.1:0-89594 GCA_964630355.1 uncultured Phascolarctobacterium sp.
GCCAAAGTCATTGAATGTCCAACCAAGCCATCTGCCCTGCTAGAAGCTATATTTGCTCCATAAATAAAAACTCCCTGATAAATGGCATAAATACAGCTAAAAGCAAAGCCACATATAACTGCATACATTAGCTTCTTTACAACTTTATCAGATTTGATAACGCTCATTATCATAATAAAAGGCATAAACCGCCAAACAAAAAAATCTCCCCACGTTTTTAATCCCAAAAGAACATTACCACTAAACACAGCAGAAACAAACAACGCAGCAGCAAAGATGCCAAATACTTTGAAATAAGTTCTCCTATTGCTATTTATATATACACCACTATCTTTATATATAATTGTCAAAAACAGCAACAAACTTATTCCTAAAAATATATTAGCTACGGCTATTGAAACAAACGAAGTCAGCGCAAATAAACATAAAACTACAATAAAACTTGTACGCAACATTCAATATCCTCCACTTGTCTTGCTTTGCATAAAAATATTATTAAAATTTTAACAGCACATATAACATAAATCCTTAAACAAGCAAATAAATATACACGTAAGGATATGACTAGTATATTTTCCATTCCTGTCTTATCATTTTCAGTTTTATATTTTTATCCACCTTGCAAAAAATTTATGATAAACCCATCGTCCAGATTTATAAATTATTGTTAGAGCTTTCAACTGCTTTGGTTTCCCTGCCAAATACCTTTTAGCTCTGCTTTTTAGTAATGCTCTATCAACAAAAAATAATACTATCGCTTGTTTCCAAAGAGGGCGAATATAATTAAACGTAGCTGCATTCATAGACCCACCCCACAAATTCAGGAAATCAGTATTCCCAACAGCTCCAATATCATCTTCAAACTTCAAAGCTGAAAACAAAATCCTATCAGCTGCTTTTGCCTGTGCATTAAAATATTCGTTCATCATACTTATATCATCTCTTTGATAATATAAATAGTTCAAATCATTTCCAAAAATCTGCACCATATCATGTACAAAATCTAAGGCAGCATTCTGAATATTACCAACAGAGAATTTCAAAAGATAATCATCTTCATAATCTTTGTAGACAAGTTCATACTCATCACCTTTTATTTTTACTTTTTTACAAGACGGTTCTATTGCACTCAATAAATACTCCCTCAACGTTCCGGTAATACCAGGACTATACTGATAAAAAGTATTAATCTCTATATTAGCAGCATGAGCTCTATATAAGGCAATATCACTATTGATATGTATAAAATAGGAACTTATATCATAATCAAAAGCCTTTTTTAATGCATAGTCAATTCTGCAGCTATAACCAATATCAAAATTTGCAGTTTTACCATTAAAGCATTTTTGGAAACATTTACCGAAATCTTCTTTATATTTTTGTAACTTTTGTATATCAATTTTTGGAAAGAACCAATCATTGAATTTTGAAAACTCGGATATATTTCTAAAGCATTCTTCATATTTAATACCGTCTTTATCCGCAGATTTTCGTGCATTCTCATAGAAATCTTTGTAAAGATAGTCCTTAAACATTTCAATGAAATATTTAGGTGTTTTATTGAATACAAACATATTCATACCATAAAAATTAAGAATGTCTGCTTTATTATTAATCTGCAACGGAATAATAGATGTTCTTGTAAATGGTAAATAATTAATATTAACATCTAAACCTAACAGCTTATTTAAAATTTTAACAGCTTCCATCGGTATATAACCATCACGAGCAAAAAAGTTTAAATTTTTGTAATTGTATTTTTTTGCATCGTCCAGCAACCATTTTGCCACTGCAAACATATGCATACCAAAAGTACCGTATCCAATAAATCTTGGATCAGCATTAAAATCTGTATTGTTGTTGATATTTTGAAAAGGATTATCAAAGATTTTGTTAGCAATAACACCTAACATAGTTCGCAAGCCAAAATATCCGCTAAGCATACCGTCACTGCGTCTTAACAAAAACTGTTTTTTATATACATTTCTATAAGCTTCACCGCCGTAAAATTCTCCAACCTCATTCATTAATAAAGCTGTTGTTTTTGGTAAGTGATAACTCTGTAATCCATTATCTTTAGCCTGCTGCACATCTGAATAGTAATTATCACCAATATGTAAAATCTTATCCGGCTTTATGTCCAGCTCTTTGATAATATACTTGAAAATATTTCCTGTATGCTTTGTTACCCCTACAACATTTGACAAATACAATTTATCATAGTCATTATAACCATTATTTTTCAAGATTGATATAATCACATCTTCAGACAAATACATATCCGAAGTCAGAATAACTTTTTTACCTAAATATTTTGCTAAATCGAATAATTCCTTAGCAAAACAACGTTGCCTGCAATATTTTATTTCCAATTCAACTTCTTTTGCTTTTATTATATTAAGTGCCTTTTCATCAAAAGCAACAAGTTCTTTCAGCGCATAATATATTTCATCTAAAGTAACATCTTCTGCTTTAGTTTTCTGACGAGCTAACGACTCTGCATCTATTCGCAACTGTTTAAAATCAATCTTATCTGTAATACCAAGGATATTATTTGCATAAATATCTAAAAGATAAAATAAATCTGTCGCTTCATAGAATGGTCTGACTATTAAAGTATCAAAAATGTCAAAGCTAATTACTTCTATATCATCATCAAGTATTTTCGTTTTTATTTCTTCTGTTTCAATCTTAGTAACATTAGTATATATTTGATAAAAATAATTATCACTTAAACTTTTATTAAACTTCGTATTCTGTTCTATTTCTAAAGCACAATAAAGTATATTCCTTTCTTTCCCCACAAAGTTTCTGTCAATTATATCTTTCCAGACTTTTTTTAACAATAGATACCAGTTGTCTATATGATTAATAAACCCTGTTTCTTTTAGTTCTGAACTAAACATATCTCTAATAAAACTAAATATATTTTTTATATCTTGAATATTTTTATATACCTTTTCATAGTTATAATTACGAGTAGATGCATCATTATTCCCTGCATAGTAATAATAGAAGTCATTATGAATAGAACTCATATTCCCTGCATAGTAATAATAGAAAGAGGAGTACAACACATCTTCACACATAATCGTATGACCAAACTTACTATCAAATTCACAAAAATAGGAATAGCATTTATCCCACAAATCTCTGCGATAAATTTTATTCCATACAACATGTAAACTATAATCTTTACCTTCTTGTGCAAACAATAATTTTGCTATTTCTCTTCCTTTTAAATCTATATCCATAACTCTTGTATGTGACAAATTTTGATATTGATATTGGTTGTCAGCAAATTCCAAATAATACTCGCCAATAACCATATCACTATTTTTTTCTAAAGCTCTCTCTATCAATCTACGATAAAAATCGCAAGAAACATGATCATCACTATCTAAAAATGCTATATAATCACCTTTAGAGTTTTCTACACCTGTTATTCTTGCGCGAAAAAGTCCTTTATTTACTTCATGTCTAACCAATTTTACACGTTTATCTTCATTTTGATATTTCGTAATAATTTCTTGTACATTACCTGGTGACTTATCATCAACAACTATTACTTCAATATTTTTATAAGTACAATTTAACGCACTGTCCAAACATTTTTCCAAGTACTGTTCTGTTCCATACACAGGAACAATAATTGATAACAAAGGATATCTATCAGTCAAAATCATAATGCATACCTCTTATCTGCTATTGTAAAGATTAAATATATCGTCTGTTGTTCCAATATTTTTTAATTTACTTTTTTCTATCCAAACTGCATGTTTGCAAACCCGCTTAACATCATATTCTGAATGTGATACCAATATTACTGTTGTTCCACCGCTCATCATATCTTCCATTCGCCTATGACATTTTGCCTGGAAAGCTTGATCACCTACCGCAAGTATTTCATCAACTATTAAAATATCAGGCTTTACTATCGTAGCTATACTAAACCCCAATCTTGCAAGCATACCACTGGAATAATTTTTTACCGGTACATCTTCAAATTCTTTCAGCTCACTAAAATCTATTATTTCGTCATATTTCTGCTGCATCAGTTTACGGCTATGTCCAAGTACTGCTCCGTTCAGAAATATATTTTCACGACCAGTAAGCTCCATATCAAAACCTGCACCTAGTTCTATCAGCGGTGCTATAGAGCCATTCACAGTAACATTACCAATTGTTGGTGTTAAAATACCGCTAATTATTTTTAACAGCGTACTTTTTCCACTTCCATTGGATCCTATCAATGCAAATGAATCACCTTTTGGTATTTCAAAACTTATATCCCTAAGAGCCCAAAATTCATCTATCGGTTCGTTACTTCCCTTCAGTTTTCTAACAAACCATTCTTTAATATTATCTACTCGTTCCCTTGCTAAGTTAAACCGCATAGAAACGTTTTTTACTTCTACTGCATTTCTCATATTTCACCTAAATGTATAAAATAAAGTCCTTCTGATTATTTTTGAAAACCCAAATACCTAATAACAATCCACCTACGGCAAATGCCATACAAATAAAATGCTCCATCATTGTTGGCCACTGTCCGTAAAGCATAATCTTGCGGAACATTTCTATAAAGTTGTACATTGGATTTAAAAACATTAAATCTTTTAACCACTGCGGCAGCATAGATGCAGGGTAGAATATCGGTGTAATATAATTTAATGCAGTTAAAAGTACACCATACAGGTATTGACTATCCCTAAAATATACTACCATTACAGAAAGAATTAAACTCATGCCAATAGAAAATAGCAAAAGATAAAGCAAAACAACAGGAAGCAAAAATGCCGTAATATGGTAATCCGCTTCTGTTACCGCCATCACAATTACAAGTGCTGCAAGTGAAAATAGCATTGTCGTAAAACTTGATAATACCCTTGATACCGGAAAAATATACTTAGGCAAGTACACTTTTTTTATTAAGGAAGCACCGCCTAAAATTGAAGTCATTGCCATATTAGTAGATTCCGAAAAGAAACCAAAAAGTAACTGCCCTGTCAAAAGATATACAGGATAATTTGGAATATCAAACCTAAACATTGTTGAAAACACTATTGTAAGTACACCCATTAACATCAAAGGATTTAAAATACTCCACAGATATCCCAGAACAGATCTTCTATATTTTATCTTTAAATCTCTGAATATAAGCTCACACAAAAGCCATTGGTATTTCTGTATCTCACTATTCAATAATCCTCACTCCTACAATTCTTTATAAATTAATCTTTTATCAATTTAAATATCTTTGCACTCCTACTACTATATATAACGTGATACAATTACTAATAATGAAACAAGTTCTATGATTATATCTAACCAAGCTTTTCTTTTATGTGTAATTTTCATATTCTATAAACTTATCACCATTTATTATCGTCTCAACATTTTTTTATATATTAATATTCTTAATTCATTAGGCACCATTCTAACAATACTTCTAACCACAATATTTTTCACAAAGTCTAACATACCTATAAACTTATTACTTAGCAAAAACCTCTGAAACTCTATTTCCTGTTTCAAATACTTTCTTCCCCCTCGCCGTGCAAACATATCTTTATCTGCTCGTACAGATACCAATATTTCTGAAATATTTGCTGTTTTAAAGCCTCTGCCAATCACCCTAACCCACAGATCATAATCTTCAAACCACAAAAAGTTTCTGTAATTACCGCTGTCTAATACAGCAGCTTTATTAAACATTATAGTCATATGTCTAAATGGATTTCTTTTCTTTGCAAAGGTTTTTATTTCTTCATGTTCACAAGGAAGCTTGGTAATAGTATCAGGTTTATTCTCATCTTGGCTAAATTCTTCAATAAATGTTCCCAATAAAGCTACATCTGGATGTTCTTTTAAGTATTTTATTTGTTTTTCAAATCTCTCTGGCTTACATATATCATCTGTATCCATTCTTGCTATAAGACCATAATTGCAAGCTAATACCCCATCTCTTAAAGCTAAACCTAATCCTCTATTTTCTTTGAATTCTAAGTATCTGAATAAAGCTGATTTTTGTTTGTATTTATCTAATACTTTTTCAAGTTCATCTGTTAAAAGACCATCTTTTACTATCAATATTTCATTAGGCAATAAAGTTTGTTCCAAAACACTGTCTATTGCTTTTATTAAATATTCTGGTTTCTCATTTTTGTAAACCGACATTAATACAGAAAATTTAGGCATCCTTAATAAGCCCCTTTGCCTTTCACTACCACCTTCACTGTTCTCCACAACAACATGATATCAAGCCAAATATTCCAATTACGTACATACCAGCTATCAAGCACTACGCGTTCTTCATAATCAATATCGCTGCGTCCGCTTACTTGCCACATACCTGTAATACCAGGTTTTACCATTAAATAATCATTTACATAAGTTCCATAACGCTCTAACTCCTTTTGAATTATAGGGCGCGGTCCTACAAGGCTCATTTCTCCTTTAAGAACATTAAATATCTGTGGTAATTCATCCAAACTGGTTTTACGCAGAAAAGCTCCTGAACTTGTTATTCTAGGATCATTTTTTAATTTAAAATCTTTTTCCCATTCTGCTCTTGCTTCTGAATCATTAGCCAAAAGTTCCGCTAATTTTTCTTCCGCATCCACACACATACTACGAAACTTATAGCAATAAAATTCTTTGCCATTCTTCCCAATACGTTTATGCTTAAATATTACAGCCCCAGGTGAGTCAATATATATCCAAACTGCAATTAGCAAAAGAACTGGCAAAACTAAAGTTATACCAATTATAGTTAAAACATAATCAAACAACATCTTCAAAAGTCTGTTTAGTGGTCTTTCTAAATTATTTTTTAATCTAATCAATATCAAATGTGCATCAAAAAGACTCTCTACTTCTAAGTTATTGACAGAAGCACCTATTAAATTTGGAATAACACATACATTTTTTACTAAAGTTTGTACTCTATATATCAATTTTGTTAATTTATCCTGTTCAAGCCCTGGTGCCGCAATAATTACATGTTTTACACCAGTTTCTTTTACTATAATTTCTATATCTTCAAATCCCCCCAAAACTGGATATTTTTCCAACACCCCTTTTTCAACTTTACTATCTTCTAAAAGACCTATAATTTTATAACCCATACCAACATCATTATTAACACTCTTCACAAAAGCTTCCGCAGTTTTTCCAGCTCCAACTATTAAAATAGGAATCTGCATAAAACCTACACCATAAAATACTTTTTTAATAACAAATCTAAATAAGCCTAAAAAAATAAAGCTAATTACCCAAAACAAAGCTATAAACAACCTTGAAGTAAAGCTTGCAATTTGAGCAGCGTATAAAACTATAATAATTGCAATAATAGCATGCATAGATGCATAAAAAATATTCTCAACTACCTTAATAAATGGAGTTCTACGGTTATAAGATTGATTTATATTTATGAAAATTAAATACAATGCAGGAAATGTTACCCAAAAATTAAGCCAAGAAATATAGAGAATACCACCATTGGGAAACAAAAAATTCCGTAAAAGATAAGCTAATTGTTCAGAAGAAACTATAACTATATAATCTATTACCAACAACACAAAAGGCATCAAAACCGACCAACTAGTCATTTGAAATTTTTTCTCCCATTCAAATTATTTCAACATATATTATCTACATTTACTGATACATGTAAAAGCTACGTTAGTTATTATAGCACGTTATTCCCCCCCTACAAGACGCAAGCTGATTATTTAAGTGTTAAATTTTAACGCTATATATAAAACGAATATTTTTAGATTTATTTTAAGAGATTCACGAATTTATAAAAACTCGAAAGCTATCTTCCATTACAATAACGAAATAATTCAGGAAAAATAAAATGGATGCCTCCCATAAAATACAGGGAAACATCCATTTTTGCTCTGCATATTTCACGAATTAATATGTCCAAAATTTTGTATACATATCATACAGAACCAAGTCATTTTTATTTATTGCTTATTTTTATTTAATCAAGTTTTCGATACTATTAATATACTTATAAGCCAATATGTGAAAGCTAGTATTTTATTCCTCTTAAATAGCCTGAATTATTTATCGTTAACATTAAGCTGTAATACATCAGGTCTGCTGTAATGACCGCAGGCATCAAATTCCATACGGCTGGCAGAAACTTTATCCATATTCAAATCCGCATAGATAATAGCTTCCTTATCCCATAACGGTTCAGTAACATAATGTCCATAAGGATCAATAACACAGCTGCCTCCACGACAAACAAGTTCCGGCAAACGTTCAACTTCATTCTTTAACGTTAAATCCATTGGATACATAGCACGCGTAAAGAACTGATCACAATTTATATAATAACAACGCCCTTCTAAAGCAATATGCTGAATTGTTGCCTGCCATTCAGGATTATCATTTGTATTACAGGAAATAAGTATAGTAACACCTTTTTGATACAGTGCTACACGTGCCAAAGGCATATAACTTTCCCAACAGATTAAACAGCCTATTGGGCCCCAAGGAGTTTCCACTACGGGAAAATAATTTCTGTCTGCATCTCCCCAAACAAACCGTTCTGCTCCTGTAGGCTTTAATTTTCTATGCAAGGCAGCTAAACTGCCATCTGGGGCAAAAATAATATTACTGTTATATAAAGTTCCGCTCACTGCATCACGCTCAGAAATACCAATACTTACGTAAACTCCAGCTGAACGTGCTACCTGTCCTAATATCTCAGTTTCCTTACCAGGAACTATAATAGAAGCGTCATAATAACGTTTCCAATCTTTTCTGCCGTCTTCGTTTCTGCTTCCTACAGTAAAACCAAATGTCAAACCATAAGGATAGCAAGGAATAATCAGTTCAGGCAGCACAATGATGTCAGCTCCACCAGCAGCAGCCTCTTTAATCAATTCAACACACTTAGCCAAAGTGGCTTCTTTGTCAAACATTACCGGTGCACACTGAACAACTGCAACACGGCATTTTTTCTGTAAATCTTTCATTAAAAACACCCCTCATTTTAGTCAAAAGTACAATAATCAATACTGACTATTAATAGTATATCTTAAAGTTTTATATTGAACAATACTTTGAATTCTGTATCCTGCAAGGAAAATTACAGTACAGAAACAATAATTCTTAAACACAATTTATTTATAAAAACTTTGGCAAATATTTAAAAATAAAATAAAATCCAATAGTCATAGCCAAAGCAAAACTACCGCTTTCATAATCAATATATTTCAAATATAAGCTATTAAGCCCTGTAATAAAAATCATATTCAGCCACAAAAAGCCATATAACCATAAAAAAATACGAATCAATAGAGGTGGCTTTTTATACAGATTTCGTTTGTCGCTGTTCTCCATAAACTAAATCTCCATCAAGTACTTCAACCGCATTCAACTGTTTTGTAAGCTTCATAACATAACGGTTAGTTGTATGTAAAGAATTTTGACCTTCTTCAAGCTTACGTGCTGTTTTATCCAAAGCACTTTCAAGTCCAGCAAGCTCATGCTTAACTTTATTTAAAAGTTGCCAAACCTCTGTAGTTCGCTGTTGCACTGCCAAAGTACGAAATCCTAAAAGTAAACTGTTAACTAGTGCAGCCAACGTAGTAGGCCCCGCAATACAAACTCTATACTGCAGCTGAAGTTCTTCCGCCAAACCAGGTATATTCAAAACTTCAACAAAAAGGCCTTCACTCGGAAGATACATTACTGCAAAATCAGTTGAATAAGGCGGACAGATATATTTCTCACAAATATCTTTTGCTTCACTTTTTAATCTCCGCTCAAGCTGTTTTAAAGCACTCTCTGCTGCTTGTAAATCTCCTGCTTCACGTGCCTGCTGCAGCCTTTGATAATCTTCTAAAGGAAATTTTGCATCTATAGGAAGAAGTACCTCATGCTCATTTTGTCCAGGAAGTCTTAATGCATATTCTACCCGTAAACCGCTATGCGGACGAATTTCAGCATTTTCAACATAACGTGCTTTATCTAAAATATCCTGTAAAATGTTTCCCAACTGCATTTCCCCCCAGGTACCGCGAACCTTAACATTTGAAAGAATTCGCCGCAGTTCATCTACACCACCAGAAAGGCTCTGCATCTTACCAAGAGATTGATGCACTTCTGCCAAACGTTTACTTACCTGTTCAAATTTCACTTCCAACGATTCATTAAGACGCTCATCTACAGTCATTCGTATACGTTCCAGGTTATTATCCGTCATATCAGCAAGACGTGCAACCCTTTTATCAATCTGTTCACTAAGTCTGTCATTAGCAGCTTGATTTTCCATTCTCGCAGCTCTTGCTAAACTGTTCTGTTCGCCCCTCAAGTCATACATAGTTTCAGCTAATCTACGTTCTAAAGCATCTATACGCTGAACTTCCATATCAGACTTTGTTTTATTCTGCCAAAATAATATAAGCAAAGTGCATAATAAACATATTATAACCAGCATTAATATCATCGTAAAATTATCCATTTTAAGTAAACCTCCGCTAATTATTTTATATTATATCAAACTTCAAACTTTTAGCCAATATATCAACGAACAAAATTTTCTAATTACAGCTATATTTTCATGCTATAAGTTTTCGTATTTTTTAGTTACATAATTACACTCAAGGTGTATAATATAATTATAAATAATAATCAGAGGTAATCATTTTATGACAGAACAAGAACAAGCACCTACAAGTGCCGATAAAATTTTAGCGGCAGCTACAATACTTTTTGCACAAGAAAATTTTACTGCTGTATCTATAAAAAAAATAGCTGTTGCCAGCGGTGTTAACAGTGCTTTGATTTCCTATTACTTCGGCGGCAAAAAAAATCTTTATCAAGAAGTTCTATACACCGAAGCAGAAAAGTTTCTCAAATTACAGGATAAAATACGCCAACGTAAAGAATCACCTTTGAATAAGCTGCGTACTTATGTTGACTCTATTGCAGAAATGCAGCGTACTCATCCCTATAATATTCACCTCATTTATCGTGAATTGCTATCGCCACAGCCAATGTTTGAAAACTATGTACGCAACAAACTCTATCGAATCCATCAATTTATGGCAGAATTAGTAGATGAAGCCTTAGCCTGCGGTGAGATTACTGCCAACATAAAATCTACTCATGTTGCTTTTACTTTAGAAGGAATTATTATGTTTTTCTTCTTAACGCAAAGGCAGATACGTGCTCTCGGAAACTTCGCCCAAGGCGATGAAATAGAGTATCTATTCCAGGCATTAAATACTTATCTTGTTTCCTTAAGCAGTAAAAAATAATACAATTTTTAATCTGCTATTTATTTCAAATAAGTGAAACAGCTCTTAATCTGCTGAAATGCACAAAAGACGGTAATTAACAAAAATTAATTACCGTCTTTTTTTTATCCTTTATTACAGAAATTATTCTATGCTGTACTATTATCTTATAATCTTTATAAAAGTTTTATCTAAGCTTTTCTTCATACTTTATACATCTATAATAATTATCAATCTTATAATTTAATTTTTCAAGAGTCTCCTGCATTTGCTTTATCCGTTCCAAAAGCTTTGCTCTTTCCTCAATCAAAATTTCTTTACGTGCAGCTCTAGTTTTATCACCCTGCTGAAAAAGTTCAACATATTCAATAAGACTTTCTACTGAGATTCCGGCACCTCGCATACATTTAATGAATGCAACCCATCCACAATCCGTTTCATTATAATCACGGATACCACTTTCACTGCGATTAACATGGGGAATTAATCCTATACGTTCATAATATCTCAAGGTGTCAGCACTTATATCATATTGCTTACTAACCTCATTAATTCTCATTTGTATGACCTCCACTACTTATTCCTAATATTATTTTAACATTTAGAGTAAGCTCTAAGTCAAGTAAATCAATAAGCAGCAATAAATAACAATTTACATTTTTTCTTTCAGCATATCAGCAGCTGCACACAGAGCCACAAGCATAGCGCTCGGACGTGGCGGACAACCAGGAACAGCTATATCCACCGGAATTATATCTGAAACTTTTCCTACAAGTGCATAGCTACTGCCATAAGTAACACCGCCACTGGCACAGGCACCACACGCCATTACCAATTTAGGTTCAGGCATGGCTTCATATGTCATACGCAACGCCTGTTCTAAATTACGAGTTACTACACCTGTTACCATTAGCATATCTGCATGACGAGGAGAAGCAACAAAAGAAATTCCAAAACGATGTAAATCATATACAGGATTGCTCAAAGCTCCCATTTCAAAATCACAAGCATTACAGCTTCCAGCATCCAAATGGCGTACATGCAGCGAGCGACCTAATTTAGCAGTAATAGTATCACTTATCTGTACAGCACTTTCTGTCAGCAACTGCGGCAGTACATCACGATTTGTATGTGCAAGACCTTTGCCAGAACAGCAGTCTACACAGCGACCGCAAAAAATACATTTTAAGTAATCTACCTGCAAGTGCCCCTGTTCTACATTTAGTGCTCCTACTGGGCAGGAAGCTATGCAAGTACTATAATCTACATCTTGGTTATCAAGTTGCAGCTGTCCGCGCATCCTTTTATGTCCGCTTGTTTCTATATTTTCTGTAGCAATTTTTCCATGCAATATTGTTTCAAGCATTTTTAACATTCTGCTACCTCCTCAGCGATCTATGCAGGCATAACACAATTCAAAGCTTTTATTAATCAACGGAAAATCAGGAATAATATCACCTTGCACAGCAACTGTTAAAGCAGGCCAATTAGGATAAGAAGCAGAACGTATAAACAATCTATCAATACAGCCTTTTTCATCCAACAAAAGACAATGCATATTATCACCACGTGCTGACTCACTTATTCCCCAAGTAAACTGTCCTTCATCCTGTTTCAGTTCTCCTAAATCTACAGACAACTGAGTTTCTGCATTACGACGCAGTTTAGCAATCAACTGTTTAATAATTCTAAAACTTTGAGAAACTTCACCTATACGTACTTTAATACGTGCCTCAACATCACCAGTTTCTTCTGTAACTACTTCAAAATCAAGTTCATCATAAATACCATAGCCTATATCCTTACGACTATCACGTGTCATTCCGCTTGCACGTGCACCTACGCCGACCATTGCCAAATCAAATGCTGTTTCCGGACGAACTTTTCCTGTAGTACGGATAC
Source organism: uncultured Phascolarctobacterium sp. (assembly GCA_964630355.1). Lineage (GTDB taxonomy): Bacteria > Bacillota > Negativicutes > Acidaminococcales > Acidaminococcaceae > Phascolarctobacterium_A. Next base: position 13,170 of record CAZVSX010000004.1, read on the forward strand.
GATTCACAAAATTTGCTTGTTCCCACATAATATGTTCCATATCAGCATAAACTTGTTTTACTTCATCCAATACATCTTCAATTTCTTCCAACATACTGTCAGTTACATCATAAGATACACCGCCTGGAATAATTAAACCACGCAGAAAGCGATTTCCAGCAATCAGCTCATTAAGCTGCATAAGATATTCCTTAAGACGTGCTCCCATGCTAATAACAGGTGAAAATCCAACACCTGCACAAATATTTCCTGTATCACCAACGTGATTATATAAACGCTCCATCTCTGCTGCTAATGTACGAATCAGCCATGCACGATACGGTATCTGCTCTTTAGAACATTTTTCTACAGCCTGACAAAAACTCAAAGTATTTGCTACACTGCATGCACCGCATATACGCTCAATAACAGGTAGAGCTTCTATAGGCGTTAAGCCTTCAACGCTCTTTTCTATACCCCGATGTGTAAAAAATAATTTTGCATCCAGTTGGAGCATCGCTTCACCAGCTTGACTAAATCTAAAATGTCCGGGCTCAATAATGCCAGCATGAATAGGTCCTACCGGAACTTCAAAAAGACCTTCACCCTGTGATGTAAGCATATCATAATCTCTGCATCCACGTGCATCATAATCTTTAGGATATTTCTTCAAGAGCGGATGAAAATTCTCTGGAAAACTTTCATGTAATACCAAAGGACGCATATCAGGATGCCCCTTTGGCATAAAGCCAAACATATCATGAAGTTCACGCTCATACCAAACAGCTGCAGGCAAAAGTGTGGTCAGCGACTGATACTTTAGAGACCCATCAACAGGAAATTCTGCTTTTAATATATCAATATCACGTTTAGAAGCATTATAAAATAAACAATATATTGCCAAACCTCTGCCATGCAAAGTTTCATCTACACCAAACATTGCTGTCAGAGGATATCTGCCGCCGTCACTGCATATATTAGCAGCACCACGTAAATTTTCCGGTTTTACGAGCATCATTATCTCAGCCTCCTATAATACGTACAGCATGATTTAAAAGATTATTAAGCCACGAGATATTTTCAAAGCCTGCACCAACAGCACAGGTCAAAATCAACAATACTGCCAAAACCGGTATATCAACAGTCCCCAACAAATCTCCTAACGGCTGACGTTTTGCATTGTCACAAAGCATACGCATACCATGATATAGAATACCAATAAGCACTCCTGCAAGCAACAGTATCAACAGACTTCCTGCTATCCAGTGATCTTCTTTAAAAAGTGCTGCCATAATATAAAACTTGCTGAAAAATAGACCCATAGGCGGCAACCCCAGTATACCTAACATTCCTAAAAGCCAAAAAGCTGCTGTATGCGGTACGTCCTTAATCATACCATGTATACGCATCATATTACGTGTCTGGTACTCCTGAATAATTGTACCTGCAATGTAGAACAATACAAATTTAATCATTGCATGACTGTACATATGCAGCATAACTGCCTTAAGAGAAAAGGCAGAAAAGACACCAATACCAGCAACCATAATGCCAATATTTTCCATTGAAGAATATGCCAGCAAACGTTTAACATCACGCTGTACTACTACAAACGGTACAGCAACAGCTACTGTAAGGACAGCAAAAAACAGCAACATACTGCTCATCATTGCACTTCCGGCTGTCGGCAACAGAATCACCAAATTACGCAAAAGTACATAAATGGCACAACTGCAAAGTGCACCGCTCAGCATACCGCTTGTTAAAGAAGGAGCTTCTGCATAAGCGTCAGGAAGCCATGTATGCATAGGAGCCATACCTGCTTTTGTACCATAACCTATAACTATAAAAAACAATGCCAGTTTAGTCATAGCTGGGTCCAAGACATCAGCATGCTGATAAAGATACAGCCAACTTAATGCATTCTCACCGCCTATAGCCTCCAGCTGTGCATAATATAATATTAAAGTTCCTAAAAGTGCCAAACAAATTCCGACAGTACAAACCATAATATATTTCCAAGTTGCTTCCAAAGCAGCTCTGGTAAATTTAAAAGAAATCAAAAGTGCACTAATCAAGGTTGTAGCTTCAATAGCAACCCACATTAAGCCAAGGTTTTTAACCAATAAAACAATAAACATCGTCCAGCAAAACAGCTGCATAAGTGCAAAATACCTGCCAGTTTGCAGCTGTTCTCCTTTTAATACACCACAGCGTTCCTCACGTGTAAGATAAGAACGAGCAGTCCAGGTTGCTGCTAAATATAAAGTAGTGATAATAATCAATACCCAAATATTAAGTGCATCTAAATAAAAATATTGATCTACATATGGTTCAGCAGGATTAAAACTGTATGCTAAAATACCAACACACAAACCAACAGCTGAAGCTGTAAATCGGTGCAGCCAATGCAAAGTATTGTTATTAAATCCAGCAGCAACTGCCAAAACAGCACACAAGGGAGGCAAGCATAAAAGTATTAAAATATATTCCAGCATTTTATCTCCCTATCCTTTCAGCTTATCTAATACATTTGTATCAGTCGTTTTAAAAGAAAGACGTAAACGTGTAGTTAAAATTACAAGTATAACCACAGCAATCAAAACATCAAGAAAAATACCAAGTTCAATAATAAGCGGCAAACCTTCTGTCATAATTAAACCTAAAAGATAGATGCCGTTTTCCAAGGTAATTAATCCTATCATCTGCATAATTGCCCTGCTGCGCATAACAATCAACGCCAAGCCTGTCATAATCATAAACAAAGATGTTGCTAAGATATCTCTACCGGCAATATGCGGCATCAAACTATCTATTACCATATAACCCAAAGCCAAACTGCAAGCTGCAAAGGCTGTAGAATAATTGACATTTATATCGCTTACTATCTCTCTTTCATCACGCAGCTGACGTACAACCCTTAAAATTGCATAAGGTATAAACAATACTTTTACAACTATAGTTAATATACCAGGCATCCAAGCATGCAAACCGCTTCCATGGCTTAACCCAAATACCAGACAAGCTGCCGCAATCAATGCAGACTGCACCGACAGGCAAAGCGTAGCTCTGCGAAGTTCCATAAATCTCGTCTGTAGGAAGACGATAAACATCAGACTTACTACTAAATATTCCATCGTCATTCCTCCTTACTGTGCAACTACTGCTAAAATAAGCATCAAGCCTGCTGCTGCTAAGTAAACACGCACCTTAAATAAACGCATTTTATTATTCAATGTTTCTGTAACGCCTACAGCTAAAGCTCCCAATAGCACTTTAAGTATAACTGGTATATCCAAAGGCAAATAAAGCATTGCAAAGAGCACTAAAAATATTAAAAGCTTTAACTGACTTGCCCAATGAATTAAAGCCAACAATCTACCAGAATATTCCAAAGTCATACACTCATGAATCATAGTAAGTTCCAAATGCGTATCAGGATTATCTACTGGAATACGACTGTTTTCCGCTAAAAGCAGAAGGAAAAAAGCAATACAAGTAAGTACACCAGCCACAGTAAGATTTAACTCTCCTGCACGCAGACTCATACCAGCAAGAGAAGTACTACCTGTATGCAGCACGTTAGATAAAACTGACAACATTACAACAGGTTCTACAAAAGCTGCTACATATATTTCACGACTGCCACCCATACCACCGAATGCTGTTGCTGCATCCATAGAACTCACAGCCATAAAAAACCTTCCTAAAGCCAGTAAATAAACAAATACAAATACATCACCAAATACTGCCTGTCCAGTCAAAAATCCAGGCAGCATACACGCTGCAGCTACGGCAGTAACAAAGTATACACATGGAGCTACACGAAAAATAATACCTGTATAAGGAGTCAAAATTGTCGGTTTGTTCCACCATTTGTATATATCATAATATTCCTGCCAAACACTGCTGCCTATTCTATTCTGCATAAGCGCCTTAACCTTTTTCACTATTCCTGTTACCAGGGGCGCACAGATAAGCAGCATTGCAGCCTGTACCAAGCTTAAAGCCAACTGCATTAAATCGTTCTGAATCTCTATCATTTATAAACAGCCCCCCAGACTAGAACCAACATCATTGCCGCCATAACATAAGAAACATATAAGCGTACACTTCCCTGCTGTAAACGTCTTAAAAAGGCTGATATACTGACAAAATGTTTCTGGAAAGGCAGATAAAGTTTCTCTGTAATCATATCAGGAATTTCGAGCTTATAAGACAGCTGTCGACCAAAATAAGCATGCTCTTTACGCATATAAGTCACTTGACGTTTAGGTTTTAAAAGATAATCAAAAGCTCTGCGCATAGGCTTACTGAAACCTGTCGCTGAATATTGCTGCCTCTCTGTAGGATAAGTACCACAATTCCAAGTTACATTTTTACGTACAAAGCTGTTGTGAACTGCAAAATAAATGATAAAGCTTAAAACTGCAAGCAAAATTAAAAGAAGTAACGGTGTATACTTTACATCCATGCCTCCTCCAATCCAAACCAACCCAAGCATACCGCCGCCATAATTTTCTGGCAAACAAAGTGCTCTGTTTACAGCCTGCAATACCGGTACAGGATAAATACCAAAGATAAAAACCATAACACTTGCTAAGCTCATTGCTGCAAGCATAAATCTGTCTGATTCATGTGCATGTTCAACTAATTCGCTTCTTGCCCGTCCTAAGAAAGTTATACCAAACAAACGAACAAAGCAGCCTAATGCCAAAGCACCAGTAAATCCCAAAAGAATAAAAGACAAGGCACTCCAAATCCTTATATCCTGACCTGAAGCATTCTGTGCTAAAGTAATAAAACTTTGCAGAACCAGCCACTCGCCTGTAAAGCCATTTGTCAGCGGAACAGCTGCAAGTGCCAATGAGCCAATAAATGCAAAACAGGCTGTATAAGGCATTTTAGCAGCCAAACCGCCAAACATTTCTAAATTCTTACTGCCAGTACCATGCATAATACTTCCAGCATTCATAAACATAAGTACTTTCATAACACTATGATTAAAAGCATGCATCAAAGCAGCAACAAAGCCAATCATATATAAATTTCCGTCAGCAGTAATCTTTAACAACATGCCACAGCCAAAAGCAGCAAATATTACTCCCATATTCTCAACAGACGAATAAGCAAGAATACGTTTAATATCGTTTTCCATCTGAGCATATAAAACACCTAAAAAAGCAGAAATAATACCAGCAAGCATTACCAGTACACACCACCAATAATTCCATTGCGGCAAAAAATCAAACACAAAACGACCTAAACCATATAAGGCAATTTTCAGCATAGCACCGCTCATAAGTGCAGATACATGGCTTGGAGCAGCTGGATGTGCCTTTGGCAGCCATACATGCAGAGGAACAAGACCTGCTTTAAGAGCAAAACCAATAAAAGCACAGCCAAAAACAACGTGCAGCCATACTCCTTGCAGTTTATTTTCTGCCATAGCAGCAAAACTAAAATTATCACTTACAGACCCAGTCAATAAAAATGCTATCATAATAGTTGCTGTTCCTAAGCTAGTCATAACAAGATACTGATAGGCAGCTGTCCAAGTACTACGCTTCTCAGCTTCATGATTAACCAACATAAATGAAGCAACAGCCATAATTTCCCAAAATAATAAGAAACTAAAAGCATCACCAGCCAGTAAAACCAGCTGCATAGACATAATGAACAGACACCACATAGCACCCAATAATCTTAAACGATTGCCTTCATAACCTTTAGCATAACCTAAAGCATACAGACTTGTAACAACACCAGCAATACCCGTTAGCAATAAAAAAAAGGCACTCCAAGCATCACATGTTAAGGAATAAGAGCCCCAGCAAAGCAAGGTCGGAGCTCTCCCGTTCAAAAGCTGAATACCAGCTGCATAAGCAGAAACTCCACTACCTATAAGTGCAGCTATATTTGCAAACCAATGTGCTGTACGCTGTAAGTTATGAGGAAACAATAATGTAAGTATACCAATTCCACAGCAGGCTACAGCAAATAAAAACATTTCCATCTTATCACCCACATAATAATTTTTCACGGTTTTCACAATTTTGACATGTATTTTATATTTTACCACATTTTAGAGACAGTTGAAACGTTTTTTTCATCAACAGAAATATGGCTAATTAAATCTGTATATTTATCATTTCAGCAATCTTAATTATCAATATAAAAAAGAATCCCTTTCAAACAACAAACTTTTCTTATCTAGCTTGCCATTGAAAGGGAAATATCAAAACATAAGATTCTGTTATTTTTATCCGCAAACACCACATCGTTTGCAATTGTCAAAACACATAGGAGTATATTTGCCTTTATTGCTGCGGTCTAATTCAGCAGCAAGATATTCCTCTTTAACACCTATATCAATATGCGACCAAGGCAAAGTCTGTCCAACAGTCAGCTTTCTTCCTGCTAGAGCTTCTGCATCTATACCTTGAGCTTTCAGTACCTGTTTAAGAGTAAAACCACTTTCATGTGCTTTTAATAAAGCTTCACCTATACGTCTATCACCACGTGATAGTATAGATTGAATAACTGTTTCCTTTAAAGATTCAGTAATAAGCTTTATATGTTTAGCTTTTTTTAAGCCATCACCCAATATTTTAAAACGTCGCTTTAAAGTTCGCACATCACACAACGGCTCCCATTGATAAGGGGTAAATGGTTTTGGCACAAACCCGTTTACAGAAATTACTAATTCACCTTTATTTCCTACAGAATCCATTTTTTCACGTATACGCTTAATCATAGCTACAGTTTCGATAATATCATCATCTTCCTCACCAGGTAAGCCAATCATATAATATAATTTTATATTACGCATACCTGCACTAGCCGCAAACTCAATAGAAGTATAAATGTGTTCTTCAGTAATGCCCTTATTAATCGCAGCTCTTAAGCGTTCACTGCCAGCTTCCGGAGCAACAGTCATTGTCCGTTGTCCGCTTTTTGCAAGAGCTTGAGCAATTTGCTCAGTAAGCATATCTGCACGCATACTTGCAACAGAAAAAGGTATATTATGTTCCAGCAAAAAATTGGTTAATTCTGCCATTTGCGGATGATCTGAAACTGCTGCACCCATAAGACCTACTTTTTTTGTACGCTCTGGTCTTTCTGCAATATCAGCCAATATAGCAGACAAGGAACGTGGACGCGGTTTTCGGAAACAGTATCCTGCCATGCAAAAACGACAATGACGACCACATCCACGAGCAACTTCTACTATATACATATCTTCAAACTCCGTACCGCTGGTTACAATAGCCGACGTATGAGGATAAGCATCAATATTGCGTACCCACTGCCGCTCAATCCGCGAAGGAGCATCCGCCTGAGCATCAAGGCTTATAAAATTTCCGTTTTCATTATACTTATCTTTATAAAATGAAGGCACATAAACACCTGGCAAATGTGCTAGTGCATGTAAACGCTCATCTTTACTTTTTTCACTATAAATTGTGTCTAAAATTTTTTGAACAGTTTCCTCGCCTTCACCAATGACAAAAGCATCTGCTACATATGCTAATGGTTCTGGATTAAAAGTAGCACAAGGTCCGCCTATAATCACTAATGGCTCACGCTGATTACGCTCTGCTGCTCTCAGCTTTATATGCCCCAAATCAAGAATCGTCAGCAAATTATCATAATCCATTTCAAATGACAACATTACAAAAATCACTGAAAAATCAGCTAATGGTCTTTGATTTTCTATACTCAAAAGAGGTGTTTTGCTTTTTAAATGCTCTTGCTGCATTTTCTTATCTGGCAGAAAAAAACGTTCACAGGCACTGTCACCGCGTGCATTAATTAATTGATATAAAATATGCATACCAAGATTAGACATTCCTAAGTGATATACATTAGGATAAACAAAGGCTATAGGATGCCTCAACCCCGGAGGGTATACCTTTACACCCCACTCACTTTCTCTTATTTCTTTTAGATTATTTTTTATTATCCAAGACAAATTATTTCTCTCTCTTTTATTTATTTTTCTCAGCCAGCTTTTTTTCAAACAAATCAATAATGGATTTTAGAACCTTCAGTCTGGCATAATATTTATTATTACCTTCAACAATAATCCATGGTGCATAAGATGTATCTGTCCGCACCAACATTTCATTAACTGCATCCTCATAAGCATCCCATTTATCCCGATTACGCCAATCCTCATCTGTAATCTTCCACTGTTTGTTAGGATCATTCTGACGCTCATTAAACCGCTTTAGCTGTTCATCTTTATCTATTTGTAACCAAAATTTAGCAATAGCTATACCATGTTCTGCCCACTGCGCTTCCATATCCTTAATTTCATCATAAGCACGCTGCCATTCTTCTGGTTTAGCAAATCCTTCAATACGCTCCACCATAACTCTTCCATACCATGTTCTATCAAAAATTTTGATGCAGCCTGGTTGCGGCAGATTTACCCAAAAGCGCCACTGATAATGAAACTGCTTTTCTACAATATTAGGTGCAGCTACTGGATGCACATTAAAGCCTAATGGATCTAATGCCGCTGTCAATCTTCTGATAGCGCCTCCCTTACCAGCCGCATCCCAACCTTCAAAGCCTATAATAGTAGGAATTCGTTCTTTAAACATATCTATCTGCAATTGTGCTAACTTTTTCTGATATTTATCCAGCTTTTCTTTATATTCCTCTTTGCTTAGTTCTTTATTCGGATTAATTTTACTCAGAACGTCATAGCTTGTTTGTGTATATCCAACCTCACATTGATTAGAAGTATTACAACAATTTATAGAAGATTCTACAACTTCCACAATTGTCCTAAAAACCTCAAGACGAGCATTACGAGAATCATCTGCTGCAACAATATGCCAAGGTGCATTTACCTTATCTGTAGCTTCAAGCATTTTTTCATAACGTTCGAAAAATTTATCATAATCATCGCTTTCATCAATAGCACAGCTAAGATCACGCCATGCCTTTCCAAGCGTTTTTACATTCTTTTCAATATTCTTCTTTTGTTGCGAAGGTGATAAATGCAAAAAAAACTTTAATATCACATAATGATCATCAGTAAGCATCTTTTCAAAGTTATTAATATGCTCAAAAGATATATCTAAGCATTTTTTGCATTGCTCATCCTTGTTACTCAATTCGTTAGCATTTTTCAGATAATACCAGCTGCGATGGTATACAGCCATATGACCTAATGCAGGCAGATGCTTCCAAAAAAAACTGAAAAATGGTTGTTTCTGTAAATCTTCTGCCATGCACACAGTAGAATAGACATTAAAACCTCGTGCATCCATTTGCTGCATCATTTCATTAATTATGATACTACGACGTGCACCACGCCAACCTTCAAAAACAATTATAATTGGTTTTTTTGCCTCACGTGCTAATCTCTGTGCTTTACCAAGACGTTCCCCCAAAGATTCCATCTCTAAACTATAATCTTCTTTGGATACTTTTTTACTCAAATCCAACTTTTCCAGCATTTAAGCCAACTCCTCTTAGTCCTCACCATATTGCTTATAAGCTCGCGGCTTATCCAATATCTGTGACATAACAAATCCATTAACAAGTTTTTTATGCTTTAAGCATACACGCACCGTTCTTTCAGCTTTTTGTTTTTTTGCATAACGTGCACTAAACTCCGCTGCTTCAGCATTCATCTTTTCTTCATTATAACTGTAGTCACCGTGTGGATCATAATAAACTTTTCCCTTATCATGCACGAATTGTTCACCATCATAATGAATTGTAACACTATCTTTAAATTTTCGCTCTGATTCATCAGCCTCAGAAGATTTTTTTGGAAGAATATAACAGTCAAGTTTTAGATCATCATTGTTTTCAGCTTTTTTTTCTTTTCTCAGCTTAAGCTCAAATTTCTGTGCCAAATCATCATTATTTTCATGATTTATAGACTTCTGTGTGTAATCTTCGTCCTCATAATCTTCGTCTTCGTAATCTTCGTCTTCGTAATCTTCGTCTTCGTAATCTTCGTCTTCGTAATCTTCATCTTCATAATCTTCATCTTCATAATCTACCGGATCAGAAGACTTAGACTGACGCTGTTTTTTTCCTAAAATTGTCTGCAATATGCCACTGAAAATCATAGCAGTAATAAAAAGCGGTATTATTTTATCCATAAAATCACTCATAACAGTGACCTCTTTTACTTACTTCCGTCAAATAAATTTTCATCCTCTGGCCCTACCTCAGCAATAGTACGACGCATTTGTGTATCTGCCTGAATATTATTCATACGATAATAATCCATTACGCCCAAACGACCTTTCTCTAAAGCTTCTGCCATTGCAGTAGGTACCTTAGCCTGTGCCTCAACTACTTTAGCCTGCATTTCCTGAGTATAAGCTTTCATTTCCTGTTCCTTAGCTACAGCCATTGCACGACGTTCTTCCGCACGAGCCTGTGCAATACGTTTATCAGCCTCTGCCTGGTCAGTCATGAGTGCAGCACCAATATTACGTCCTACATCTACATCAGCAATATCTATGGATAAAATCTCAAATGCAGTACCTGCATCCAAACCTTTATCTAAAACTGTCTTAGAAATATAATCTGGATTCTCTAAAACCTTACTGTGATCAGCACTAGAGCCAACGTTAGTAACTATACCCTCACCTACACGAGCAATAATAGTTGCTTCACCCGCACCGCCTACCAAACGATCAATATTTGCACGTACTGTAACACGTGCTTTAACCTTTAACTCTATGCCGTCTTTAGCTACAGCACTAACGACTGGTGTTTCAATAACCTCGGGATTAACACTCATCTGTACAGCTTCCAATACATTACGTCCAGCCAAATCGATGGCACAGCCACGTTCAAAACTTAAATCAATTTGTGCACGATGAGCAGCAATCAAAGCATCAATCACCCTGTCAACATTACCACCTGCAAGATAATGTGCCTCTAATTGATTTACATTTACATCAAGACCTGCCTTATTGGCTTTAATCAACGGCAACACTATTTGTGATGCAGGAACACGACGCAGACGCATACCTATAAGATTAAAAATACCAACATTCACACCAGCAGCAATCGCAGAAATCCACAAACCTAACGGTACAAAATTCAAAAACAAAGCAACTGCAATAATTGCCAAAACAAACATAAAACCACTGCCTAAAACAAGACCAAATAAAGCGTCCATAAACTCACTCCTTAATTTTTTCTACAAAAATTTTATTTCCCTCTACTTTGACAACTATTATCAGCGAATCTTTTTCAATGTAATCACCTAAACTGCTCACATCAAAACGCTTTTCACCAATCAATATTGTTCCAGCAGGACGCAACTTAGTCAATGTCCGCCCTTCCCTGCCAAGTAAAAGTGAAAAATCATCACTGCCAATATAACCCTCACTGTTATGCTGGCGAGTCCACAGTACTAAAGGATTATATTGGCTTTCTTTTGGTATATACAGGCATAAACACACCAGCACTAAAGCCAACAGCAGATAAATTCCCAGCAGAACTAAAACGGCAGTCAACCCACCGCCCATTGCATAGAAACCTCCGATAGTAAGAGAAATCATACCGCTTACACCAAAAATGCCAAAACCTGGGACAATAAGCTCAAACAGCAGTAAAACAACCCCCGCTAATAAAAAATAAAATTCTACCGGCACAGCTACACCCCCTTAAATACTCTTTATTTATAGTATAACAGACTACACAAAAAGCGTAAAACATTTTTTGTGATATAAAAGTAAAGAATCTCTTATAATAACCAAAAAGTTATTCTATCAAAGATATTTTATATTAAATGTTGATTCTGCTTTATTAAATTTCTTAAGCTATGTACGTAATTTCTAAAAATATTAGTTTTTCTGTTACTTCCTTCTTTTAACCAAAATTATTTCTAATATAAAAACCGACTTTCTAAATTTAGATTTTTACTCTAAACTTTAGGAAATCGGCTTAAGCATATCGCGATTATCTAACTTTATTAAAAGGAATCACTTAATTTGTTAATTCATTTTTCATAACAAACATAACCCATTGTGCAATATTTGTTGAATGATCAGCTATTCTTTCTACATATTTTGCAATCATCAAATAATCCACATATTGCGGAACATATTGAGGTTTTTTCTGCATATTTGTTGTAAGCTGCTGACGCATTTCTACAAAGTAATTATCAACTTCATCATCTGTTGAAATAACTTTTTGTGCTAACTCTAAATCGTTTTCACTAATTGCAGTAATGCTGTCATAAACCATTCCACGCATAACCTGTAACATTTTCATAAAATTCTCTGGTAAAGGCACCGATTCTTTTTCTATAAGCTTCAAGGTATATTGGCTTATATCACTGCAATGATCTGCGATTCTCTCCATATCTCCAACAAGTTTAAGGCAGCTGGCAATTTCTCGCCAATCTTTGGCAACAGGAGTCTGTGTAAGTACTAATTCCAAGCACTGCTTTTCTATATTTACTTCACTATTATCAAAATTATCATCTTCTGCAATAATCTGTTGTGCTAAAGCGGCATCTCTGTTTTGCAGATTATCAATGACTTTGTCCAAGGTTTCTTCCAAATTTACGCCCATTACACGCACGCTGTTCAAAAGCATATTCATTTCTTCATTAAATTTATTACGTGCCATATTATACTCCTTTAAAATAATCAAATTTATAAAAAATATTTTGGTTTTATAATTTTTAACCAAAACGCCCTGTTATATATTCTTCTGTTTTTATATTAACCGGATTTGCAAACAGTTGCTTTGTTTCGTTAAACTCAATAAGCTCTCCCAGTAAAAAGAAAGCAGTTTTATCTGAAATACGTGCTGCCTGCTGCATATTATGTGTAACAATAATAATCGTATAATCTTTCTTCAACTCCAGAGCAAGATCCTCTATTTTCATTGTAGAAATCGGATCAAGAGCACTTGTAGGTTCATCCATTAAGATAACCTCTGGCTGTACAGCCAATGTCCGCGCAATACATAAACGTTGCTGCTGACCTCCGCTTAAACCAAGTGCACTCTTATTTAATCTATCCTTTAGTTCATCCCAAATAGCTGCCTGGCGTAGGCTACGTTCAACAATTTCATCCAAAGTACTTTTCTTAGTAATACCATGAATACGTGGTCCATATGCCACATTATCATATATACTTTTAGGAAACGGATTAGGCTGCTGAAATACCATACCTACACGATGACGCAGACTTATAGGATCTATTTCTTTAAAAATGTCTTTGCCATCAAGTGCAATGCTTCCTTCAATCCTAACTCCTTCTTCGAGATCATTCATACGATTCAGTGTTTTTAAAAAAGTAGATTTACCGCAGCCGGAAGGTCCAATAAGTGCAGTAATTTCTTTTTCTTTGATATCTAAATTAACCTTTTTTAATGCTTGAAACTGATTGTAATATAAATCCAGCTCCTGCACCAAAAATTTAGTAACAGCATTATTTGATATCATTTTTTACTTCCTCCAGTTTTTTTATCTAAATGACTGCTTAAGTAACGTGCTCCCATGCTGAATGATAAAACTAACAGCATTAAAATGGCCGATGAAAGATTTGCCATCTGTGCAGCATTAGCTGCTAAAGCTTCAGTACGGGATGCCCAAATATGCAATGCCAGAGTTTCACCAGGTCTAAATGGATTTAAAGGACAGACAGGTGATAATAAATTCCAATTATTCCAACTGATATCTGTACTCATTCCAGCAGTATAAAGTAAAGCCGCTGCCTCACCAAACCCACGCCCTGCTGCTAAAATAACACCTGTCATAATTCGCGGCAGACAAGCAGGCAGCAACACATTATAAATAGTCTGCCATAACGTAGCTCCCATAGCTAAACTACCTTTTTTATAACCCGAAGGAAGTGACTTAAAGGCATCTTCTGTAACCGTCATAATTAATGGAATACTTAAGATAGAAACTGCTAAAGCACCAGAGAACAAATTCCACTGCGAACCCGTCATAACAATAAAAACCAGATATCCGAATAGACCCACAACGATTGAAGGTAATGAAGACATTGTTTCTATACACATTCTTAAAAACTTAGTGAATTTACCAGGACGTGCATACTCTGCCATGTAAATTCCCGCTGCAACTCCTAAAGGTACACTTACAAGCAATGATAAAAATACTAGATATATAGTATTAAAAAATAAGTTACCAATGCCACCGCCCTCAAAAGAAATCATATCCCAAGTAAAATCTTTAAAGCCATTTAAAATTACATAAAGGGCAAATGATATAAGTAATAAGATAAAAAATCCTGCTACACAATAAAAAACTATCGTCATAAGCCTATCCATAATTTTTGCTTTCGTTAAGCCGCTCATGCTTGTTTGCCTCCTTTAGCTCCCAAATAATGGATAGCAAAAATGCACGCCAATGAAATAAAGAATAAAAGCAAAGCCATCGTCCATAAAGCAATGTTATACTCGCTTCCCTCCATAGCACCGCCCATATCAGCAGCAATCGCCGCTGTTAAATTATTTGTTGGTGATAAAATTGACGTTGGAAAAGCACGCATTTTTCCTATAACCATAGCAACTGCTAAAGCTTCGCCAAAAGCACGTGCCAGACCAAGAATAATAGCAGTCATTAAACCAGTAACTGCTGCTGGTACAACAACCTCAGCTATAGTCTGCCATCTTGTTGCTCCTAAGCCATAGGAAGCTGCTCGATAACTTTTGGGAATACTTCGTAAAGCATCAGCAGCTAAACTAGTAATCGTTGGAAAAATCATAACAGCCAGAACAATACTCGCCGCAAGTACAGAAAAACCAACCCGTAGATTAAAAATATCTTTTATCAAAGGTACTAAAATAGTTAAGCCAATCCATCCATAAACAACAGAAGGAATACCTACAAATATTTCTACAGCCGGCTGTACAAAACGTTTTCCTAATTCCGGTGATATTTCCGTCATAAATATTGCTGTTGCCAAACTAAATGGAGTTGCAATAGTTAAAGCTAAAGCACAGGTAACTACAGAACCAAAAATAAAAATTGCTGCACCTACAGCTCCACCTCCTTCAGAAGTATCACTAGGTGCCCAATCTGCCGAAAAAAGAAATTCTCCTATACTATGATTATATGTAGTAAAAGTACCTACACCTTTATAACATAAAAAAGCGCCAATAGCTAAAGTTAAAATTATCAAAAGTAAACCACAGCCTGTAATTATATAACGCCATAATATATCCTGACGATAGGCATTTGTAGTAACCTGTTGCATAAACTTTCTCCTCTAAATAATCTCAGTAATCAATGTGAACTTTCTAATATTTAAGGCCATGCAGCAGCTCGTAACTAGTTAATATTCCAGTTTCTGCCATGCACAGCCTTATTTATTAATATCTATATTATGGTACTTATGAGAAGTTAGGTAAAGCACCTATTTAGGTTGCCTTCCTGCTTCTCTGTTGATAAAATCATATTTTTAATTTCATATAAAATAAACTGCCTAGGAAATATTTTATACTGTCATTACGTACAAATTAACGTTTAACCTGCATCTTTGCAGTAACGCCATATCCTTTAGCTTCTATATCTTTGCCATATTCTTCTGACATTATGAAGTCTAAGAAAGCTTTTACAGCACCAGTTGCCTCACCTTTAGTATACATGTGTTCATAACCCCATACAGGATATTTTCCATTATAAGTATTTTCTAAAGTAGGTTCAGCACCATCTATAGCAACAGTGGCAACATCTTTATTATTTACAAGATAAGAAAGTGCTACATAACCAATTGCACCTTTATTATCCTTTACACTTTGTAAAAGAGTGCCTGAGTCATCAGTTTCTAGAGATTTATTTGTTGCTTCTTTAGCTCCATTAAGAGCAAATTCTTGGAAAAGAGCACGTGTACCACTAGTAGCAGGACGGGTAATTAAAACAATGGGTTCATCAGGACCGCCAACATCTTTCCAATTAGTTACCTTTGCTGTAAAAATATCAGTTAATTGTGCTTTACTTAAACTTTTTACTTTTGTTGCAAGATCTTTATTAATTACTGGAGCCATAGTTACAACACACACTTTGTGATCAACAAGTCCTTTAGCAATTTCAGGTTTTAATTTACTTTCAGCAGGTACATCAGAATTACCAATATTAACACTGCCATCAGCAACCTGTTTTAAGCCAGTACCACTGCCGCCACCATTAAGTGTAATAGAAACGTCTGGATTTTTAGCTTTAAATTTAGCAGCTGCATCTTTTGCCAGCGGCAGTAATGCAGAAGAACCACTGCCAGTCACACTGCCGGTAATCTTAGCACCAGAAGTATTCTTATCAGCAGCTTTATTATCGCTGCCACATCCCAAAGCACCCAGGGCAACCATAGCAGCTAAGCCTAAACATGCAACTTTTTTCAACTTCATTTTTATTTTCCTCCTTCAACCATCTTTGTGGTTTCTAGGATTAGTATAAAATATAATTGTTAAAGGAGTATTATACAAATGTTAAGGCTATGTAAAATAACATTTCCTTTTACATAACAAAAAAGTGCATCAGTTATTCAAAACTGCTGCACTTTTTTGACTATTTAAAGCTAATATAATAATTTACTTTAGTATGTATTCAACAATTAATTATTTACCAGTTCTGCCACGCTTCGTGAATGGCATGTCTTTGGCACATAACGGACAAGTTTCAGGTTTATAGGTTTCAACATTCAAATGCAGTAAAGCCTCAGTTCTTACACCAAAATCTACTTTACCACCACTGCGGTCTACTAATAAGCCTACACCAACAAGTTCACCGCCATGCTCTTTAACGACTTCCATAACCTCTTTAACACTGCCGCCAGTAGTAACAATGTCCTCAACAACAAGAACACGTGTTCCAGCAGGAATCTGAAAACCACGACGCAAGGTCATTTTTCCATTTTCACGTTCAGTAAAAATAGCACGTGTACCTAAAGCTTTACCAACTTCGTGTGCTAACAAAATTCCGCCGGTCATAGGTCCTACAACAAGCTCAACCTTATCATCTGCATAACGACGTGCAATTTCCTGACATAAACGTTCAGTATACTTAGGATGTTGCAAAACATTAAATTTTTCAACATACATAGGACTGTGCAAACCACTAGTCAACAAAAAATGACCATGCAGTACTGCTTCAGTTTCCTCAAGCATTTTCATAACATCTTTTTCATCTAAAACTGTCATTTAGCTTTACACTCCTTTGATTTCATCTACAATAGCCATTGCTGCAACTTGTCTGTTCTCAGCCTTAGTAACAGGTCTGCCTACAACAATATGACTTGAGCCATTTTTAAGAGCTCCAGCTGGTGTCGCTACACGCTTTTGATCATTCAAATCACTTCCAGCAGGACGAACACCAGGAGTAACAATCAAAAAGTCTTCCCCACAAGCTTCACGAATAGCTGCTGCCTCTTGCGGTGAAGCAACTACGCCATCCATTCCTGCAGTCTTTGCCAATTTTGCAAGACTGATAACCTGCTCTGCAATTGTATTTTTATAGTTCAAATCAACAAATTGCTCATTATCCATGCTGGTAAGAATTGTAACAGCTATCAGTTTAGGTGCTGGACGACCTGATTTATCAGCAGCCTCATGTACAGCTTTTACCGCTTCTGCCATCATTTTTTTGCCGCCTACTGCATGCACATTCATCATATCTGCACCAAGTTCACTAAGTACAGTCAAAGCATGTGCAACAGTATTAGGTATGTCCTGAAGTTTTAAATCTAAAAAAACGTGCTTTCCCTGCGTTTTTAAGAATCTGATAATTTCACTGCCAACAGCATAGTAAAGCTCCATGCCTACTTTATAATAGCTAACTGCTTCACCTAATTCAAGTACACAGGCTTTAGCTTGTTCTAAAGTTGGAAAATCAAGAGCCACAATCAATCTATCATCATGCTGCATATAATCAACTCCTATCCTATCATATGGTTTATAGCAAGGTCATTTTATCTGCAACAAAAGCTCATATTATTACCATATCTGATAATACATAGCTATCTAATATTTACAAAAAAGGGGCATTGACTGCTTACCTTTAGGCAAAGCTGCACCAACAATCTCTGTAATATTTTGCAGTTTGTGTCTGTCAAGATAAGATAACATACCAAGTGCAATTTTTTCTGCTATATCAGGCTGAATAAAATTTGCGGTTCCTACAGCCACAGCACTGGCTCCTGCAAGCATAAACTCAATTGCATCTTCAGCACACATTATTCCACCCATACCAATAATAGGAATATGTACAGCCTGTGCTACTTGATAAACTAAACGCACTGCTACAGGACGGATGCAAGGCCCGCTAAGACCACCGGTAACATTTCCCAAAACAGGACGTTGACGTTCTATATCTATCTTTGTCCCTAAAAGTGTATTTATCATAGAAATTGCATCAGCACCAGCTGCCTCAACGGCTTTTGCCATAAGTACAATATCAGTAACATTCGGTGAAAGCTTAGCTATTACCATTTTACTGGTATTAGCCTTTACCTCACGTACTACTGCCGCCGCTGCTTCCGGTACTGTTCCGAAAACAATACCGCCTTCTTTTACATTAGGACAGGAAATATTGATTTCTACAGCATCAACTCCATCAACATCCAACTTTTTGGCTACTGCACCATATTCCTCCGGCGTATGTCCGTATATATTAACTATAACAGGTACATTATATTGTTTCAGCTGCGGCAGCGTTTGCTGTAAAAAATAGTCACTCCCAGGATTTTCCAAACCAATACAGTTTAGCATACCAGAAGGTGTTTCTACAGCACGTTGACCTTTATTACCTGCTGCCGGCTCTAGGGATGTTCCTTTTACTGTAACAGCACCAATCTTTTCCAAATCAAGGAAATCAGTAAATTCCAAACCAAAGCCAAAGGTACCTGAACCAGTAGTAACAGGCGTTGCCATGCCCAACCCAGCAATATCAACTGCCAGGCGTCCATCATACAATAATGAGTTTACCATTCGCCTACCTCCTCAGCCCAAAATACCGGCCCGTCCTTGCAAACCTTAATTCTTCTGCCAATGCCTTCACAGGCACAAGACAAACAAGCACCCAATCCACAAGCCATATATTTTTCCAAGGATACCTGACATTTAACATCAGCTTCCGCACAAGCAGCAGCAACAGCACGCATCATCGGCACAGGACCGCAGACATAAACACAGTCATATCCACTTTCTGCCAACAGCTGGGGCAACAGTGCCATAACCGTTCCCTTTATACCAGCACTGCCATCATCTGTAGTCAAATAAACATTTTTACACAAACCATTATAAAGTTTCGTCCAAAAAAGTTCTTCTTTTGTGCGTCCGCCCATAAGAATATCACTTACATTACTGCCAAATCCCTCTGCTAGAAAAAACAGTGGTGCCAAGCCTAAGCCGCCGCCTACCAGCAACGGCTTTTTAGCACTCATATCAAAGCCATGACCTAACGGCCCTACTATGCTGAGTTCATCACCAGTACAAACTTCTGCAAGAATATGTGTTGCTTCGCCAATAATGCGATAAATCATTGTAAAATATCCCTGCGCCTTATTTACACCAGCTACACCAAATGGTCTGCGCAGCAAAGGGACAGTACTTCTGCATACCTGAACATTAACAAATTGTCCCGGCACAGCCTGATTAGCTATTTCTGGTGCATAAACATCTATCAATTTTGTAGTACTGTTTAAAACTCGTTGTCCAATTACTCTAGCATTAGCAATAGTCTTAGACATAATCAGTCCTCCCAGGTAAGATCCTGCAAGGCAATAACACTTACCACACGGCGACGGCGCATAGCACTCATAACTCGCTGCAATTCACGTGCAGTATCCATAGAAGTCAGGCAGGCAATAGCATGTTCTACTGTAGAACGGCGAATTTTAAAACCATCACGTTCCGCATCACGACCATGATTAGTAGTATTAATAACCATACCAATACGTCCGGATTTAATATCATCTAAAATATTAGGATGTCCTTCACTTACTTTTGTCGCTACACTGACATTAACTCCATGCTCCTTGAGATATTCAGCTGTACCACCAGTAGCTGTAACAATATAACCCAAATCTTCAAAGCCTTTAGCAATTTCTACCGCTTCTGGTTTATCCATATCAGCAACAGTAACAAGAATAGCACCTTCATGCGGCACATTGATACCAGCAGCAATGCAAGCTTTGTACAAAGCACGGCTGTACTGATAATCACATGCCATAACTTCACCAGTAGATTTCATTTCAGGTCCTAAGGTAATATCTACATTACTCATTTTATTAAAGCTGAATACAGGCGCTTTAACAGCATAATAATCAGGGAAAAGGCGCAGACCAGGCTTAAAGCCCTGTTTACGCAGGGATTCTCCCATTGCACACTTAGTAGCAACATCTACCATAGGTACGCCTGTTACCTTGCTAAGGAACGGTACAGTTCTGGAAGAACGCGGATTAACTTCAATAACATAAACGTGCTCATCACGAACAATGTACTGAATATTAATCATACCTTTTACTTCTAATCCCAAAGCCATCTTATTAGTATAGCTGATAATAGTACGAATTACACCTTCGGACAGACTGCGCGGCGGATAAACAGCAATAGAGTCACCACTGTGTACACCAGCACGCTCAACGTGTTCCATTATACCAGGAATCAAAACTTCTTTACCATCACAGATAGCATCAACCTCTACTTCTGTTCCTTGTAAATAATGGTCAACTAATACTGGATGTTCCGGAGATGCCTTTACAGCACTGGACATATAATGTTTAAGTTCATCATCATTATAAACGATTTCCATAGCTCGTCCGCCTAATACATAAGAAGGACGAACCATTGTCGGATAACCCACATCATGTGCCGCAGCTAATGCACCCTCTGTATCAAATACAGTATGTCCTTTAGGCCGAGGAATATCGCAGCTAGTCAAAAGTTCATCAAAACGCTCACGATCTTCTGCACGGTCAATACTATCAACACTACTGCCTAAAATCTTCACACCTGCACGAGAAAGCGGACCTGCCAGATTAATAGCCGTCTGACCGCCAAACTGTACAATAACGCCCTCAGGTTTTTCTTTCTCAATAACATTAAGTACATCTTCAACAGTAAGTGGTTCAAAATACAGCTTATCAGCGATATCAAAATCTGTAGAAACAGTTTCTGGATTATTATTAATGATGATAGTTTCATAACCCATTTCTTTAAGCGCCCACACACAATGTACAGAGCAATAGTCAAACTCTACGCCTTGACCAATACGAATAGGCCCAGAACCTAAAACAACTACTTTCTTCTTATCGCTTACCTTTACTTCATCCTCCGTTTCATAACAAGAGTAATAATACGGAGTAGCAGCTTCAAATTCAGCAGCACAGGTATCAACCATCTTATATGTAGGAAGAATACCATTAACCTTACGCAATTCACGAATTTCAAATTCAGTTTTACCTACATATTTAGCAATAACAGCATCAGCAAAACCCATCTTCTTAGCCTTACGTAACAGGCTTGGAGTAAATTCATGTGTTGCCAGTGCTTTTTCCATTTTTATGATATTCTGAATTTTAAAAAGGAACCATTTGTCTATCTTAGTAATAGCATTAATCTCATCAATCGCAATACCGCGACGCATAGCTTCTGCAACAACAAAACAACGCTCGTCATCAATCAATTTAATACGTTCATGTATTTCTTCATCGCTCAATGCTTTCAATTCGGGCATCTCCAGATGATTTAGACCAATTTCTAAACAACGCACAGCCTTGAGCATAGAAGCTTCCATACTGCGCTCAATCGCCATAACCTCACCGGTTGCTTTCATCTGAGTTCCTAAAGTACGGTCAGCTGTAACAAATTTATCAAAAGGCCAACGCGGGAACTTCAAAACGATATAATCTATTGTAGGTTCAAAGCAGGCTTTTGTCTTTTTTGTAACAGCATTTTCAATTTCATCTAAATTATAACCAACAGCAATTTTGCTGGTAACCTTAGCAATAGGATAGCCTGTAGCTTTAGAAGCCAAAGCAGAACTACGGCTTACACGAGGGTTAACTTCAATTACATAATAATTTTCAGAATTAGGATCAAGTGCCAATTGTACATTACATCCACCAACTACACCCAATTCACGCACAATATCAATGGAAGCCTGGCGCAGCAGCTGTACTTCCCTATCGCTCAGAGTCTGTGCAGGAGCTACAACTATAGAATCACCAGTATGTACGCCTACAGGATCAAGATTTTCCATTGAGCATACAGTAATGCAGTTATCAACAGCATCACGAATTACTTCAAATTCTATCTCTTTCCATCCAGCAATACTGCGTTCAATAAGACACTGACCTATAGGACTGTAACCCAAGCCTTTTTGTACAATATCAATGAGTTCGTCCTCATTATCTGCAATACCGCCACCAGTACCACCCAAAGTGTACGCAGGACGTACAATAAGAGGATAACCAATTTTTTTACCAAATTCACAAGCTGCCATTACTGTTTCAACGATAGTACTTTCAGGAATAGGCTGATTAATTTTTTCCATCGTTTCTTTGAACAGCTCGCGATCCTCACCGCGTCTGATTGCCCTAATCTGAGTTCCTAAAAGGCGTACATTATACTCGCTTAAAATACCTTTTTCTTCCAGTTTCATAGCCATGTTCAGACCAACTTGTCCGCCCAAAGTTGCTAACAAAGAATCAGGACGCTCACGTTTAATAACGCTTTCTAAAAATTCTAAATTTATAGGCTCAACATATACACGGTCAGCAACATGAACATCTGTCATAATCGTAGCCGGATTACTGTTTACCAGAATAACCTCAAGACCTTCTTCTTTTAAGGCACGACAAGCTTGAGTGCCTGCATAGTCAAATTCAGCAGCCTGACCAATAATTATAGGGCCGGAGCCGATTACAAGTACCCTTTTTATATTACTAAGTTTCGGCATAATTAACGACCCTCCATCATATCAACAAAACGTTTAAACAAATACTCATGATCCCCAGGTCCAGGACAAGCTTCTGGATGATATTGTACAGTAAAAGTAGGATGATTCTTGTATTCTAAACCTTCAACAGTTCCATCATTCATAGAAATATGAGTAATATTGATACCCTTGCCATCCAATGATTTTTCATCCACAGCATAACCATGATTCTGAGAACTGATATAGATACGTCCGCTGCTCAAATCTTTTACCGGCTGATTAAAACCACGATGACCAAATTTCATTTTATAGGTATCTGCACCATTAGCCAATGCCATCAACTGATGACCTAAGCAGATACCAAAAATAGGTTTTCTGCCAATCAATTTCTTTATGTTTTCAATAACATTAGGCAAATCCTTTGGATCTCCAGGTCCATTAGACAGGAAAATACCATCTGGATTATAACGCAATATTTCTTCTGCATTAGTAGCTGCAGGAAACACAGTTAAATGAGCACCAAAACCTACAAGATAATTAAGAATGTTACGCTTAATACCAAAATCTAAAACCGCAACATGCAGTTTTCCTTCACCCATAGTATAGATTTCCGGTGTGGAAACCTGTTCCACCTGATTATGAATTTCATGAGTTTTCAAAAGTTCTGCAACTTCTTCGTCAGACATTTCAGCCGGAACAATTACCCCCTGCAACACGCCATAATCACGTAGTTTACGAGTAATTGCACGAGTATCAACTCCTACAAGGGTAGGAATGTCCTGTTCATCAAGAAAACTTTCCAAACTTTGTTCGTTGCGCCAGTTGCTTGGACAGTCGCAAAGTTCACCAATAACAAATCCCTGAAAATAACACTTGGGTCCTTGGCTGAATAAATGATTACAGCCATAGTTACCAACCAGAGGATAGGTCATAACTACTATCTGGCTGCAAAAAGAAGGATCTGTCAACGTTTCCTGATAACCGCTCATACCAGTAGTGAATACAACTTCACCTACCGCATTGCGTTTACCATAAAGTGTTCCTTCATAAACACTGCCGTCTTTTAAAACTAATTTACCTTTTTTTAACGTTTTGTGCATACTACACCATCTCTCATTACAAAATTGCCATGCAGCATAGTGGCAACAGCCTTACCCTTACATGCTTTTCCTTCATACGGGGTAAACTTGCCGCGTGTATAAAATTTAGAACTGTCTACAGTCCATTCTTTATTTAAATCCATAATTGTTATATCAGCTGTACTGCCTTCTTTTAAAGTTCCTCCAGCCAAATTGAATATTTTTGCCGGTTCACAACTCATTTTACTAATAATAGTTTTTAAGTCAAATATATTAGTATGATATAAGTCAGTCAGCATTACTGCCAAAGATGTTTCTAAGCCGCAGAAACCATTCGGAGCATAGCGAAATTCAACATCTTTTTCTTCCGGAGCGTGCGGAGAGTGATCTGTTACTACAGCATCCACAGTACCATCAAGTACAGCCTCACGCATTGCTTGAACATGATCTGCACTGCGCAGCGGTGGATTTACACGTGTAGCAGGATTATAATCAGCACAGGCATCATCAGTAAGTGTCAAATGATGTACAGTTACTTCACTTGTTACATTAACACCCTTTTTCTTAGCCTGTCGAATAATATCTATAGCACCTTTAGAAGCCACATGACAGATATGTATATGTGCCCCAGTATATTCGGCAATAATACAGTCACGCGCAACAGCAATATCTTCAGCAATAGCAGGTACACCCGGTACACCGATACGTGCAGAAACTAGACCTTCATGCATATATCCTTCAGCGTCTAACTCAGGATCTACAGCGTGCAGAATCAGCGGCTTGTCAAAAGCAGTAATATATTTACCAGCCAGCACCATCAAACGGGAACTTTTTACATAATGACCATCATCAGAAAAGCCTATCGCACCCTTTTCTGCCATATCGCCCATCTCTGCTAATTCTTCACCGTTTTCTCCTTTGCTTATAGCACCAATAACCTCAACATTAGCATAGCTCTCTTCACGAGCACGCTCTTTAATACCGCTGACAATAATAGAAGTATCAATTACTGGTTTAGTATTAGGCATACAAGCAACAGTCGTAACACCACCAGCAGCTGCTGCCATTGTTCCACTGATAATATCTTCTTTAGCTTCCAAACCAGGCTCACGCATATGCGTATGCAAATCAATCAATCCAGGAGCTACAACTAAGCCAGTTGCATCATAAACTTCATCAGCAGACTCATCAACAGATACACCTAAAGCTTTAATCTTGCCATCCTCTACAAGAATATTCATTACTGCATCTATATTTTGGCTGGGATCTACAACCCTGCCATTTTTAATCAACGTTTTCAATGTGTTTACCTCCTGTCAAAGTCAAGAATAAGAGTGCCATACGTACAGCTACACCATTTTGTACTTCTGTACGAATTGCAGCATTATCACAGTAACCAACTTCCCAGGAAATTTCCAAACCACGATTCATAGGACCGGGATGCAGTACGGTTACGTCCGGCTTAGCAAGTTTCAGGCGCTTCTCATTGATACCAAAAATACGTGCATATTCACGCGGTGAAGGAAATAAACCTTTCTTTTGGCGTTCCAATTGAATGCGCAGAATATCAATAACATCGGCGTCCTCGATAGCTTCTTCCACACGTTTATGTACAGTTACTCCCAAAGAAGCAATATCATGCGGCAGCAGTGTCATAGGTCCAGCCACATGTACTTCAGCTCCCATTTTAGTCCAGGCAGCAATATTAGTACGAGCCACACGGCTATATAAAATATCACCGATAATAGCCATTTTTAAACCTTTTAGATCTTTTCCCTGCTCACGAATGGTAAACATATCAAGAAAACCCTGTGATGGATGTGCATGTGCACCATCACCAGCATTGATAATTACAGGATCTGCAACCTTAGCAGCATAAGCAGCAGCACCCTCAATAGGATGACGCATTACAATTGCATCGCACGCCATAGATTGTACAGTCAGAATAGTATCGCGCAGGCATTCACCTTTCACTACACTTGAAGAAGATGTCGTAATATTAACTACATCAGCCCCCAAATATTTACCGGCAAGCTCAAAGGATGTACGAGTACGGGTACTGGGTTCATAGAACAGATTAATAATGGACTTGCCACGCAATGAAGGTACCTTTTTGATATCCCTCTTCATAATCTTCTTCATTTCCTCAGCTGTTTTTAAAACCAGTTCAATTTCTTCTACACTGAGGCTTTCCAGATCCAGTATATCTCTGCCACCCAGAGATACATTTGATTTAGCCATTAGCTTTACCTCCTGATAATATAATTACATTAATAAATAAAAGCCTTCTTGACCCACGAGGGGACACGAAGGCTTATTCCATCAATCAAAATAAAGATTAAACCTTGTAGTCTCACGGGACCATTTTAAAGGTGAAAATTGATTGTATATATTTTACACCCATGTGGCCTATACGTCAAATATTTCATGCATTTTTTTGCAGATAATTAGTAACAGTAAAGCTATAGCAGTATACAGTCTGATGTAGTATAATGAATACAATTAATCAATGTTTGCTTAAATACAAAACGAAAGGAATATATATGCGCAACACAATTATTGATAATATGCGCGGTCTGTGTATGCTAGGCGTTATCGGCATTCATGTAGGCAGTCTTGCGCTTGCTCCTGATAACTTTATTCTTTATCTTTTTTTAGAGATATTAAGTCGTTACAGCGTCCCCTCCTTCTTTTTTATTTCCGGCTATGGTCTAGTCTGCAATGACAAGGGCCTTTTAACTGGCAGTACACTGAATTATATTGACTTTATGAAGAAACGCCTGCGAGGAGCAGCTTTGCCTTACCTAAGCTGGTCGCTGTTTTATATGCTTTATTTTTGGCTCATTTTACCTCCAGGATTTGTCAGTTGGGAACCATTGCACGTTGCTTTCGTACTCTTTTTCGGCTTAGGTTGTTACCATCTATATTTCATGGTTATCTTACTTTGGTTTTATGGCAGCTATCCTTTATGGCGAAACCTTCTGCGTATAATTATACACCACAATATATCTTTTATGCTAGTCCTGTTATTTGTTTTCCAGCTTCTTTTTAACTGGTGGACAACCCATTCTAGCTTAAATACAGCCACCTGGAGCGTTCTGGCAAAAAATTTCTTCAATTATCGCCTTAACTATCTTCCTTTACATTATCTGCTTATTTTTATAATCGGCGGCCTAGCAGCTTTATACTGGCAACAATTATTAGCCATATTACGCAAACATGCTATAAGTGTAGTACTTATTTATATTACTGCTATTATATATGACGTTTATAGCTGTTATAATGCAATGTATAGTAAAGGCTATACATTAATTGACCTTGCTAATACTTATCATCAGCTCAGTCCGCAAGGATTATATTATACAATAGGGTCACTGCTGTTCTTTTGCCTAACACTAGATTTTCTTGAACGTAAAGCATCAAAAAACATAACTGCTTCTTTATTTTTAAAAAATCTAACTTTACTTTCTTCCTACTCTATGCTTATATATTTTATTCATCCACTATTGCTTGATTGGCTCACCAGTTTATATAATTATTTTGGCATTATTATGACTGTCAAAAAGGTTATTTTCTCTTATATTTTAATTGTATGCTGTTCTCTTTTATTGAGTATAATACTAACATATATTTTTTCCCGCTCAGCTACTTTAAAACTTTTTTTCACTGGTAAATCATAAAACACAAAATCTTATAAGCTATATAAAAAATAGGTGATATCTCATAGATATCACCTATTTTTCTTTATATATCATGCAAATAATGCAACAAAATATTCACATTACAAGCAAGTTTTCATTTAAATTCCTAGTTATTTATGAATTTAAATGATAGCTTGCAGGTATACTATAGTTCTATACTAAATCTAGCCTAATTTATAATGATTTTATAATCATTGAATGTTTTATATTACAATTAAATTTTATAAAAATAAACGTAAAATAAAAACTACAACAGCCCCTATAGCAGCAAAAACAATAAATGTCGGCAGTAAAAAGAAAAATACTGCTAAAATACCGCATAAAATCAGAAAAGTCATTAAAATACCGCTGCCACAGCCAAAAGTATGTACACGCAGATTAGGCGGTACAGTCTGATTTTTATTATAGGCATTATTGTTATACTCTTCATTATACACTGAGCTTGTATTTTCATTAGTACCCATATCTTCATCTATAGTTACACCATCAAAGCTATCTCGTTCCTTAGGTGTTAAAACCTGGGCATCTACTTGAAAACGATAATGACAATACGGACACTCTATTGTTCCTTTATCAACTTCTCGACCACAAAAACCGCATTTCATTAACTTTCCCTCCTTTATTGCAACAACATTAACAATAATCCCTCTTCATTTACATACCGTGGATCATGCTTTTCCAATTTCAACGACTTATTTATCTCCCTTCCAGTACTATAAACAGAACCTTTAGGAACACCATAACACATTTCAGCAATCTGATCTATATTATAAGTATAAACTGCATTCAATTTGATAAAATTATATATAACCCCAGCAGCCCAAATTTCTGCTACATGAATATTTTCTGATATTTTTCCCGAACTCTTTAGATAATCACTCCACATCGTTTGTGCTAAACGAATATCATATACAGAAAAAGAATAACTGCTCATCATTTTTCCAATCAAATTAGTTACCTTATCATGTAAAAGCTTATTTGCCTTATAATTCACAATCTGTGTTTGATAATTAAACCCCTCCATCCGCATATAGGAAGCATAAATAAGAGAAACATGCCTTAAAAAAATCGAATTACGGCTGACAAAATCATTCCAGCTCATCTCGCCTCCACTACGTATTGCAAACCATTCCTTAGCATCGTTTAAAACTTTAAAGAATCTCTTACGCGAAGCATTACTCATCAAAACTCCACGTAAAAAGTTCATAACCATAGTATCATTGTAAAAAATATGGCCCATAAATATATAACCATCAGTTTCAGTATTTTCTTCAATAGGAAGAACTAACATATATTCTTCATCAGTCAATACATTTCTACAGAAAAACATTCCTTCAGGTGTTTTTTCTATAATTTCAAACAATACGAACTTTATTTGCAAAAGTTCCTGCAACACGTCCCTGCTTACATTTTCTTTATGTAAAAATCCAGAAAGACAGCACTCATCATAAAAATGCTGCAAAGGAGTTTTATCATCAACAATCATATGATAATCAAATAAAAAATAATCCCAAAAAGTCTGTCTATATTCATCACTTTCTGATTTTTCGTTCATTTCGGTACTCAGCAAAATACCACCATAAAGAAAATTAGCTCTTTCTATATCTCGCTTGTACTTAGGATCACGAAAAAAAGTCTGCATAGTTTCCAAGAGACCCTGTAAACGTTCCCCTATATTAAGAAATACTTTTGCTGGCAAATCAGGTGTCGAATACAAATTATAACGCTCATATTCTGGCAAAAACTTACCCTCATTATCTAACATCTGCACCTTATTGTCTGCTAACAATTTAACCTTAGCCTCAACAGGTGCTTCATCTGTGCTGATAATATGCTTTTTTTTCAAATAATTGTAGAATTCAGCCATTACATCTAAAAAATCACTAATATTATCTGATGTTGCCGTAAAATCAGATACATTACGGCAGCACCAGGCTACACAATCTATAAAATTTTCCCGTGACATATCACCAAGAAAATTTTCTGAATTTCCTAAATAGATACATAATACTGTAATGTAATCCCATATTTTTACCAGTCTATATTCACTTGTTCCCTGCCATATTTTCAAACGTAAAAAACCTTCAGCATAATTTTGACGAAGTATTGAGTTCCATTCTTCATCTTGATTATAAAAATCTTCTACAAGATCAAATACATTATCCATACTTTCTCCATATCATATATTAGTCAATCAAATAATAAATTACTAAAAACTAATAATTCAAAAATCCAATATCTAAACCTCTTAAAACTATTTTTCAAAGCTACGGCTCATTATATCATGTATATCAAAGATGTGCAAACAGCAAAAGTTTCAACTCATAAAGCAAAATTATCCATTATTAAATATTTATTTTCTTATAAAAATCCCCTCCTTACTAT
Source organism: uncultured Phascolarctobacterium sp. (assembly GCA_964630355.1). Classification (GTDB taxonomy): domain Bacteria; phylum Bacillota; class Negativicutes; order Acidaminococcales; family Acidaminococcaceae; genus Phascolarctobacterium_A. The sequence continues at coordinate 43,220 of CAZVSX010000004.1, forward strand.
TTAGTTTAGCAAGGAGGGTAGATATCAACTAATATAACAGTTTTGATATATAATTTTTATTAATCTTTACCAGGTTTAAGGCCTCGAAGCAGCATCCACAAAGGACCTGCTAATAATGTTGAAGTATAGGCACCACTGGAAAAACCAACAAGCATTGCAAAAGCAAAATTGCGTATAGTGTCGCCTCCCCAAAGGAAAATAGCAACAACAGCAAATAATGAAGTACCAACAGTATAAATACTACGACCCATCGTTTGCCAAATACTGTTATCAATCATATCGGTTATACTTTCGCTGCGTCGATGAATTTTAAGATTTTCACGTATACGATCAAAGATAACAATTGTACCATTTACAGAATAACCAACTACAGTCAATAAAGCAGCCACAAAGGATGAATCCAATTCCATATGGAATAATGAAAAATAACTAAGTGTTACTGCTACATCAATAACTAAAGCAATTATCGCTGCTAGAGCAAATTTAAACTCAAAACGTATAGTAATATAAGCAATCATCAAAAACCAAGAAAGAAAGATTGCTAAACAAGCTTGCTGAATTAGTTCGCTGCCAACAGTAGCGCCAACATTTTCTACACGCTGAATAGAAAAATCACCTAAAGTTCCTTTTAAATCTTCCATTACCTGTCGACGCTGCTCATCATTAATTACGCCTGTACGAATAAGTACACCTTTAGCAGAAGTAACATTAGTATCACTGCTTTCCAACTGAATTATAGCATTTCCAAGATTACGCTCTTTAAGTACATCACGTACCTGTGAAACACTAACAGGTTTATTGAACTCCAAATCCATAATGCTGCCGCCAGTAAAATCAATTCCCAGATTAAATCCTTTAAACAGCATAGAACCAATACCAATTAATAAAAATGTTATAGTTATAGCAAAGAAAATTTTATAACGTTTTACAATAGAAAATTTCATTATTTAGCCACCTCCTTGGCATCTGCAGCCTTAGGCGCCTTTGCACCAAAGAAAGCGGGATTTTTTGTGAAATTACTATAAATAAGAAAACGCAAAAGGAATTTTGTTACCGTTACTGCTGTAAACATACTCAGTAAAGTACCTAATGCCAAAGTAACAGCAAAGCCTTTTATCGGTCCTGTACCAAGATAAAACAAAACAATAGCTGCCATTATAGTTGTCAAATTCGAATCTAAAATAGTAACTATAGCGCGACTAAAACCTGAATCCATAGCACTGCGTAAAGTTTTTCCTCGTTTAACCTCTTCCTTAAAACGTTCAAAAATCAATACGTTAGCATCTACAGCCATACCAACAGAAAGAATTATACCTGCAATACCCGGTAACGTTAATGTAGCACCTAAATAACGCATTACCAAAAGCAACAGCATAACATATAAAAGTAAAGCTATATCCGCTACTACACCAGCTAAACGATAGAATAGAAGCATAAAAACAAATACACCAATAATACCAATACTAAAAGCTTTTATACTCTTGTCTTTAGAATCTTGACCAAGAGTAGGTCCTACTGTTCTGTTTTCCAAAAGCTCAATTTTTACAGGCAAACTGCCGCTACGCAGTAATATAGCTAAATGTTCTGCTTCTTCTACATTTCTAGAACCAGAAATCTGTGCACGACCTCCTGTAATTGCTTCTTGAACAACAGGAGCTGTAAGTACTTCGCCATCAAGCTCAATAGCAATTTTTCTGCCTACATTTCGTGCAGTTAAATCAGCAAATTTTTTGCCACCCTCATCACTGAACTCCAAGCTTACTACAGCCTGATTTCCCTGAGATACCTGTGCTTTAGCATCCTTCAAATCACTGCCTGTCAGCACAACTTTTCCACTTTCATCTTTAAATTGCAGCATTGCTGTACGACCAAGCATAGCTATAGCTTTTTCAGGATCCTTTACACCAGGAAGCTCAACAATTATACGATCCTTGCCTTGACGTTGAATAACAGGTTCTGTTAAACCCAACTCATTAACACGACGCTCAATAATTTTTACACTGCGGTTAACCGCATCATCATCTACCTTAAGCTCTGGAGTATCTACAGCCTGCAAAACAACATGTGTACCGCCTTGCAGATCCAATCCCTGTTTAATAGAATTAGCCAAAGGTGAGATGTATACGCAGAAACCACCGATAATTGCTAAAACAATAATCAGAAATTTCCCGAACTCATTCCAACGCAAAATCATTTCCTCCTTAAAATATTATAGATTTAATATATTAGTTAAAGCGGCTGAGAGTGGTTATTCCGCTTTCACTTGCCAAACACTGCATAAAAATATCATAATTATCAGCAGGCAACTGCGACTGTATCAATTGATCATATGCTATTCCCATAAAAAGTGCCTTATCTGCCTGTGGCAGAAAGCGGTCATAGTATCCTGCCCCCATTCCCAGTCTGCTGCCATCACTACCAAAGGCCACTCCAGGCACCAGTATTAAATCTAAGGTCTGCGGCAGCACCTTTTCAAAAGGGCAGCGTATAGACCGTATACCATAACGATCCAAATCAAAATCATCCATATTTCTAAGATGCACTGATATCATGTCCATAGAAGAAATAATATGAGGAACTGCAACAAATTTACCATCAGCTAAAGCTTGACTTAATACCAAATCTACAGAAAGTTCATTGCCAAAAGCCAAATAGCCCATGATACACTTCGCTTTGCGATATGCATCACAGGCCAGTATATTGCGGCTTACCTGCAGGCTGCTGGCAGTTACCTGCTCTCTGGAAAATCCAGTGCGTAACTTTTTTAAGTTGTTGCGTAACTCAGTTTTGCCTACGCTAATACTCATCAGGAATTTCTTGAAGGATTTTGAAAACCACTTACAGCATTACGTGCCATTTCTATATCTACGTTTTCAGCAACCCTAACTTTAACACGTTTTTCAGAAATAGCAGTTATAGTACCATAAATACCGCCAATGGTAATTATTTCATCCCCCTCTTTTAAGCTGTTTAACAAATCCAATCGTTTCTGCTGTTCTTTTTTTTGGGGTCTCCACAGCATAAAATAGAATATGCCGCCCATCAGCACAAAAGGCCAGAGGGAGTTGAGCAATGCCATTGTATCTCCACCTTGCATATTTTACACCTCCACATTTAAATACAATCTGCAAATCCGGACAAACTTGCTTTTTTGTTATACTTATTTTTATAACAATTTATACCACTTATATATATTCTATATAAAATCAAAAAATCCTTGTTAGCCACAATAATTTTCCAAAAATCTTTCACGAAATTCTGGAAATCTGTCTTCAGCAATCGCTTCACGAATTTCTTTAGTAAAATTAAGCAGAAAATATAGATTATGAATAGATAAAAGACGTAAGCCAAAAATTTCTTCTGCTTTAAATAAATGTCTTATATAGGCTCTGCTGAAATTGCGGCAAGCATAGCATTGACAGCCATCTTCAATTGGACGAAAATCCTCTGCATATGCAGCATTACGTACAACTAAACGCCCTGTATGAGTCATAGCAGTGCCATTACGCGCTACACGGGTAGGAAATACGCAGTCAAACATATCTACACCTAAATTTACAGCTTCTACTATGCAATCAGCAGTACCAACACCCATCAGATAACGAGCTTTATCTTTAGGCATAAGTTCTGTTGTATGTTCCAAAATATCATACATCATCGGTTTTGGTTCTCCAACCGAAAGACCGCCTATACCATAACCAGCAAAATCCATCTCCGTAAGCTGTTTTACACTCAAACGCCTCAGTTCAGGATACATACCACCTTGGATAATACCAAACATTGACTGGTCTTCACGTGTATGTGTATCTAAACAACGTTTTGCCCAGCGAGTTGTTCGCTCTGTAGACCTTTTAGCATAATCATATTCCGCAGGATAAGGGATACATTCATCAAAAGCCATAGCTATATCTGCTCCCAAAGCTTCCTGTACTTTTGTAGAAACTTCCGGAGATAAAAATTGCTTACTGCCGTCAATATGTGAGCGAAACATTACTCCTTCTTCTGTAATCTTGCGCATAGCCCCCAAACTGAAAACTTGAAATCCTCCACTGTCAGTAAGCATTCCACGCTTATAATTCATAAATTTATGCAATCCGCCAGCCTTACGCACAAGTTCATGACCAGGACGCAGAAACAAATGATATGTATTAGACAGAATAACCTGACTTCCCATATCATACAGCTCCTCTGGTGCCAAAGTCTTTACTGTAGCTTGAGTTCCTACCGGCATAAACATTGGTGTTTCGAAAGTACCGTGCGGTGTGTGCAAACGCCCAAGACGTGCACCACTGCGACTGCATTCTTTAATCAATTCATAAGTTACTGCATGTTTTGTCATATTTTTTCCTTTCATAATATATTTGATACTTAAAATGGTATCAATATATGCTTATTTTTTATGCAAATTAGTAATAAACATTGCATCGCCAAAAGAGAAAAAACGATATTTTTCTTCTACTGCTATTTTATATGTCTGCAACATAATTTCACGCGTAGATAATGTACTTACCAGCATCAATAAAGTACTCTGCGGCAGATGAAAATTTGTCACCAGTTCGTCAACCAAGCGAAACTTATACCCTGGATAGATAAAAATATTTGTCCAACCGCTTCCTGCTCGAAGTACACCATCTTCCCCAGCAGCTTCCAGTGTACGTACAGCCGTAGTTCCCACAGCAATAATACGGCGTCCTTCAGCTTTTGCCTTATTCACAGCATCAGCAGCTTGTTGTGATACAGTATAAAACTCTTTATGCATCTTATGATCTTCAATTTTCGCTTCACTTACCGGTCTGAACGTTCCCAAACCTACATGCAAGGTAACAAATACCTCTTCGCAGCCCTTTTCTTTTATTTTCCGTAAAAGCTCTTCAGTAAAATGCAATCCTGCTGTAGGTGCAGCAGCACTGCCCCTTTCACGACTATAAACTGTTTGATAACGTTCCTTATCTTCTAACGGTGCAGTAATATAAGGAGGCAACGGCGTTTCTCCTAAACGATCAAGTATTTCTTCAAAAATACCCTCAAATTTAAACCTTACTACACGACCGCCAAAATCAGTATGAGCAATGACTTCGCAACTCAGTTCTTCACTAAAGTTAATCTTTGCACCTATTTGCAGTTTTTTACCAGGGCGCACCAAAGCTTCCCAATCTGTTTCATTTTTACGAGTTAGTAAAAAAATCTCAACGTGTGCCCCTGTATCTTTAATACCATGAAGTCTAGCAGGAATAACACGAGTATCATTAAACACCAGCAAATCACCTGGATTAAGATATTCAACTAAATCATAAAAATGCTTATGTTCAATTTCTCCAGTCAGCTTGTCTACTACCAAAAGTCGCGAATGGTCACGCGGCTCAGTCGGATGTTGTGCAATTTGCTCCTGTGGCAACTCATAATCAAAATCAGTTACTAACATTTATTGTCTCTCTTTTCTTTAATATTAAAATCTTAACTTTATTTCATTCAACATATCGATTAGTTTACTAAAACAGTACCAGGATAATAATGTGCTAAAATCCTTTTATAAGTATTTTTTTCATCAGCATTTATCATTCCCCGTGCTCCCCACGCACTTAAACCAAGACCATGTCCTTTCCCCTTACCATAGAAAATAATTTTTTCTTCTTTTCCACCAGTAAGGCTATGATAACTGCGAATAAGATTCTTCCAAACTGGTCTATTATCCTCTTTAACTTTTATATTAACATCCTTACTACCAATTTCCATACCATAGTAATTTTCAATAGGTATCTTCAGCGTTTCAGGAACAGGTGTACCTGTTTCTAAATCAAAAAGTGTACTATTTAAGCCTAATATTTGCTGTAATTCTGCACCACTAATCTTTGCTGTACCATCATTTCCAGATAAAATAACATATTTTACTCTTCCTGTAAAGGTTCTATCTGCCCCTTTCTCATCAAGAGGAGAAAGGCGAATGCTCGTAATTTTACCAATTACATAGCCTCTCTGTGCCAGTAAATTTTCTAAAACAGCAGGTGTAACACGATACTCCCAATTATATTCCGGACTGTCACTATCATAATCCTCAACAGACTGCAAATAACTTATCTCGCGCCCCCACAAATTCTCAGCACTATCAGTTTTACCGCCACTGCTGGATGTAGAAACAGCCTCCACGGCTTTTCCACTACTGTCAGCTAAATATTGACCTCTTGTTGCTTTTATCAACTTAGTAACAGCTGCTTTTTCAATTTGACTACCATAACCCTCATAGTCCAACTCACTATCATTAGCACTAATATCATAAATACCATTACTGTGCTGCTTTTTATATAAAGCATAGCTGCGTGCAGCTACAGCCTGTGCTTTAATTGCCTCATCGGGCCAAACAACCATAGTTTTTGCTGGTAATACGCTTTCAAGATAAGTTTCTAAAAACAGCTCATTAACAACAAGCAGTTTATCATCATTTTGAGGAACTATCTTAACAGTACCCCTATAGCTTCGTTTATTAATCTTCGGCAATAATTTATTTTTATCATTGCTGAATGTAACTGCTCCTCTAAAGCTATATGAATCTCCCATATTTACTTTGCCATTTTCTATATGCACAAAATATTTTCCCTTTGGCAAGTTTACAGTGTTTCCCCAACTGTCACTTACTGCAAATTCATCACTACAACTGATTTCTACTGTTGCCTGTCCTTCAATCAAGGCAACACGAATAATTTCTTCTGCCTGCACCGAATGCGAGAATATGAATAATAAAGAAGTCAGACAAAACACAAAGGTTTGTTTTAAAATATTGCGCATTAATGACCTCCACTATTACAGTAAAATACTCACTTTTTACAAACATAAAAAGTTTAAATAAATTTCCAAAATCAAAATTTATCAGAATTTATCATTTTTATATGCTTACTTACAACAATAAACTTATCTTTAAAGGATTCTTTTTGTCGCTTACGTATTTCATAACGATCACGTTCACTGAATACACAGCCACAATACTGCTGACGATACAATCCCATATTTAGACTTATATCAACACCACGCTGATAACCCTGACGATAATCTTCATAATAAAAAGATATCCCTACCTCTGCTGCTGCAGCCTCAGCTTCTTTTCTTATAAGTTCATGACGCTGATAGGGACTTACAAGCAACGTTGTACTAAAAGCATCATAACCATTTTCTTTAGCAAATTGAGCTACATAACGCAAACGCAAACGATAACAAAAAGCACAGCGAATTGTAGTTTCATTCAACATACCTCTAATACATTCTTCCAAAGAATAATTTTTATTGATAATTAAATTATACTGCTTTTTTTCACAAAACTCCCGCAGAGTACTCAAACGATGTTTAAATTCTTTATATGGATGAATATTTGGATTAAAAAATATAATATCAAAATTCACTCTTTCAGCTGCAAGTTTCTCCGTAGGATAACAGGCACAAGGCCCACAGCAAGCATGTAATAAAAGTTTCATTTATTTTCACCTGCCTGCATCTTCCGGATAAGGCAGACCTAGATAACGATAAGCTTCTCTTGTTGCCATTCGCCCACGGGAAGTTCGATTAAGCATGCCCTGCTGCATAAGATATGGTTCAATAACATCCTCAATAGTCGCAGCTTCTTCGCTAACAGCTGCCGCAATCGTTTCTATGCCTACTGGACCGCCGCCAAAAGTTTTAACTATTGTTGTCATAATCTTACGATCATTCCGGTCAAAACCATAACGATCCACCTCCAACCGTGCTAATGCTTCATCTGCTAATTGTCTGCCTATAACTTCTGCATTAAGAACCTGTGCAAAATCACGTACACGTTTCAACAATCGATTAGCAATACGCGGTGTACCTCGACTGCGACGAGCAATTTCCATTGCACCGTCACCATCAATTCTTACATTAAGAATTTCTGCCGCTCTGCTAATAATAAACTGAAGTTCCTCCGGCTTATAAAATTCTAAACAACACTGTACGCCAAATCTATCTCTCAAGGGGGCAGCAATTGCACCTAAACGTGTAGTAGCTCCTATAAGTGTAAACCTTGGTAAATCAAGGCGTACACTTCTTGCAGCAGGACCTTTGCCTATAATAATGTCCAAAGCAAAATCTTCCATTGCTGAATAAAGTATTTCTTCGACCGTTTTGGAAAGACGATGAATTTCATCAATAAACAGTACATCATTATCTCCCAAATTAGTTAAAATCGCTGCTAAATCGCCTTGGCGTTCAATAGCTGGTCCGCTTGTAACACGAATATTCACATTCAACTCATTGGCTATAATATTAGCTAATGTTGTTTTGCCTAATCCAGGAGGACCAAATAAAAGTACATGATCCAATGCTTCATGGCGTGCAGCTGCTGCTTTTATAAAAACAGAAAGATTATCCTTAACCTGCCTTTGCCCTATATATTCCTGCAAAAGCCTTGGACGCAGGCTATATTGCCAACCATCACTTTCCTGTTCAGCACCAGCAATAAGTCTATCATCAAATTCCATATAATCAACTCCTATAAACCGCCCTCTTTATTAATGTTTAGCAAACACTTTCAATGCCTGTCGCAATATTTCTTCACCGGACAGTGAGTCAATATGCGGAATCTGCTTAATCACTGGAACAATCTCACTATTAGTATAACCAAGAGAAACAAGTGCCTCCATTGCCTCAGCTACAGGACTGCTGCTGCCTGAAACAACATTTTCAGCAAATTCATTTCCAGAATCTGTGCTAAAACTTCCAACCTTGTCTTTCAGCTCTAACAACATCCTTTCTGCCGTCTTTTTGCCAATACCTGGAAGTTTAGTCAAAATCTTCATATCACGACTTTGCACAGCAAGGTAGAAAGCATCAGGTTTCACTGCTGATAAAATACCTAAAGCCATCTTTGGTCCTACACCGCTTACGGTAAGCAATAACTCAAACAAATCATAATATTCCTGGCTTAAAAATCCATATAAGAGCAGTGCATCCTCACGTACCGCTGTATGTATATACAACTTAACATTGCTGTCCAATGTCAACTGTGCTAAATGTGCAGCTGGCATAAATACACGATAACCAACACCACCTGTTGTTTCAACAATACAGATTTCCGTTCCCAAATAACTAACACTACCCTTTAATGAAGCTATCATTTATCTGCCCTCCTGCCACTGGCGCGTTGAAGCTGTATTTATACCGCAAATAGCTGCTGCCAGAGCATCCGCAGTATCATCAGGCTTAATTTTTTCCCTAATATTTAAAAGGCGCATGACCATATATATAACCTGTTCTTTTGTTGCACTGCCAGTACCAACTACAGAAAGCTTTATCTGCATAGGTGTAAACTCCATTACTGGAAGCCCTTTATTGGCTGCTGCCAATAATACAACGCCCCGTGCCTGTCCTACTGGAATAGCTGTTGTAACATTTCGATTAAAAAATAGTTTTTCAATGCTCATAAAATCAGGCTGAAAATGATCTATAATATCAGAAATGTCATCATAAATTTTTTTAAGACGCAACTCGGGTAACATATCTTTATCAGTAAGCACAGAACCATAAAACAAAGGTCGTAAACGATTTCCTGTCATATCCACTACACCATAACCGCAAATCGCAGTACCAGGATCAATACCTAAAACCAGCATAAATGCTCCTTACAAAAACAGAAAGCAGACAGCAACTGCCTGCTTTCCAATCAGATAAAATACAACCATATTTTATCAATAAATAACATCTTATTCCTCATCATCTTCCGGCAAGTCAGCGTTGGTGTAAACATCTTGCACATCGTCGCAGTCATCCAGAGCATCCAGCATTTTTTGTACTTTTTCCGCATCCTCATCAGACAATTCTGCCATAGTATCAGGAACCATAGCAATTTCAGACATTGCAACTTCAATATTGTTATCAGCCAAAGCCTTCTCTACATCGTCATAAGCTGCAGGATCAGTAATAATTTCAAAACCATCCTCACTGCTCTTAATATCTTCTGCACCAGCATCCAAAGCTATCATCATTAAGTCATCCTCACTGACACCAGCTTCAGCACTGACAGCAAAAATGCCTTTCTGTTTGAACATATAACTTACACAGCCGCTAGCACCTAAATTTCCGCCATATTTACTAAAAACGTGACGTACATCAGCAGCTGTACGATTACGATTATCAGTCAGGCAGCTTACCATCATAGCAACGCCTGCAGGTCCATAACCTTCATAAGTAATTTCCTCAAAGCTTTGCCCTTCCAACGCACCAGCACCTTTTTGAATAGCACGTTGAATGTTATCTTTAGGAATATTATTTGCTTTTGCCTTAGACAAAGCCAGTTTCAACTTCATATTACCAGTAGGATCTGCACCACCCATACGAACAGCAATAGTAATCTCACGGCTTATTTTTGTAGTAATTTTACCACGCAAAGCATCTGCCTTGCCTTTTTTATGTTTAATGTTTGCCCATTTAGAATGTCCTGACATGTTAGAATTCCTCCAAACCTATACTTTCTATAAAATTCGTCATTTACCATAATATTTTACCACGGTGCTAATATTTTTTCAAGAATTATAAGTAGGGACACCGCTATTTTGTAAAAGCATCTTTGATGCTGTCATAATGCAAAAAAATACCCTGCTGTGCCAACTGTTGAATTTCTTTTAAATCAGCTAATTTATATTCCAAAGCTTCGTTTGGCTGAATCTTTATATCACTTTCCGCAAAATCCAGCATAAAGCAATAACAATCAACAAAATAATTATCACCATCTTTAGGATTTTCGCGATGATAAGTTAAAATTTTTTCAGCTTCACAACAAGAAATATCAAGTCCTGTTTCTTCCAAAACCTCTCTGTCTACTGCTTTACGAGATGTTTCACCTGCTTGTACAGCACCTCCTGGAACTTCCCACCAACCAGCAGCCCAAGCTTTTGTCAAAACACGTCTTGTAATCAAAAAATGCCCTTCAGTATTACGAATTACGCCAAGAACAGTCAGGTGATATTCACCATCTTTTAAACTCCATTCATTCTTTTTCATTGTTTTCCCAGTAAGTCTACGCTCACTGTCATATATATCCCAATATTCCATCAACTATTACTCCTTTAAAATCATAGCAATATAATACAACTTCCACTTTCCTTGAATTATATTATTTTACAATTTGCTTTTACACCATTAGAACAGTGCAAACCAAGTGCAACTTATTTACTCTTTCATAGGAAAATTAATTGCAGATCTAATATTATTCGACAAGCACCAAGCCATAAATTTTTAGTTCTTTAATTCTGCCTGTAATAACTTTCATCTCAAAACCATTATCATTCGCTAAAGCAAAAACATCAATACCGCAGGCTTCCAGTGAAGGTCTTGCTTTATCTGGATGTAAACATTTTTTCAAATTGCAATTTTCACACAACCTACAGCGTCCCGCCTTTAAAGCGAAAGAACGATAATGATTCAGCAAAAATGCCTCTCGCTCTAATTCCAGTAAAATATCCAAAAGACCATTACTTACTTTCATATCAACCTTGCCAAAATCATTTGGTCCATAACCACTGATATCCACTGTATATTCTACTAGCAAAGCATAAGTATATTCTGATAAAAATTTCTGTGTAGCTTCATAATCCGGAGTATACGGAGGACAGCAAAGTGTTGCTCCGTAATTTGGACATCCATATTGACATTTCATGCGTGTCCATGCTCCAGTTTTTATTTTACGCACTTCAACAGTCTTTACCGCACTCGCTCCATGCTGCAAAGCAAAATCGGCTAATATCCTCATATCTTTTGCAAACTCTGCTTCCATAAATATCTCTCCTTATTCTAACTTCCATAAAACTTTATCGCCGTCACCAAAATTAAGGTGACGGCGATAAAGTGTATTCTTAAAAATTATTCAACTGTTACACTTTTTGCCAAATTACGCGGCTTATCTACATCGCAGCCACGTGTAAGTGCTGCATAATAAGCTAAAAGCTGTAAAGGCAACACTGCAAGCAATGGTGCTAAATATTTATCGGTTTGCGGAATATAAATAACATGATCAGCATATTTCTCTAAAGACTTATCTCCAGCAAATCCAATAGCTATAACCACAGCCTCACGTGCTTTAACCTCCTGTAAATTGCTCACCGTCTTATCATATACATCCATTTGTGTTGCCAAAACAATAACAGGCACTCCAGAAACAATTAATGCTAATGTTCCATGTTTTAGTTCACCTGCTGCATAAGCCTCAGCATGAATATAAGAAATTTCTTTCAGTTTAAGTGCCCCCTCCAATGCAACAGCATAGTCGAGACTGCGACCTAAGAAAAATGCATCTTCTGCACTGCCATATTCGCGAGCAAAAACTTTAATCTGGTCCACATTTTCCAACATTTGATGAATTTGCTCAGGTATAGAAACCAAACCATTAACCAGTTCCTGAGCACGTTCCTGCGGCAGAGAGTTACGCAGACAACCTATATAAATCGACAGCATCAACATTGCCAACAACTGAGTAGTATAAGCTTTAGTAGAAGCTACAGCAATTTCAGGTCCAGCATAGGTATAAACTACCTGATCTGCCTCTCTTGCAATAGAACTTCCTACTACATTGGTGACCGCCAAAGTACGTGAACCTAAACGTTTAGCTTCACGTAAAGCAGCTAGAGTATCGCTCGTTTCTCCACTTTGGCTTATAACAATTGTCAAACTGCTTCCATCAACTAAGGGATCGCGATAACGAAATTCACTGGCAATATCCACCTCTACCGGAACTCGTGCCAACTGCTCTAAATAATATTTTCCTACAATACCAGCATGATAAGCAGTCCCACAAGCTACAATAAAGATTTTATTAATATCCCTAAGCTCCTCAGCAGTCCAATTTAGTTCTGGAAAACAAATATTTTTATTATCTGCATCCAGTCTACTAGCCATTGTATCACGCATAGCCTTAGGCTGTTCATAAATTTCTTTGAGCATAAAATGCTCAAATCCACCCTTTTCTGCTGCCTCTGCATTCCAGTTTACTACAAAAACTTTCTTACTTATAGGTGTACCATTAACATCCTGTACCCATACATCATCCGCAGTTACAGTAGCAATTTCACCATCACTCATAATAAATGTACGACGGGTATGATTAATAATAGCTGGAATATCAGAAGCAATAAAATTTTCTCCTTCACCAAGACCTATAATTAGAGGGTTATCTTTTTTTGTACAAATAATCTTCTCCGGCTCATATTCACACATAAACACAAGACTATAAGAACCTTTAATCAGCCGCAGAACTCTTTTTACAGTTTCTTCAAAATCACCATTATACTGATCTGCCATCAAATGAGCAACCACTTCAGTATCTGTTTCGGAAACGAAAGTGTGACCCTTCTCAACCAAATCCTCTTTGAGTTTCATATAGTTTTCAATAATACCATTATGAACAACAACGAACTTGCCGCTGGTGTCAGTATGTGGATGTGCATTACGATCTGACGGTCTGCCATGTGTTGCCCAACGTGTATGACCAATACCAACAGTTCCTACAGGCATATTCCCCATAAGTTTCTGCCGCAATGACTCCAAACGACCTACACATTTATCTACACGTATACTACTGCGTTCATAAACTGCAATACCAGCAGAATCATATCCTCGATACTCAAGCTTGCTCATACCATCAAGCAGAAAGGGAGCAGCCTGCTTATTTCCTATATAGCCTACAATTCCACACATTGAATTTTCCTCCTTTTATAAACAAGACTAAATTACTTCTGTATTGTTTACCAGTTTATATTTTACCTATTCTGCTACCGTTTCTTTTTCTCTTACGTTACCGTAAGACTTTGTAAACAGCTTCCGGTCTACAGCTAACCGTGAGGCATCCGCTGACTAATCGATAACCTCATTCCTCGTCTACCACACAAGTGGCACATGCGCTCTAGTCCTTTAGTATGTTTCTTTATTATCATAATTTCTTATAAACATACAATGAGCCGCGCAGGCAGGCAGTCCCACGCGGCACATCCTTGTGACTATTTTAATTTTACAATAACATTATACATTGGTCAAGAAACTAATAAGTGAAATCATACTTTATGCTTAGGTTTAGGCAATTTATTTCCACTCATATAAGCATGTTCCTGCAACAATTCCTGCTGCAATTTTAATCCAGTCCATTTACAATTTGTTGGTGTCAACATTGCCTTGAGTGATATCTGCTTCAACTTACTCTTTTTGACAGCTGACAACAGTCTATCTAAATCTGGACGTGTAAATCCACATAAAATCAGCATTTCTTGCTGTGCTTCATCGCCGCTGTAAATTTCGGTTACTTCATCTACGCCTTGGACACCAGCAAAATATCCTATTGGCTGCAACATTTGTTGATGTTCAATAATACGCAGTTGAACCCGCAGCATCATAGCTAAAACTTTTAGCATCTGTAATCTTTCTGACGTAAAATTATAAGCTAAAATTGTTTTCTGCATAAGATATCTCCTTTTAACCGCTAAAACAAATTTATCTGATTTTCTTCTGGTAAATCTCCTAAAGCTCCTATCTCTGCTAACTTATCAATAACGCTTTTTCCTACCCCAGAACGCAAGCGCAAATCTTCTTGAGATATAAAGGGAACTTTTTTATCACGGACAGCAGCAATACTTTTAGCAGCACTTTCACCCACGCCGCTTAAAGCAGCAAGCGGTGGACGCAAACCAGATGGTGTTACAATAAATTTAATAGGATCAGAATCATATATATCCATCTTGTCAAATTCTAATCCTCTTTCCATCATTTCATTTGCCAATTCCAAATATGTAACTGTAGATTTATCCTGTACACTTGCTTTAAAGCCTTGAGCATAAACATTTTTTATAAAATTTTTCACATAGCTCTTACCTTTGGCAACATAACTATAATCAAAATCTTTAGCACGTACAGTAAAATAAGCTGCATAAAATTCCTTAGGATAATGAACCTTACAATAAGCAATCCTATATGCCATAAGAACATAAGCTACAGCATGAGCCTTAGGAAAAAGATATTGAACTTTTTCGCATGATTTGATATACCACTCAGGAATTTTAGCTTCGTGCATAGCTTCCAACATTTTAGACTCCAAACCTTTTTTTGCAGCTTTTCCTTTACGCACATGCTCCATAGTCTTAAATGCTAAGCTTGGTTCTACTCCTTTGCTGATCAGATGCGTCATAATGTCATCACGTGTTGAAATTGTTTCAGCAACCGGCTTACCTTCTTTTATTAAATCCTGTGCATTGTTCAGCCATACGTCAGTACCATGTGAATAGCCTGATACACGTACAACTTCACTAAACTTTTTAGGCTGAACATCACTTATCATCTGGCGTACAAATTTGGTACCACATTCAGGAATTCCAAAAGTACCGACAGTACTATCAATTTGCTCAGGTGTAACTCCTAATGATGTCGTATTTTGAAAAATACGCATTGTTTCTTCATCGCCTACGGGAATATCTTTAGGCTCAAAATTTGGATCAACATTTTCACGAAGATATTTTTCCAACATTTTAAGTACCATAGGATCATCATGACCTAAAATATCCAGTTTTACCAGGCGATCATTAATACTATGATAATCATAGTGAGTAGTAATTGTATCACCATTCTTATCATCAGCAGGACGATTCATTGGTGTAATATAATGAATATCCATATTGCGCGGAACGACCATAATACCACCAGGATGCTGACCTGTTGTACGTTTTATTCCAGCAAAGCCTTCTACAAGTGCAGCTATACGAGCAGGATGTACATGAACGCCTTTTTCCTCATAATATTTTCTTATGTAACCTACAGCAGTTTTATTAGCAATAGTAGAAATAGTACCTGCACGACACACATTATCGCGACCGAATAATTCTTCGGTATATTTATGAGCAACGCTTTGGTCAGACATAGCCAATGGATCATCAGGATCTATACCTCCCGAAAAGTTCAAGTCTATATCCGGAACCTTATCTCCATGGAAGCCTAAAAATACAGCAAACGGTATATCATGTCCATCACGCAGCATTGGATTACCGCATTCTGGACAATCCTTAGGCTCTAAGTCAAAACCACTATCCACCTCATTATTAACAAAAAATTCACTATAACGACAATTTGGGCAGCGATAATGTGGCTTAAGGGCATTAACTTCCGTTATATCGAGCATTGTTGCTACAAAAGACGAGCCTACGCTGCCACGTGAACCAACAAGATATCCGCGATCAATAGAATGTTTAACTAATTTATGAGCAATGAAGTACAATACTGAAAATCCATGACCAATAATTGCATCCAATTCCATCTTCAGTCGATCTTCAACAATTTTCGGCAGTTTATCACCATACCATTCATGAGCTTTAGCATAAGAAAGATTTCTTACCGACTCCTCAGCACCAGGAATTGACGGGGAATATAACTGATCTCGGTCTGGTACCGGTTTAATTCGCTCAATCATATCAGCAATTTTATTGGTATTAGTAACTACTACTTCATAGGCTGCTTCTTCTCCCAAATAAGAAAATTCTGCCAGCATTTCCTCTGTGGTATGCAAGTATAAAGGAGGCTGCATATCCGCATCCTTATAATTTTGCCCTGCCTGCAAAATAGCACGAAGCTGTGCATCTTCTGGATTTAGAAAATGAACATCACAAGTAGCTACAGTAAGCTTGCCCAAACGCTTTCCAAGCTCATATATTTTACGATTATGTTCCTGTAAATCATTTTCAGTACAAATATTTTCACGTACTAAAAACATGTTATTACCAGTAGGCTGAATCTCCAAATAATCATAGAACCCAGCAATTGTTTCTAATTCTTCATCACTGGCACCACTACGTACAGCACGATATAATTCGCCTGCTTCACAAGCTGAGCCAAGAATAAGACCTTCTCTATGTTCCTCTATAACCTTACGCGGCAACAAAGGTCGTTTATTTAAATATCGCAAATGACTAATAGTAACAAGCTTATAAAGATTACGTAGACCTGTTTCATTTTTTGCCAAAATAATAATATGATGACTGGCAATCTTAGGTGCTTTGCTCTGTTTTTTTGTATCAGTAGGTTCTGTATCTAGGTTATCATCTTTTATCTTACTATCGCTTATAAGATAACCTTCCATACCAAAAATAAGCTTTAAATCAGTTCCTTCCGCTGCATCAAAACAGAAAGGGAAAGCCTGAACTACACCATGATCTGTAATCGCCAGTGCCTTATGCCCCCACCGAACAGCCTGCTTAACTAAATCCTCCATTGGAGTCAGACCATCCATCTTGCTCATTTTTGTATGGCAATGCAATTCAACTCGTTTTTCTAATGCATTATCCATACGCTGCTCTATATCTATCTTCATAATAGAAAATGGCTGCATTGTCATTTCATCAAAGGCAAAACGATCTGGCGCAACATTTCCCTGTAACCTAAGTCTCATTCCAGGTTTCAGTAAATTTTTAAATTCATTGCATTTTTTACGTACATCGTTGCCATCACGATTGTCAAAGCGCAGCTTAACAAAAATTCCGTTTGTTTCATCACTTACATTAAATGTCAATATAATAGCACCACTACGAAGTTCGTGTTCCAAAAAAGATTGCAAATTGCCGTCTTTATCCAGACTTTTTACAAATGTTCCTTCAATAACTACATTATTTTCTTCTTCCGTCAGTGTTTCTATCTTCTGTACTAAACCGCTGATACGCTTTCCCCATAAAATGCCGTCATCTTTTTTGCTGCCATAAAGATTTTCTACGGCCTGTTTGTAATCAAGATCTTCCTCTAGACAATACTCTTGTTCTATTGGTTCAGAATTTCCAATTTCTATTTCAGGAGGTTCAGGCGGAAGTGGTACGTCATCAGTCAAAACTTCTCCAGTACAGTCTGTAATTTCAACATCCGGTACTTCTCTTCTATTCACAGGTAACTGACAAGATAAACCATCACCATCGCATATCATATCTACACTGCGTAAACAAAAAGCGGCCGCCAGTTTTTTTGCTGCCGCTTGAATCAATTCGCCAGTAAGATGAGCTGCACAACTAAAGTGAATTTCCCACCGACTACTGCTTTCATCTATACAGATTTGATTAATATGCATGAGCTTCAGCTGCATCATTTCTACTTGAGAAAAAGACAGAGAAGCCAAAAAAGAGAAAAATTTATCTTTATCAGGAATAAGACAGTATTTTCTCTGCATTGCAATTCCTTTCTTAACCAATTTAAATAAACAACGAAACTTTATATATCACTGAATATTTTCGACAGAAACAACGCCTTCTATGCTTTGCAGACCTCTTGCAACGTCTAAGCCATCAGGAGCATTTTTGCTGATTTTCAAAAATAATTCTATTACAAGATTTCCTCGCACCTTATCATTTTTTACATTTAACGATTTTACCTGAATACTATTAAGTGAAAGGTAACTTGTAATATCTGTAATCGCACCTGTGCGGTTATTTGTAATAACACGCACAAAGCGACGATCACTGCGGCTTGTAGCCGCAAAACGTTTTTCCCATGTGTGAAAAGTTACTAATGTAATCATAGTAATCAGCGTAGCTACACTACTA
This sequence comes from uncultured Phascolarctobacterium sp., assembly GCA_964630355.1. Lineage (GTDB taxonomy): Bacteria > Bacillota > Negativicutes > Acidaminococcales > Acidaminococcaceae > Phascolarctobacterium_A. Next base: position 61,765 of record CAZVSX010000004.1, read on the forward strand.
ATAAAATACATTCCACTTCCTGCTGCAAGACCAATTGCTGAAACTATCCATAAACTAGCTGCTGTAGTCAATCCACGAATTGTCAACCCTTCATGCAAAATTGTTCCTGCACCAAGAAAACCTATGCCACTTACAACCTGAGCAGCTATTCGTGCAGAGTCACGTCTTTGACCTAAATCTTCTTCCAACTGATAGCTAGCAGCAGAACCTACATCATCAAAGCCATAGAGTGAAACCAGCATGAACAGTGCAGAACCTACACATACTAAAATATGTGTACGAAAACCGGCAGGCCTGTCACCACTACCTCTCTCTATACCTACAATACCACCGAGAACAGCAGCAACAACGAGCCGGACTACCATTACTACTTCCCTATTCTGCATGAAAGCAGTATTCGTTAAATCCAACATCGTTTTACCTCCATTAACTACTCCTACTGTTTACAGCTTTGTCAACATTTCTTTAATAACAGCGATATAATTACTGTCCAAAGGCAACATGTTTACCTCGCCAGTTTTACGAGCTTTTACTTCCAATTCACCATTTTCCAAAGTTTTAGGGCCTACAACTACACGCAAAGGATAACCAATTAAATCTGCATCCTTAAATTTAACGCCTGGACGTTCTTTGCGATCATCTATGACAACCTCTATTCCAGCTTTATGCAATTCATCATAAATTTCCATTGCTTTCGCAAAAGAAGCTTCATCCTTAACATTCACAGGTACAACCAGTACTTCATAAGGAGCAATCGCTACAGGCCAAATCATTCCATCCTTATCATGACTCTGTTCTACGCAGGCAGCCATAGTTCTACCGACACCAATACCATAACAACCCATAACAACAGGCTGCTCTTTACCATTCTCATCTAAATAGGTACATTTCATAGCAGCACTATACTTAGTATGCAGCTTGAATACCTGTCCTGCTTCAATACCGCGTGCTTTAGCAACAGGAGCACCACAATGCGGACAAGGATCACCATATGCCATCAAACGAATATCACCAACATAGGTAGGAGCAAAGTCGCGTCCAGGATTAGCATTAACATAATGATAGCCTGCTTTATTAGCACCACAGCAAACATTATGCATTTTCATAACAGTTTCATCACATACAATTATTGTCTTTTTGCTGTCTATACCAACTGGTCCCATATAACCGCCAACTGTTCCAGCAGCTGCTAAAAGCTCTGCCTCTGCCATTTCCAGTTCTACTGCTCCGACCATATTCTTTACCTTATTCTCGTTAACTTCATGGTCACCACGTACAAAACAAAGAACCAGACCCTTTTCGCATTGATAAGCTACTGCCTTAATAGATTTTTCTATTGGAGCTTTAAGATATTCACATACAGCAGCAATTGTCTTACATTCAGGAGTTTCTACCTCTGCTAAAGGTAACATCTCCTCTGCATCAGATTCAATAGGATACAGTTCCGCTTTTTCAATATCAGCAGCATAGTCGCATTTTGTGCAATAAACAATTTCTGCCTCACCACTGTCTGCAAGTACCATAAACTCATGACTTCCGCTGCCGCCAATAGCACCGCTATCTGCTTCTACAGGACGAAAAGTTAAGCCACAGCGATTAAATACATTAGTATAAGCATCATACATAGCTTTATAGGATACATCAAGTCCCGCCTCATCACGATCAAAACTGTATGCATCTTTCATAATAAAGTCACGACTGCGCATCAAACCAAAACGCGGACGGCGTTCATCACGAAATTTATCTTGAATCTGATAAAGATTTAACGGTAGTTGACGATAAGACCGTACATCATTCTTTACTAACGTTGTAACCATTTCCTCGTGTGTAGGTCCAAGGCAGTATTCATGCCCATGACGGTCTTCAAGACGAATCATCTCTGCACCATAGGCATCCCAACGACCACTTTCTTTCCAAATTTCTGCTGGCTGCATAATAGGCATCATTATCTCCTGTGCCCCTGCATAATCCATTTCTTCACGTATAATATTTTCAATTTTTTTTATTACACGCCATGCCAACGGCAGATAAGTGTACATTCCATTAGTAGATTTACGCATAAACCCAGCACGAAGCAATAATTGATGGCTGGGAATCTCTGCCTCAGACGGCACTTCACGCAGTGTGGGTGCATACATTTTTGAAACTTTCATTAATCAGATACCTTCCTCTCAAATAAAATTTTATCTATCTCAGCAAAAAGTTCACTAACAAGCTTATTTTCAGGAACTTTACGCAGAACTTTTCCTTTACGGAATACTAAACCTTCGCCAATACCGCCGGCAATACCAACATCAGCTTCCCTAGCCTCTCCAGGTCCATTTACTACACATCCCATAACAGCAACACTTATAGGTTCAGTAATATCTGCTAAACGACGTTCTACTTCAAGTGCTAAGCTTTCCAAATTTATACGTGTTCTTCCGCATGTAGGGCAACTTATAAGCGTTGGCCCATGCTCACGCAGTCCTAATGCTTTAAGAATATCATAAGCAACTTTTACTTCATTAACAGGATCACCAGTCAAAGATACACGTATAGTATCACCTATTCCTTCAGATAAAAGTGTACCAATACCTACTGCTGATTTAATAATCCCACTGTTAACAGTACCGGCTTCCGTAATGCCTACATGCAGTGGATAATCACACTGCGATGCCATAAGACGATAAGCAGCTACAGTAAGCGGCACATCATGTGCTTTCAGGGAGATTTTTATATTATGATAATCCATATCATTCAAAATACGAATGTGACGCCATGCTGCCTCCACTAAGGCTTCAGCAGTAGGATGGGAATATTTTTCCAACAAGTCTCTCGGCAGAGAACCAGCATTTACACCTATACGAATAGGTAAATTTCTCTCTTTGGCTGCTTCAACTACAACCCTCACCTTGTCATCACCACCAATATTACCAGGATTAAGGCGCAAAGCATTAACTCCAGCATCAATCGAAGCCAAAGCCAAACGATAATCGAAGTGAATATCAGCAATTACAGGTATCGGACTTTTACTACAAATAGTTTTCAGAGCGTTTGCCGCTGCCATATCTGGTACAGCACAGCGAATAATGTCACAACCTGTTTCTGCCAAACGGTTAATTTGTGCTAAGGTTGCTGAAACATCATCTGTATGTGTGTTTGTCATTGATTGCACAGATACAGGTGCATTAGCTCCAACAGCAACACCGCCTACATATAATTGACGGCTTTTTCTGCGTTCTATCACTTTCAGTCACCTCTTAACGTGTTATATCCTTAAAAGTAGAAAACACTGTAAGTGCTAAAATTAATGCCACTCCTACCATTTGGATATTAGTCATAACCTTACTTCCCAACGGTTTTCCACGCAATGCTTCTAAAATAAGCAATACAAAATGTCCGCCATCTAAAGCTGGTAAAGGCAGTAAGTTAATAACACCCAGATTTATACTTAAAAAAGCTACAAAACTAATTAATGGCAACAATCCTTTTTCTGCCACCTGCCCAGCCATTTGTGCCACACCAATCGGCCCTGAAACCTCTGCTGGAGCTTTACCAGTAACAATTTTATATAAACCATCCAGCATTGCTATAATAATATTTTTTGTATAAACAACCCCCTCTTTAACAGAATCAAAGAATCCCATACTGACTTTTTCAAATTTAGGACTTATTCCAATTAAAGGTCTTCCTGCTTCCTTATCAAATACTGGGGTCATGGAAAAGCTTTTTATAACTCCCTGCCTTTCCGCTGTAAGTGTTACAGGATTCGTACCACTGGCACGTAAATCAGCAACAACATCAGTCCAAGTATTTACAGGTTTATCATTAACCGCCAATATACGATCGCCAACTTTTAAGCCAGCACGAGAAGCAGCCATATCCTCTACAACAACACCTAGTACAGGCTCATTTATAAGTTCTTGTCTACCTTGAATCATAAATATTCCGCTAAACAATAATACAGGCAGCAGAAAATTCATTAATGCTCCTGCAAGAATAACCAACATTCTTGCAGGTATAGACTTTGAATTAAAAGAATTAGGCTCTATCGGATCATCAGGATCCATACCAGCAATCTTATTATAACCGCCCAAAGGAATTGCCCGCAGACTGTAAAGGGTATCGCCCTCTTTTTGCTGATATAATTTAGGACCAAAACCTATAGCAAATTCATCTACACGCATACCTGTCATCTTCGCAGTAATAAAATGACCAAATTCATGTACTGTAACCAATACACCAAAAACAAAAACCGCAGCTAATATGGTCAGCACAAAGTCACCTCCTCATTAGTATCCACACAAATCATCATTCTTAATTGTATTACAAATTGCTTATAACACGCTGAGCTTCTGTTCTCGCCCAAGCATCAGTCATTTCTATATCTTCAATCATAGGTTTACAAACATTATTATGTGCTTGTGTAACTTTTTCCGTAACATACGGTATGTCTAGATATTTTATTTTACCACTTAAGAAAGCATTTACCGCTTCCTCGTTTGCAGCATTAAATGCACAAGGTAAAGTTCCTCCTGCTTTGCCACAATCAATCGCTATTCTTAAGGAAGGAAAAGTTTCCGTATCAGGAGCATCAAAAGTCATACTGGCAACCTTTACCAAATCCAGCTGCTCAAAGCTATATTCAAAACGATTTGGCCAGCTTAACGCAAACTGTATCGGCAAACGCATATCAGGAACTCCCAATTGTGCAATTATACTGCCGTCACAAAACTCTACCAAACTATGAACTATACTTTGCGGATGAACAACAACATCTATATTATTATAAGGTATATTAAAAAGCCAATGTGCTTCAATCACTTCTAAACCTTTATTAGCAAGTGTAGAAGAATCAAGTGTAACCTTTCTGCCCATACTCCAATTTGGATGATTTAAGCATTGCTCTAATGTTACATTTTCTAGGTCACTGTGTTTTCTGCCTCGAAAAGGACCGCCGCTTGCCGTAATAATTAAACGTTTAACCTCATCTGCTGAGCCGCCGCGCAACGACTGAAAAATAGCACTATGCTCACTGTCTACAGGTGTAAGCATTACTTTATGCTCCTTAACAGCCTGCATAACGATACTTCCTGCTGCTACTAATGTTTCTTTATTTGCCAAAGCAATATTTTTACCACATTCAATTGCCGCCAATGTAGGACGTAAACCTGCATAACCTACCATTGAAGCTAATACAGTATCAGATTCATTATATGTAGCGGCAGCTAAAACACCTTCCTCGCCAGCAAGAATCTCTGTTTTACCTTTATAGCGTTTGCTTAAACGTGCAGCTGCTGCCTTGTCACTAAGTACGGCAATATCAGGTTCAAATCTTCTTATCTGTTCTTCCAAGACTTCATCACTTTGATGTGCAACCAAAGCACGCAGTTTCAACTTTTCAGGATTAGCAGCTACAACATCCAGAGTTTGCCGTCCAATAGAACCAGTACTGCCTAAAAGAGTTATATTTTTCATACAATTATTACACCGCCTTACTCAGTGATACATCATTTTTAATACAGCAGGCTACTCAAAACATAGCAAAAATGCTCATAATCATAAGCAGATAATATACTACTGGTACAGTAAACAGCAGACTATCAAAACGATCAAGTACACCGCCATGTCCAGGAAAAATTTTTCCCGAATCTTTAATTTCAAAAGAACGTTTAACAATAGATTCCACTAAGTCACCTACAGGAGCAAAAAATGCTATGGCTAAAGATAATACCACCGCCTGCCACAAAGGAATCCCCAAACAAACAATACATAATGCCAAAACAGTAACAAAGCATCCTACAAAACCACATACCGCTCCCTCAAAAGATTTTTTTGGGCTAACACTGCAAAAAGGTGTTTTGCCAAAAGCACGACCAAAAAAATAAGCAAAAGTATCACTTGCCCAAGTTCCTAAAAGTACAATCCATAAACATATTTCTCCATACTCAAAAACACGAAATCCCAAATCAATATGTGGTCCGCCGTCAAAAGCACGCAGAATGATAATATGCGAAAAAAGTAATCCGCAATACAACATTCCCCAAGCTGAAAGTGCTGTATCAACAGCCCAATGCTGTTCAGCAAAATTACAATGTCTCCAAAGACCTTCTATAGCAATAAAAACAAAAAACAGAGCTGTTATCATAAGCATAAATGCTAAAATAAACACAGCCTCCATCTCTACATAGTACCCAAGACCTGCCATAGTTATCAGCAAAATACTTCCTACACCAGAAGTCAAAGGATATACATGATAGCCTTTGTTTTCTGCCATCTTATGATATTCGTACCAAGCAACAGCAGCTAAAAAAAGTACAGCAGCATTAAAAAGCAATCCACCTTTTGTAATAATAGCCACAGCCGCAGTAATTCCTATTACACCAGTAATAATTCTAGTTAACATTTCATACATCCTTTATCTATTTTATAAATGTCATCTCAACGATTAATTAAACCACCAAAACGACGTTCACGTCCTTGATATGACAAAATAGCTTCTACCAAATTATCTGGAGTAAATTCCGGCCAAAATGCCTTCGTTGTCCATATTTCAGCATAGGCAATCTGCCATAGCAAAAAATTGCTAATTCGTAAATCTCCACCAGGACGAATTAAAAGATCCGGTGCTGGAAGTCCATTCGTATAAAGATGTTCCTCTATCACCTTATTATCTATATCTGCTACATCAAGAGAACCTGCTGCTGCTTCAGCAGCAATAGTACGAACCGCATGCAGTATTTCTGCCTGTCCTCCGTAGTTTATAGCCAAATTAAGAATAATACCAGTATTATTTTTTGTAGTTTCTACAGCATGATCCATCTTTCGTTTTACGATACCCGGTAAACCCTGCCGTGAACCAATAAAACGTACCTGTACATTATTTTCATTAAATTCATCTATTTCATTAGTCAGATAACGACTTAACAGTTCCATAATAAAATTAACTTCTGTTACAGGACGTTTCCAGTTTTCTGTAGAAAAAGCATAGGCACTTATAACTTTTACTCCAAGTTTATCAGCAGCTCTAACAATTGTTTTCAATGTTTCTGCCCCAGCCTGATGACCAAAAGTTCTCACTTTACCCTGTGCTTTTGCCCACCGTCCATTACCATCCATAATGATTGCTATATGTTTAGGAATATTGTTCATATCCAGTCCATCAATATTCATTTTCAAATTACTGTTTGTCTTACTTTTATTTTGAAATAAGCCTTTGAACATATGTATCAAGCCCTTCGACAAAAAATTTCAGTACCAACTGTTTCAGTAATAATCTTCCTTCAATTAAATAAAAACAGCTCTGATTAAGAAAGAGGCGGGGCTTCATATAAGAAGCCCGCCTTCCTGATTTTGCATTGCCGTCTTGAATTACTCGATTGCGCCAACAGGGCAGCTTGCAGCACAAGCACCGCATTCTACACAATCTTCACCGATTTCGTATTTGCCATCAGCCTCAGTGATAGCACCTACAGGGCAGGTAGCAGCACAAGTGCCACAGCCTACGCAAGCATCTTTATCAATTTTCAGAGCCATTAAACCGCACCTCCTTTCTTACCTACCTATACACAATAGTAAGAGCTAATCTATTAGCAGACAGCTTCTGCTGTCTAACTACATATTTGCGCACTGTTTGCTCATTAAAATCTTTTTTTCCTTCACGTGGAGACAACAAAAGCTGCACCTCGTACGTAAAACCAGCAACAAGCAAACGGTGGGAAGCTTCTTCAAGCGGCAGTCCCAGAACCTGCGGTATTTCCATTATACTTCCATTACTTCTTTTTCTTTTTTAGCTGCTGCTGCATCAATATCTTTCATAATTTTGTCAGTCAGCTTCTGTACTTGCTCAGTACCTTTTTTTGCTTCATCTTCAGTAATTTCTTTAGCCTTTTCACTCTTTTTTATAGCATCATTAGCATCACGACGCAGATTACGTACAACTACACGATACTCCTCAGCTTTTTTATGAACAACTTTTACTAAATCCTTACGGCGTTCTTCTGTAAGCTGAGGTAAATTGAGGCGAATACAAACGCCATCACTGTTTGGATTTAAGCCAAGATCTGATTTCATAATAGCTTTTTCAATATCTTTCAGCAGAGTTTTTTCCCAAGGCTGAATAACAATCATACGCGGCTCCGGAACAGTTACACTTGCTACCTGATTAACTGGAGTTGGTGTACCATAATATTCTACCATAACTTTTTCCAATAAAGCCGGAGTTGCACGGCCAGCACGCAGACTTGCCAAATCAACGTACAACGCTTCTACAGATTTCTTCATTTTACTTTCAATACCATTAATAATTTCATTTACTGTTGCCATTATTCCTTACCTCCAACCAAAGTACCAATTTTTTCGCCCGCAGCAGCGCGCAGTATATTACCAGGCTCATCAATATTAAATACTACAATAGGAATGTTATTATCCATACATAAGCTAATCGCTGTAGAATCCATAACACTTAAATGACGTTTAATTACTTCAATATAAGGAAGTTCATCAAATTTTTTAGCCTCAGGATTTACCGCAGGATCACTGTCATAAACACCATCAACACCCTTTTTAGCCATCAAGATTGCATCTGCCTCTATTTCAGCAGCACGTAAAGCAGCTGTAGTGTCAGTAGAAAAATAAGGATTACCTGTTCCAGCAGCAAAAATTACCACTCTTGCTTTCTCCATATGGCGTATAGCTCTGCGGCGAATGTATGGTTCTGCCACCTGACGCATCTCAATAGCAGTTTGTACACGAGTCGGTACATCAAGATTTTCTAAAGCATCCTGCAATGCCAAAGAATTAATAACTGTCGCTAACATCCCCATATAATCAGCAGTAGCACGATCCATTCCTTTATTGCTACCACTCAATCCACGCCAGAAGTTTCCACCGCCATTAACGATAGCTACTTCTATACCGCCTTCAACAACTTCTTTTATTTGTTTAGCCAAAGCATATACAATATCTGGATCAATACCAAAACCTTTTTCTCCAGCAAGTGCTTCACCACTTAATTTTAAAACAATACGTTTAAATTTTTTCAGCTCTGCCACTTCAACTACCTCCCATTTATTCAACTTTCTCCAGTATTCTATTCAGTTAATTATACCAAAAATTTCTTTTTTATTCTAGGAAATTTTTATGAACTATATTACAAGCAGACAAAACATTCTCAGATAACATAAATCTGAATATGAAAAATTTTCATTTTCTGGCAATATCTATATAGTCAATTGAGTATATAATAAATTTATTACATTCAAGAAAGGTCTATAAAATTTATGAAATATAACTCTAATAGTACACAGGCACTTTGTGTTACAGCTTTATTCATGGCTCTTAATATAATGATGAGTTCTTTCGGTCTGCCAGTACCAGGAGGTCATCTTTACTTAAATGACATTATCATTTGTACAGCAGCTATTCTTTTAGACGATACCAAAGCAGCATTTATTGTTGGTGGTGTCGGTGCTTTTTTAGGAGATTTATTTTTCTATCCAACCCCTATGTTTGTTTCTTTATTCACGCATGGATTACAGGCAATAGTTATATGTTATCTGGCACATCCAAATGGTAAAATAAGTTTCAAAGGTGCTATTGCAGGAGTATTCCTCGGAGCAATCATTATGGTGACAGGTTATTCCTTTGGTCGTGCCTTTATATACAGCACGCCACACTATGCCTATATAAAACTGCCATATCAAATTCTTCAGGCTGCGGTCGGAGCTGTTGTCAGTATAATTCTCTGTTTTAAATGTAACCTGCTTGAACGTCTCAATAAAATTTAAAATTTTTATCCTAAAAGACCTGTGTCCTTACAATAAAATGTAAGAACACAGGTCTTTTTTACAGCCTAAAGTGCATCTTTAAATACACTACCGCCAATAAATTCACGCAAAATAGAATTATTAGGAATAGCATTATCATTTATTGGCTTTACATAACTTAGCAGATTCAATAACCTACGTGCTACCATATAAGCTCTGCCTGCTGATTGAGGTACAGACAAGAGTAAAGGTTCAGCATATTTTTTTAATACAGCCAATTCATAAATCAAGGTCGTATTAAAAATAATATCTGCACTGCATTGAAATGGAAAGATATATTTTTCTTCACCATCACGCACATCACACCAAGTTGCCAATGTCTGTTGTGCATCATGCGAACGGAACTGACTGTCACGAACAATTCTACGCAGCAGCCGCATATCAGTAGTATGAATTCTATTGTATTCATCTAAAGACATTGGTGTCAGTGCACTAACATAAATTTTCATTTTCTTTGCAGCAGGAATAGAAGCAGTAAGTTTTTCGTTCAATCCATGAATACCTTCAACCACAAGTACAGAATTATGTTTCATCTGCATTTCTGTTCCACGATATTCTCGACAGCCTGTACGGAAATTATATTTTGGCATTTTTACACGTTCACCTACAAGCAAACGCTGCAAATGATCGTTAAAAAGCTCCAAATCTATTGCTTCTAAACATTCAAAATCATAACTACCATCCTCTTTACGAGGAGAATCAACACGATTACGATAATAATCATCCATGGAAATAGGCATTGGATGCAAACCATTAACAGCCATTTGTATACTTAAACGCTGTGCTGTAGAAGTCTTACCAGAAGAAGACGGCCCAGCAATTAAAACTAGTCTAAGTTCATTATGGCTGGCAAGAATATCTGCAATACCAACAAGTTTCTTTTCATGCAAAGCTTCAGCTACCTGAATAATTTTATCAGCATAGCCAAGCTCAATAATTTTATTCAACTTGCCAACAGTATTGCATTTAATCATAGCTGACCATTCTTCTGCTTCCTGATACGCCTCATTCAAACGTGGCTTATCCTCAAATGGTGGAAGCACCTTCCAATTACCAATCTCAGGATAATTGATGACTATTCCATCAGCATAAGGCAATAATTCAAAATAAGGGATATAACCTACATCTGGACACATCGGTCCAAATAAATATCCTGGCACTCCATCAAGTATATTAATAGTTAAGACTGTATCATCAGAAACTTGATTAAGCAAAGCAAGGCTATCCTCACTGCAAATGGCATACGCCATATCCATTGCCTCACTTTTCAGTAAACGTTTTATTTTTACAGGCTCTTTCCGCTTTACTAGTTCATGCATATAAGCTTCAATAGCTTTAATATCTTCTTTGGTAAGCTTATACTCACTGTTATCTTTACAATAAAGTGCACTTCCTAAAGTATTGCGTACTTCTAAATTAACCTGCGGATATAGTTTTTTTACAGCAGCCAGAAATAGAAAAAGCAAGGTTCTAACATAAACCCGCATTCCCTCAGGATCATCGAGCTCAATAAAATCTATAGTACCGTCAGCTGGCAATGGTCTTTGTAAATCCCATGCTTCGCCGTTATATGTACCTAAAACTATAGGAGAAACAAATCTATCATCATATGCTTGTGCTAACGGCAAAAGGCAACTGTTTTCTTCTACTTCAACAGTCTGCCCATTGGGCAAATTCAAATGTAACATTTTATTTTCCTACCGCCTGCATAGCAGCATTTACTTTAGCCGCCATACCCTTAATTTTTTTCAGAGGCACAGCACAAACAGCAATACGAACACCAGCAGCTAAAGGTACAGCAAAAATATTATCTTCATGAAGTTTATCGCATATTGCATCAGGATTTTCAGCAGGAATTGAAAGAAAGAACCCAGCTACATACGGCAGCATCGGTAAGCCACATTCTTGTGCTTCTTTAGTAAACAAATCAGCACGTGCTTTTATCATTTGATAATAATAATCTCTTTCTGCATATACCTTGTCCAAAAGTTCTGCATCACTATAAATTGTAGCTAAAGTTCGCATTGCAGGACGATTAATATTAGACCAAGTCGCACGACTAGTATACTGATTAATAGCAGCAAACTCGTCAATAACTGTTTTATCAGAAGAAACCCCAATCATAGCACCAGTACGCTGACCATACATGGTAAAACCTTTTGACATACTATAACCAACTATACAAAGAATATTAGCCGGCAGACCGCTGAGTTTCTTAAAAATTTTACGTACTTCTTCTTTTTCACCTGCATAATCAATATATGCAACATCCAAAAAAAGTACAATTTTCTTTTCAGAAACTGCTGCTTCTTTCAGTACTTCCAAAACATTATCCATATCTTCTTCACTTAAGCTGTAGCCAGTAGGATTATGAGCCGGAGTATTCAGCAAATATAAAAGATTATCCTGTTTTTGTAAAAGTTCAGTAACTTTTTCTTTCAATGCAGAAACATTAAATTTATTGTTGTCATCCAACATTTCATAAGTTGTAAAGTTACGTCCCATATCTTGACATAAAACCTTATATGCTCCCCAATACCAGTCAGAGCACAAAACAGTATCATCTGTATTAGTATAATTCCAAATTGCATGATGAATGGCACCCGTACCGCCAGCAGTAGCAACAGCAGCAATATAACCTTCTGGACGTGAGTTACCAAACGCAGCCGTAAGTACACAATCCAAATATTCTGGCAATCCGCTGATAGGAGCATAAGCTATCAATTCATTGGTAGATAAACCACGAAAAACCTTTTCTACAGTCGGCAGACAAACAAGTTGCTCATTCTCATCCAAGATTGCACCAATTGTTGCATTAGTTACAGCATCCTTGCCATACTTCGCAGCAGCTGCCACTGCAGCCGCATTTGCACCAAAAATTTTATCTTGGGCAGATTTACCTTTTGCATGTTTTGCAGCAATACTCATTACCATATTCAAAACTCCTTTCAGAATTATCAGGCAAACCTCTTTTTCATTAAATATATACTAAAGAGTTATGCCAAATATTCAATAAAATAATATCTTATTGGAAAATCAAATAAAATATGTACGTTTAAGGTTACAGTTCAATAACCGTAGCACCACTGCCGCCTACTTCTAAAGCCGCCGTCTCCAAATTTCTAACAAAACGATTGGTTGATAAATACGCTGTCAGACCAGAGCGTAAAGCACCAGTTCCTTTTCCATGAATAATACGCAACTTACTTATACCGGCAATCAAAGCATCATCTATAGCTTTATCAACAACAGGAATCGCTTCATCCAGAGTCATACCTCTAACATCAATTTCCTGTTTAGCACTGCTTGATTTACTTACAAACATCTGATGTGCATAATTAGATGCTGCATTTTTAGCATTTAATTTACGTTTCTTAGTTTCATTATCCTTATGCACAGGCTGACTCTTAGTCAACAGACATTTTTTTACAGGTACAGTCATCTTCAAAATTCCAACCTGTACAGTAACCTCATTACCATTAACATCTGTAATAACACCATTTTTACCAAGAGAAACCACAAAAACATTAAGTCCTTTTTTTGCGTATTCAGCAGTCAAAGCTGTTCCTTCAGGCAACGGTGCTGCTTCACTTAACGTTTTATTAAGCTTTTTGCGTGCCTCTTCAGCTGCCTGTTCCAAACGCTTAGTATCAAAATCAGCTTTTAATGAACGCAGTTCTTTAAGTACAGATTCAGATTCACGGCGGCTGCGACGATAAATTTCATCTGCCTGTTCACGAGCTTTACGCAACATCTCATTTTTCCGCCGCTCAAAATCACTCTTAGAATAAGCCAGTGCATTACGCAACTGTTCACTTTCACGACGCAATTCTTCAATTTCTTTGCTCCCGCTTTCATAACGACGGCGTTCACTGTCTAATTCCTGCAAAACATTTTCCATATGTACATGTTCTTGATTAAGCAGCTCACCTGCCTGTTTAATAATATCTTCTGCAAGACCTAAACGGCGGCTGATATTAAAAGCATTACTGCTTCCTGGAACCCCCATCAACAAACGGTATGTAGGGCGCAAAGAAACCGCATCAAATTCAACACTGGCATTTTCCATGCCTTCATGTCCATAAGCAAAAGTTTTCAACTCACTATAATGCGTAGTCACCATGGTCAATGCTTTCTTTTCATGAAAATATTTCAACATAGACATTGCCAATGCAGCACCCTCATTAGGATCTGTACCTGCACAAATTTCGTCAATAAGAACTAAATCTCCTGCCTGCACATCTTTTAAAATGCTAATTAAGTTTTTCATATGAGCAGAAAAAGTAGATAAACTTTGTTCAATGCTCTGTTCATCACCTATATCAGCATATACAGCTCGAAAAACAGGCAATTTGGCACTGCTTGCAGGAACAAACAGACCCACCTGAGCCATGAGTGCAAATATCCCCAAAGTCTTTAAAGCAACTGTTTTTCCTCCAGTATTAGGTCCTGTAATCAACAACATATTAAATTTTCCACCGAGACTTACATCTAAAGGCACAACAGTATTGCTATTCAACAAAGGATGTCTCCCCTGAATAATCTCAGAATCATAACCAAGAACCATCATAGGACGTACAGCGTGCTGCTCCTGTGCCAGTAAAGCCTTAGCGCTGATTACATCCAATGCAGTCAATATATTCAACGACAAAAACAGTGATGCAGCTTCCGCACCTATATTCTGTGTAAGCTGACGCAGAATACGTATAATTTCTTCATGCTCCTCTGATACATAACGTTTTATATCATTATTTAAGTTTACTACAGCTAAAGGTTCAATAAACAGAGTTGCACCAGTACCGCTTTGGTCGTGAACAATACCAGGAAAGTTCATCTTATATTCCTGCTTTACAGGAATAACATAACGGTCACCGCGCATCGTTACAATATTATCTTGAAAATATTTCTGGTTATTAGGATCATGCAGGATACTGTCCAACTTATCTTTGACGCGATTTTTTGCAATTTGTATAGCTGTACGCAAACCATTTAATTTAGGAGAAGCATTATCTTTAATGTCTCCATGTTCATCAATAACACCAGTAATTTGCTTTTCCAACCGACCAAAAAGTGTCAATCTGCTACCATAGGCAAATAAATTAGGGGCAAATTCTGCATTTTCTTCAAGAAAAGCCTTCATTGAGGAAATTGCCTGTATTGTTGTCAAAATATGCAACAGTTCCTCTGGTTCCAGTATACTGCCAAGCTCCGCACGTTTAACATCTGCAGTAATATTATAGGCACCGCCAAAAGGAAAATGTTTTCCTTCGTCCAAAATACGCACCGCTTCTGCTGTTTCTTCCTGCAAACATTTTACCTTATTAAAATCACTCTCAATCTGCAATGCTGCAATCGCCTGTTTTCCTAAAAACGTAGCAGCTTTAACCGCCAGCATATTTTTTATCTTATCAAATTCCAGCACTCTAACAGCAAATCTTGCCATTTTACATTACACCTCTAAAATAGTGTCCTCTAGTTGTTCCTGGTAAATTTTCAGGAACTTCAACTGCACCGCCTAATACCTGGCGGTACAAAGTTACAAGTTCAGCCAAACGCTCATCATTATAGCTGCGTCCATCAATACGCAGACTGCTTATACCAATTTTTTCCATATGCTGCACATTCGCCACCATTGACAACTCATGTGCATTAAGTATGTGCATACGACAGAACTGGTCTGTAACAATAGGAAAACGTGCTTCCTTACGATCTTCCAAAAATAAAGGCTCTCCACATTGAAAATGACATTTACCCTTATCTATATCTCCTAAAAAGCTTCCGCCAATACAATATTCCGAAACCATCATTTCCAAACGCCCTTGAATCATACATTCCAAAGGCAATGAACTTATACTTGTTAACTGTTCTACCTGTGTCATAGTAAGTTCAGCACTTAGTACAGCTGCTACCGCATCCTGTTCCTGCCAAAATGCTAAAGTTTGACTGTTAAAAATATTCATCGACATATCAGCAATCAAATGCAGATTTTCATGCTTTTTAGCCAAAGTCCATAACCCATTATTATTAATATAAACATAATCAGGTTTTAATTCTTCCCAAAGTGTAAATAATTTCTCAAAATAAGAAAGCTGTGCTTCCTTAACAATCCTCGGTGTAGCAAATGCAATCTCTCGCCCTGCTTTACGCACTAACTGAATTACTTTAAGGTAATCTGCTTCTGTAGGCAGTTGATGATTAAAACAATCACCACCAAAGAGAATTCGTTCTGCACCCGCTTCAAGTACGGCTCTCACCTTACTCACACTATCACAATGCACAGTAAGCAACGATTTTCCCCGAACAGCTCTATTTTCAGTTATAGGTCTCAACAATTTTTCATCAAAAGTATTGACATTTATCCGTGCTGGAGCGAAACTTTCCAAACGAACGGTATCCAAAGCCTCAACAGCCATGCGTCTTGCCTCATTCATCTCACTCATTGGTACCATAACATCTTCATCATGTTCAAAACACAGGCTGTTTAAATAATATTCAGTTGTTCCTAAGCGATCTATCTGCTTGCGCACTGTTGTTTCATCAAGTGCACGCTTACGCGCTGCTTCAACAATAAAATCAGTTACTCCATAACCTGTATTTCCTTCATCGTCAGTAAGAAGCACTGTCATAGGCTGTCCAAGTTTAGCTGTAACAACTGCATTTACTGGTATTCGTTTTTTTGCCCCTGCTCCAAAAAATTGCTGCGCATAACTCATTAATCTGCTGTCCAAAGTTCGAAATACACGATCATTCAAACGTACACCATTAGGCACATCGATAATTACCTGCTGTCCAGGAGAAGCACATTGTACACTATTACCTGCATAAAGCATTTCAGTTACCGTTGTGCCTACACGACCACCTACGCTTACCCAAAATTCCAAGCCATCTCCAAGATGTAATTCTTTCTCCAGCTTGATAGTTGCCTTACTGCGGTTTTTATCCAGCTTAGCCACACGCCCAATTAAAACACCTCTATTATTAGGCCGACGATCACTCATCATTGTACGTCCAGGTCTGTCAAGCATATAGGCTGTAGTAAAATCACGATTAAAAATTTGTTCAATATTGGCAAAATCCTCTGCCGGAACGTGGTAATCTCCAGCTGTATAACTGTCAATGGCACGTCTATAAGCATCTACTACTACAGCTACATATTCAGGGCGCTTCATACGCCCTTCAATTTTGTAGGAAACTACACCGGATTCAATTAACTTAGGTAAAATACTCAAAGTATTCATATCCTTAGGACTAAGCAGATACTGCCCTGCATCCTTATCCTTAAGCATATCTTCATTTTCAGTATTTAATAACTTATAGGGAAGTCTGCAAGGCTGTGCACAACGTCCACGGTTTCCGCTTCGTCCGCCAATAAGACTGCTCATAAGGCATTGTCCGCTATAACATACACACAACGCACCATGGATAAAAGTTTCTATTTCACTTCCACGACTGCAGGCAGCAGCAATTTCTTTTAGACTAAGTTCACGAGCCAGTACACTTCGTTCCATACCTGCTTCTGATGCAAAATCCACACCACTGCTGTTTGTAATAGTCATTTGTGTACTAGCATGAAGAGGCAGCTGCGGTACAATTTTCCTTGCCAGACGAATAACTCCCAAATCCTGAACAATCAATCCATCTACACCGACATTATTTAAAAACATCAAGTAATCTACTAAAGCTTTAAGTTCACTATCATCTACCAAAGTATTAACAGTAATATATATACGAACTCGATACATATGTGCAAAATATACAGCTTTCGCCATCTGTTCTTCATCAAAATTACTGGCATAAGCACGTGCGCCAAAAGCTTTTCCACCCATATACACTGCGTCAGCACCAGCGTTAATTGCTGCTTCCAAGGCTTCCCAACTGCCGGCAGGAGCAAGTAATTCTATCTTTGTTTTATTCATCTTATCTACCTTTCACGTACAGCATCCAACAATCTTTCATATCGCTGCTGAAGTTCCTGCAAATCAGCAGCCAAATCTAATGCCGTCCAAACCGCAAGTTTATCTCGCTGCTGTACATTTTTCTTCTCAGCTAACTGCTGCATTCTGCGGTTCACTTCCTGAGCAACTTTCAGCACCTGTTCCTCTGGCGCTGAAGTCCGCAGTACATAAGTATCATTATATAGTTTTACAGATACAACGCCTTTATCCATAATTTTCTCCACTATTTATATCAGCTATTCAACAATTACCGTAAAATTAAAACTATGCAGACGCATTTTCTCCCATGCCCGCTTATAGTCCATGCGTATATCATAAGTTCCAGGCTGCGTAACAGCTAAAACAATTATTTCTGTACCTTGTACACCTGTCATATTATCTTTTCCGCTTGGAATAGTGAAAGACCTGCCAACTTTTACCACTGCTGATGAATTGCAGTTCATTTCCCACCCATAACCTGTAGATGGATTCGAATCCAATTTCAGAGCAATAAGTCCACAATTTTCTAATTTTAATATTTTACCGGAAGCATTCTGCGTCAGTCTGGCAATCTGCATTAATCTACCAGCTTCACCAATACGCATAGAATCAATTACCTGTTCATATGGAACAAAAGAACTATAAGGCGCATTCTTTTCTTTACGCAGCATAAAACCGTTTTCAGAGAATAGTACATTCTCATAATTTCCCAATAACTCTTTTACTTTATCGTTATCAATAAAATAATCAGTTACTGAAAACTCTTTGCCTGTAGTCAAGTCTATATTCAAACCACTATAAACCTTGCGATTATCATTTTCAGCCATTAGCAGTAGACTTACCAAACTAGGTCGATTTAAAACTACTTCATAACTTAAATGTCCTTGATTGCCTATTTCTTTCAGCAACTTAGCTGCTGTATCTTTTATGAGTCCATTAGCCTGCTTTTCAAGCGCAGATTCCATGCTTCCATCAATATATGGTAATGTTGCAACAGCATGACCAATAGAAGTTTTTTCTGTAAGCACAGTAATCTGCTGATCAGCAAAAGCAGGAAAACTCAAGCACAAAAACAATAATGTTGCCCAAAGAATTTTCATAGTATAACCCTTCTTTCAGATTTACACGCTATTATCAATTCCTAAACTATTTTAAAAATTGAGCAGGAAGTAGCCCTCCTGCTCAAATAAATTGTTCTTATAGACTCTTAATATAAGCAACAGCTTTTTCTAATCGTTCTAAGGTTTTCTCCTTACCCAATAATACCATAACATCAAACATTCCAGGACTTACTGTACGTCCAGTCAATGCCAAACGTGTAGGATGAATAACCTTTCCTAATGCCAAATCATTATCAGCAGCTATCTTGCTGTAAGCAGCTTCTGTACTTACTAAATCATAAACATCATCTGCTTTAACAGCAGCAATGCACTGTTCCAACAAAGCTACACTTTCTGGTTTAAAATGCTTACTAACGCCTTTTACATCATACTCCTCTACATCTTTAAAGAAATATGTAGATGCATCAGCAACTTCCTGCAAAGTCTTAACACGTACACGCACAACATCAACCAGCTTTGCAAAATACGCTTCATTAGCAGAATCCTCGAACCATTTTTCATCAACCAAGCCATCTTTTATAAAGAAGTGCTTTGCTTCTGGAAGAATTTTCTCTAACGGCAGCTCTGACAAATATTGTCCATTCATCCACGTAAGCTTCTTGGTATCATAAATGGCTGCTTTTTTGGACATTTGCTCCAATTCAAACAACTTTACTGTTTCTTCCAAAGTAAACTTTTCACGCTCATCACCAGGACCCCAGCCAAGTAATGTCAAATAATTTATAATGGCATCCGGTAGATAACCCTGACTGCGAAACTCCTCAACTGATGTAGCCCCATGACGTTTGCTCAATTTAGAACGATCCATGGCTAAAATCATAGACATATGTCCAAATTTAGGAGGCTGCCAGCCAAGAGCTTCATAAATCAACAATTGCTTAGGTGTATTAGGAAGATGTTCTTCTGCACGCAGAACATGCGTAATGCCCATTAAATGATCATCTACACAAACCGCGAAATTATATGTTGGTATTCCATTTGATTTAACAATTACAAAATCATCAAATTGATCCATATTGAAAATAACATCTCCATGAATCAAATCATGTACAGTAATACTTCCTTCCAAAGGAATCTTAACACGTACAGAATAAGACTCACCAGCTGCAATGCGTTTCTCAGCTTCCTCCACCGATATATCACGACAAGTACGAGCGTAACGGAAAGGCTGTTTAGCAGCACGCTGTTTTTCACGCTGTGCTTCTAAATCTGCTGGTGAACAGAAACAATAATAAGCTTTTCCTTCATTTATCAGCTGTTGAGCATATTTTTTATAAATGTCCAAACGTTCAGACTGATAGTAAGGACCGCAATTTCCGCCAACTTCTGGTCCTTCATCCCAATTAAGTCCCAACCATTTTAAACTGGTAAGAATCTGACTTACAGAATCTTCTTTTAATCGCTCTATATCAGTATCTTCTATACGCAGTATAAGCTTGCCTCCCATTTTGCGAGCAAACAGCCAGTTGAAAAGTGCTGTACGTGCACCACCAATATGCAGATAACCAGTAGGACTGGGAGCAAATCTTACTCTAACTTCGGACATTTCATCGTCTCCTTACTAAATATAAAAATAAATATCGTATATCAGATTAATTATACCGCATAGAAATCAAAAGTGCAAATAATCTGCTGCCTGTACTCTAGTGTAGCGTTACAATCGATGTGAAATTTTCAGAATATACAAAAAACGATTGAATTATTAGAATGTTAATCACCACAACAAACAATTCTAGAAAAAGGCTCAATCGCGATGAATATTATAACACGCTCACAACAATATATTCCTTATAGACTTAAAACAAGATTTCACTCTGAAATTCGTTTGTCTCCGCTATTATATCTCAAAATCTTCCTTTCATTCAAACTGATAACGGCAGTAAATTCACACACGTAAAAACACTCAACATATTCACCATCTTGATGTTCTGTGCAAAGAATTGCATATCAACCATAAACTCATTTGCTCAAGAACTACTCAGCACAACGGTAAAGTTGAACGCAGCCATAGAAATGACCATGAGCTATTCTATAACTTCTTGAATTTCTATTCTTATGAGGATTTAAAAGTACAGATGAAACGATATTTATATCGTTCTAATAAAATATCCATGCAGGTACTGTGATTGAAATCTCACTCGCAAAAGCGTATCAAACTCAAGGCACAATAATTATTATTCTGTTTGTTTAATGCATATATGCAAAGATATACTTTTACTGACAAAAAGTGTTCAAACAGAATAATAATTGGAAAAACAACTACTTGTTCACGATTAACATTTATAGTATCACACTAATCTTTTTATTTTTTTGATTTTGGTGTCACATCATTGACTAATATGCATTTTCTGCAATTATTATTAATATTTGCTATTGACTTTTTCATTATATAATAGTATAATATTTTTTGTATTCGGGGTGTAGCGCAGTTTGGTAGCGCACCTGCCTTGGGAGCAGGGTGTCGCAGGTTCGAATCCTGCCACTCCGACCATACTTTGCGGGTGTAGTTTAGTGGTAAAACCTCAGCCTTCCAAGCTGATGTTGTGGGTTCGATTCCCATCGCCCGCTCCATTTTTTTATACGGTTCAGTAGCTCAGTTGGATAGAGCAACGGCCTTCTAAGCCGTGGGTCGGGGGTTCGAATCCCTCCTGGATCACCAGCAAGAAAGTTCCGCTAAAGCCTTATTTTTCAAAGGTTTTAGCGGTTTTTATTTTTTAGTGCTTGTAATCAGACCGTGTGTTAACGGGTGCAACGCGGGTGCAACGTCTCAATTTTAAAAGTAAAATACGGTACAGCCGAAAATGGTTGTACCATCTTTACTGAACAATCCAGTAAGGATGGTATTTTTTTGTACTACTCTTATAAGTATAAAAGAAAATATATAGAACTGTATAACTACGCATATATTTTTTAGATTTTGGTGTCACATCATTAACTAATATACAAATAATCTGTTGCCTGTACTGTAGTAAATCATCATCTATAAAAATATAAAAAAAGAAGCTACTATACCAGACCAAGTCTTGTACAACAACTTCTTTAATCATTTTAATTAAGCACGGGAAATATAATCACCAGTTCTGGTATCAATAGCTAAAACATCACCTTCATTAATGAACAGGGGTACTTTAACTACATAACCAGTATCCATTTTAGCATTTTTGCTGCCACCGGTAGCAGTATCACCTTTAATACCAGGTTCAGTTTCAACAACAGTCAGCTCAACGGTATTCGGCAAATCAACACCAAGCACACGGTTATCATAAATCATGATTTTTACATCCATGTTCTCTTTTAAGAAATTCAGAGCAGTGCCCAAAGTATCCTTGTTAAGTTCTGTCTGCTCATAAGTTTCATTATCCATGAACACATACATACCATCGGATTCATACAAATACTGCATTTCACGACGGTCAATATGAGCTTTGGGAAGACGCTCACCTGCATTAAAAGTACGCTCTACAACAGAACCAGTGCAAAGGTTACGCATTTTAGCACGCACAAAAGCAGCACCTTTGCCAGGTTTTACGTGTTGAAACTCAACTACCTGCCAAGCGTCACCATCAATAGTTACTGTTACGTTAGTTTTAAATTCATTTGTGGAAATCATTGGAAGCCCTCCTATAATGTTTTAATATTAGACAATTTCAATAAGCTGTTTTCTGACGCCGTTTAAGGCTCTAGCCCCTTCCTCGGTCAAAACAACAGTATCTTCTATACGCACCCCGCCCTTGCCGGGAATGTATATGCCAGGTTCAATAGTAAAAATCATACCTGTCTGCAAAACAGTACTGCCGCGTTTATTAATATTAGGCATTTCATGAATTTCTAAACCCACTCCATGTCCTGTTCCGTGAACATAATAATCTCCATAACCACAGGCAGCAATACTATCACGAACAATTGCATCCAGCTCTTTGCCAGTCATACCTGTCCTTGCAGCTTTTAACCCCTTAAGCTGTGCCTCTTCAACAATAGTATAAATTTCTTTATGCCAAGAGTTAGCCATTCCTAAAATAACAGTACGCGTCATATCAGAATGGTAACCTTTATAAACCGCGCCAAAGTCAAAAGTAATAAAATCCCCTATCTCAATAACTTTGTCCGATGCCATTCCATGAGGCAATGCACTGCGTGCTCCTGAAGCAACAATAGTATCAAAAGAGGTTTTTTCACTGCCAAGTGCTCTCATATAATATTCAAGCCGCCCTGCTAAACTACGTTCAGTACGTCCCGGCTGAATATCATCCAAAAGTTTGATAAAAGCTTCATCAGCAATACTTGCAGCTTTAAGCAACATATCCAACTCTTTTTTATCCTTAATCATACGGATGTCGCTTAAATCAATACTTTCCATATATATATCATCAAGAAGATCCTGCAGTGTTATATAATCAGTATAACTGTAATTGACTCCATCAAAGCCCACTACATTAGAGGCAGCTTTTTTAGCTAAGTCAGCAGCAACTGCCCAAATACTTGATGCATCACGTGGTACATACTCCAAAACCTTAAAAAACTTCATTTCATTTTTTGCTTGTTCTGTATAGCGACCATCAGTAATTAAGACTCCCTGATTACGATCAAGATACAAAAGGCTGGAATCTCCAGTGAAACCAGTCAGATAACGGATTGTGGTAACATCCTTTAAAATTACACAATCTACACAAAGTTTGGCCATTATTTCCAAAACTTTATTTATGCGTGACATGATATTACCCTCTTTCAATAAAAACTGTATTATAGGTATGAATTACCTAAATATTTTACCACTCATTAGCAAAACTTTCAACTACTTGTACTTCAAAAGGCATATTTTCTATAATATTCATTATATCGAAATAAGTATCAGGCGTAGCATAAAACTTTATTAATCCACTGCTTCCATCTACAGTACTCACCATAGCTAAATGCTCATAACCTTCCATAATCCAATTTACATCTGCAATATGCTCAGGTTCAACCTGTGCATAAATCATACTGTGAGGTCCAGGGTCATTATCACTCATTATTTTACAACCTTTCTGCGTAATAAACTATATTGCAGCAACTGCTCATTACTTACTGCTGAAAATTCTTGCTGAGCATGAGGCGCACAATCAATAGGCAATCCATCTGCATCCCGCATCTGCTCTAAAACAAAAGGCATTGTTGTTCCATTAGGCATTAATATTTCAAGCGGTTCTCCCGCTTTTACATTATTGCGCTGTTCAAAATATGCTCGTTTATTTTTAGCATCATAACCAGTCACAATACCTACAAAGTCATGCGTCTGTTCATACTTTGAGCTGGTATAAACCTGCGCATTACGATCAGGTTTATTTACCGCAAAACCTGTTGTATACTGGCGATGAGATACCTTATTAAGCTCATTAATCCATGTTTCAGGTACACTATAATTATCCATATCTTTCCAGCATATATCTATAGCTTTACGATAAACACTGACTACCGTAGCAACATAATGTACACTCTTCATGCGACCTTCAATTTTTAAACTGCACACACCAGCACGCATAAGCTCCGGTAAATATTCAATAAGGCACAAATCCTTAGAATTCATTACATAGGTTCCATGCTCATCTTCTTCCAAATCAAAATATTCTCCAGGGCGTTTTTGTTCTCCCAACTTATACATATTATATTCCCAACGACAAGCCTGTGTGCAAGCACCTCGATTGCCATCACGTCCCGTCATATAAGCACTTAGCAGACAACGCCCAGAATAGGAAATACACATCGCTCCATGAACGAAAGTTTCAAGCTCCACATTTGTTTTTTCACCGATTTCAGCAATTTCTCTAAGCGACAGCTCACGTGCAAGTACAACTCTCTCAGCACCCAACTGCTCCCACACCTTTACCGCAGCGTAGTTAGTAGTGTTAGCCTGCGTACTAACATGTAAAGGCATTGTCGGTACTACTTCACGGGCTATAGACCATATTCCCAAATCACTTATAAGTAAAGCATCAACATCAGCCTGCTGCAAGCTTTTCAAATAATCCGGCAACTTATCAGCATCATCATTATGAGCAAAAATATTCACTGTTACATAAACTTTTTTACCTAAACTATGTGCATAAGCTGTCATTTCTGCAATTTCTTCTATCGAGAAGTTATTAGCAAAAGCTCTCAGACCAAACATCTTACCGCCAAGGTAGATAGCATCTGCACCATACAACAGTGCTATTTTGCCTTTTTCCATATTACCTGCCGGTGCCAGCAGCTCTGGTTTAACTAAATTTCTGTTCATTTCTTCTCCATTTTATACAACTAAACATTTTTAACCTATATCTTTTATAGCTTGTAAATGTTCACTATAAGTTTTACTAAATCTATGATAGCCATTCTTTTCAGCAACAAAATAAAGATATTCCGTCTGCTCTGGTACTAATACTGCCTCAATAGCTTTTATTCCAGGACTGGCAATAGGCCCTGGAGGCAATCCGCTGTTGATATAAGTATTATACGGATTTTTTATTTCAGTATCAGCAAAAGTTATAACATCTTTCTGCATTCCTAAAATATACTGAATTGTAGTATCTGACTGAATCGGCATACCTATCTGCATACGTTTCCAAAATACCCCTGCAATACGAGGCTGTTCTTCTGCAAACACAGCTTCAAGCTCCACCATAGCAGCCATATTAACTACATCACGCAGATTAAGTTTTTTCTCGTTCACGGTTTTTATAATACCGTCCTGCTTCATCTGAATATCAAACTGTTCTACCATTATATGCAATATTTCCTGCTCGCTTATCCCCACAGGAAAATCATAAGTTGCAGGATACAAAAATCCTTCTGCTTTAAAAATGACATCAGGATTGTCAGTCTGCATATAAGCATACGGAGCATAATCCTTGGCTGCTGCTATAAATTTATCAGCATTACCAATACCTTCTGTTTCCAATTTTTTTGCC
This sequence comes from uncultured Phascolarctobacterium sp., assembly GCA_964630355.1. Classification (GTDB taxonomy): domain Bacteria; phylum Bacillota; class Negativicutes; order Acidaminococcales; family Acidaminococcaceae; genus Phascolarctobacterium_A. Next base: position 87,552 of record CAZVSX010000004.1, read on the forward strand.
GTTTTTACTACATTATAACCTTCTGGTACAGTAAATCGTACCTGCTTTATCTTACCTTTAGCCATCACATCCACTATTTGGCTGTTACTCATACCACCATCAAGCTGATATGCACCTGCCTGCAGCTTCGTTGCCAAGCCTTTCAAACGCGCTTCCATACGAAAAGCAGCAGGATCTCTTACCAATTGCTTGTCATGCAGCAATGCAGCTATCTCTGCCGTTGTCATTCCTTCTTTTACTACAATAATACGTGAACCATTAACTGCATAATCAATATTCTTTCCACGAACATTCAACTGAACAACAAACACCAAAAATGCTGCCAACAAAAGCATCACAGCACAAATACAAGCAGTACAATAAGGCTTAGAACAAATAAATTCCTTAATCTTTACTAATTTCATCTAAATGTTTTCACCATACAGCGTATTACATAAAAATACCGGACCGAAGTCCGGATATTTTCATTTTACAGAATAACTTATTCCTCATCCCCACACATCTCGTCATACAAAGCAGCAACTGCTTCATACTCCTCATCTGTAGGACCTACATATACAGCTTCACCGTTCTCATCAAAATCAATACGTGCAATAATACAGTAATCTTCTTCATCATGCTCATGACAATCACATTCTTCATCTTCACAGCAATCATCATCGATAGCTACAAGAACAGCAAAGTTTTTTCCATTATAAGGAATAACCATTTCTTCCATGAAGTAACTTTCATTGCCTTCTTCATCAGTCAAAACGACAACATCTACTTCTTCGCCCTCTTCAGCTTCAGCCTGCATAGCTTCTAATTCTTCATTTTTTATGTCTTTTTCTTCCATAAAGGCACCTCTTTCAAAATATCATCAGCTTACAAAATATAAAAGCCAATCAAGTTAAATCTATTATTCTTACAGCATATTGTATAATAGTTTACGGTATTCTGTCAAATTTTAAAACGTCTACTGTCAAGATAATTTTGCAGAATAACAACTGCAGCCATCATATCTATAATTTTTTTACGCTTTTTACGACGTAAATCTGCGTCTACAAGAACCTTTTCTGCTGCTACAGTGCTAAGACGTTCATCCCAAAGCACAATTTCTATCTGCGGAAATAAACAACGAAGCTTTTCTGCCATCTCAGCACAGCTCTGTGCCCTTTCGCCAATTGTGCCATTCATATTTTTTGGATAACCAACAACTAATGTATCAACCTCATGCTCTTTTACCAACTCTGCTAAACGAGCATAGTCACGTTCTTCCGTAGTACGGCGAATTGTTTCTACACCACTGGCTATAAGTCCCATAAGATCGCTCACAGCTATACCAATTGTTCTAGTTCCCACATCAAGAGACATTTTACGCATCAAAGTACTCCTCTTACTTATTTATTTGCTGTAAATAATTTTTTACCAATTCTTCAATAAGTTCATAACGCTCATGACGGCGCAATTTAGTACGTGCATCATCATAACTGGTAATATAGGTAGGATCCCCACTCAGTAAATATCCTGCCAATTGATCAACAGGATTGTACCCCTTTTTTTCCAAAGCAGTATAAACTTCTTTTATAGTTTCAGCAACCTCCAGTTTTTCTGGCTGACGTTTAAACATCATTGTTTCCTGTGAAATCTCTGACATAATAAAGCACCCCTTTCGGTCTATATACGTATCTGTCAGAACGCAATCAAACATATCGGCTAGTTATTATATAAATTATTTTAACATATCTTTGTACAGTAATTCAAGACAACGGTGATATAAGCTTAACGAGAAAATGTATCAATAAAAGAAGCAGAAACTATATATTACCTTGTAATATCTATGTTAAATTCTATATAATTACAACTCTAAAATTTTGTGCTTTAACATTAATATATCATGAAACTGTATATATTTTCTCCACTTACGCCATCTTCAAGGCTAAGCTCTTTACCGTCAGCACCGGTATAAGCAAGGCTTTCATCGTCTTTTACAATAATATTTCCCTCTAGCAGTTTTGCCATGTTTTGAGGGCTTGCAGCGTTGCCTTTTGTCAGCAGTTCAAC
>CAZVSX010000005.1:0-89323 GCA_964630355.1 uncultured Phascolarctobacterium sp.
TTGAGAAATGGCAGTACCTAAGAGAAAAATGTCCAAAGCTCGTCGTGACAGACGTCGTGCTAACTGGAAACTGAGCGTTCCTGGCATGGTTGAATGCCCGCAATGTCATGAATTAAAAATGCCGCATCGCATTTGTCCTGAATGCGGTTCTTACAATGGCAAACAAGTCATTGCTAAAGCTGAATAACTGTAAGTTGATAAGCCTTCGGAGATATCCGAAGGCTTTTTGCTTATACTATTTTTGTGAAATTATAGGCAGAAACAGATAAAATATAAGGCTATAACTTAATTGTGTAATTAAAAAATCACATTTTTGTAAACAAAATTATAAAAAAATGACGAAAAAACACTTGCCAAAACTTTCTTGTACCCGTATAATAAAAACAGATATTATGAGCTGGTACTAAAAAGTGGGTGAAACAATGACATCTTCTAAAAAATTAATACGTCACAAAAGCTTAAAAAAACTGCTTCGAGATAATCCTTTCAGCACGGATGAGCAGTTGGCGCAAATGCTTGGTGTGAGTGTGCAGACGATTCGTCTAGATCGAGTGGCTTTGGGAATTCCGGAATTACGTGCCAGAACTCGTACTATGGCTGAGGAAGCGCAGACTAAACTGCGTTCAATAGATAAAAAAGATATTATAGGTGAGTTGTTGGATTTAGAACTGAATAAAATCGGTATTTCAACATTGAAAATTACTCCGGATATGATTTTGGAGCGTACAGGTTTAGCACGTGGTTATTATATGTTTGCTATGGCCAATACTTTGGCGTTAGCTGTAGTAGATGCAGAATATGCGCTTACTGCTGTGGGCAATGTGAAATATAAGGTTCCCGTTAATGCAGGTTCAGTGCTTGTTGCACGGGCAGTAGTAACTCATCGTCGAATGGATAGATATTATATTTTTGTTTCTATAAAAAATAACAACGAAGAGGTTTTCCGGGCTAAGTTTATTATTGTCTCTTTAGATGGTAGAATGAAGCAGGAGGGAGAACATAAAGAATGAGAATAGCAGTAGATGTTATGGGAACAGATTATGGTCCGCAGGAAATAGTTCTTGGAGCAGTGAATGCTGTCAGGGCTTATGGCTATGAAACTGTTCTGGTTGGTGATGAGAAGATTATTCATGAGTTGTTGGTTCGCTATGGTGCTGACAAAGAAGAAAAAATTAAAGTTTGTCATGCCGGTGAAGTTATTGCAATGAATGAGCATCCTGCTATTGCCGTGAAATCTAAAAAAGATGCATCTATTGTAGTTGCTGCAAAGTTATTACGAAATAAAGAATGTGATGCACTGGTATCTTCCGGCAGCACTGGTGCTGCGGTTGCTTCTGCACTTTTTTGCGTAGGACGTATTAAAGGCGTGGAGAGACCTGCAATAGCAACTCCTATACCAAGCTTAAAAGGTACTACTGTTGTTTTGGACAGCGGTGCTAAAGTGGATGCAAAACCTGAGCATTTGGCACAAAGCGCTGTTATGGGAACTGTTTATGCAGAAAAAATTCTAAAAATTTCTGCTCCTAAGGTAGGACTTTTGAACATCGGTGAAGAAGAAACTAAGGGTAATGAACAGGCGTTGGCAACCTACCCACTTTTAAAACAACTTCAAACGATAAATTTTATTGGCAATGTTGAAGGGCGTGACATTAATAAAGGAACTGTAGATGTAGTTGTTTGTGATGGGTTTGTCGGAAACATTGTCTTGAAGTTTGGTGAAGGTCTTGCGAAAGCAATTATGACTTTAATTAAGGAGGCAATTATAAATGGCGGATTGCTGGCAAAAATTGGTGGCGTGCTTATAAAGCCAGCACTTAAAGGTCTAAAGAAACGTTTGGATCCTGCAGAATATGGAGGTGCTTTGCTTTTAGGTGTTCGTGCTCCTATAATTATTTGCCATGGCAGTTCTAAGGCAAAAGCGATAACTAATGCCATTCGTGTTGCTGTAGATTTTGCTGAACAGGATGTAGTGAGCATTATTAAAGAAAAAATTGCTGAGGCGCAAATAAAGAAATGAGGAAATAGATAAATGACAAGAGCAGTTGGTATTTTAGGTGTTGGACATTATGTTCCTGAAAAAATTATTACAAATACAGATATGGAAAAAATTGTAGAAACCAGTGATGAGTGGATTACTGAACGCACTGGTATTAAGCAGCGCCATATTGCCGCTCCTGAGGAGGCAACATCTGATTTGGCATATAATGCAGCTGTAGAAGCGTTAAAAGATGCTGATGTATCTCCGGAAGAACTTGATCTTGTAATTGTAGGCACTGCTTCCAGTGATTATACTTTCCCTTCTACTGCTTGTCTTGTACAAGCACGTCTTGGAGCAAAGAATGCTGCTGCTTTTGATTTGGCGGCAGGCTGCAGTGGGTTTGTTTACAGTTTAGCGGTAGCAAGCCAAATGGTGAAAAGTGGTCTCTATAATAAAATATTGATTATTGGTGCTGAAACTTTGAGTCGTATTATGAATTGGACAGATCGTAATACTTGTGTTCTCTTTGGTGATGGTGCTGGAGCTGCTGTAATAGGTGAAGTTGAAACAGGTTATGGTGTCCTTGGTATTGATATGGGAGCAGACGGTAACGGAGGCAAGTATTTAATGCAGCCGGCAGGTGGAAGTCGTAACCCTGCCAGTGAAGAAACTGTTGCTGCCAAAGATCATACTATTCATATGAATGGACAGGAAGTATTTAAGTTTGCAATTCAAATTATGGGCAAGACTGCTAAACGTGCCCTTGCAAAAGCAAATATGAAGCCTGAAGAATTAGATATGCTTTTCCCACATCAGGCAAACTATCGCATTATAACTTCTGCTGCCAAGCGCTTAAAGATGCCTATGGATAAAGTTTGGGTAAATGTTGATAAATATGCTAATACATCGGCGGCATCAATTCCTATTGCTTTATGTGAAGCTCAGAAAGCTGGTGCTTTGAAAAAAGGCGATAATATTATTTTGGACGGATTTGGAGCAGGTCTGACATGGGCTGCTATTGTGCTTAAATGGAGTAAATAAGAAAGGATGATTGAAAAGTGAGTAAAATTGCGTTTGTTTTCCCTGGACAAGGTTCTCAAACTGTTGGCATGTGCAAGGCTTTCTATGATGAATATCCTGTTGTAAAACAAATTTTTGAAGAGGCAGATGATGCTTTAGGCTTTTCTATAAGCAAAATGTGCTTTGAAGGACCGGAGGAACAGCTGCGTCTGACATTTAATACTCAGCCCGCTATTCTTACAGCAAGCACTGCTTGTGCAGCTGTATTGAAAGAGCATGGAGTAAGCTGTGATATTGCAGCAGGACATAGTTTGGGTGAATATAGTGCTCTTGTTAATACTGGAGCTATGAAATTTTCTGATGCTGTACGTGCTGTAAACAGACGCGGTCAATTTATGCAGGAGGCTGTTCCTGTAGGTGAAGGCAGTATGGCAGCAGTACTTGGCTTAGATAGTGATAAGATTGTAGAAATTTGTCGCAGCGTAGAGGCTGAAAGCGGCGAAGCTGTTCAGGCTGTTAACTTTAACTGTCCTGGTCAGGTTGTAATTGCTGGTGCGATTAATGCTGTAAATAAAGCTATTGATGCTTTGAAAGCTGCTGGTGCCAAACGTGCTGTATTGCTTCCCGTAAGTGCCCCTTTCCATAGTACATTGATGCAGCCTGCTGCTGAACGTTTGGCAGAGGTTTTGGCTCCTATGGAAATAAAAGATATTGTTATTCCTGTAGTTGCTAACGTAACTGCTAATGAAGTAGTAAGTGGTGCTGAAATAAAAAAATTGCTTGTTAAACAAGCTGCTATGCCTGTTTTGTGGGAGACTAGTGTACGAAATATGGTTGCTGGCGGTGTAGATACTTTTGTTGAAGTTGGTCCTGGTAAAGTTTTGACAGGCTTTAATAAGAAAATTGCTAAGGGAGTGCCTGCATTGAATGTTGAAGATCAGGCAAGCTTGGAAAAAACTTTGACAGCATTAGGAAAATAAGTTTTTAGGAGAAAGATTATGAAACTTGAAGGTAAAAAAGCTTTGGTAACAGGTGCTTCTCGCGGTATAGGTCGTGCTATTGCACTGGCATTGGCTGCTGAAGGTGCTGATGTGGTTGTTAATTATGCAGGAAGTGAAGCAGCAGCTAAAGAAGTAGCTGTTGAAATTGAAGCTATGGGCAGAAAAGCCTTTGTTGTTCAGGCAGATATTTCTTCCAATGAAGCTGCTACTGCTATGATAGATACTGTTGTTAAAGAATTTGGGCGTATTGATATACTTGTTAATAATGCCGGCATTACTCGCGATGGTCTTTTGATGCGCATGAAAGAAGAAGATTGGGATGCAGTTCTTACAACTAATCTCAAGGGTGTATTTAATTGTACTAAGGCTGCAGTAAAATACATGATGAAACAAAAGGCGGGAAAAATTGTTAGTATAAGTTCTGTTGTTGGTCTTATGGGAAATGCAGGACAGGCTAACTATTCTGCTGCTAAGGCTGGTGTAATAGGTTTTACTAAAGCTGTAGCTAAGGAAGTAGCTGCTCGTGGTATTACAGTTAATGCTGTTGCTCCGGGATTTATAAAGACTGATATGACCAGTGTACTTTCCGATAAAGTTGTTGAAGGTATGCTGACATCTATACCCTTAAATAGATTGGGTGAAACTACTGATATTGCCAAGGCAGTTGTCTTTCTTGTGAGTGACGATGCCAATTATATTACCGGACAGACTTTACATGTTGACGGTGGTATGGTAATGTAATAGGGGACCCTTTAGGGAACTCTGAAACTTTACCATTGGAAGGAGGTGAATCGTAATGAGCACTTTCGAAAAAGTAAGAGACATCACTGTTGAACAACTGAGCGTTGACGCTGACGAAGTAAAGATGGAATCCGCTTTCATCGATGACCTCGGCGCTGACTCCCTCGACATCGTTGAACTGATCATGGCTTTTGAAGAAGAATTCGGTGTTGAAATTCCTGATGAAAAAGCTGAAAAAATCCGTACTGTAGCTGATGCAGTTAAGCTGCTGGATGAAGAAAAATAATGCTTTATCGGCTTATGTTTAGGGAACCCTTATGGGTTCCCGGACACAAGCTTTACTCTAGTCCTGAAATGGGGGATATTTGTTGAAAATACCAGTGCTGAAGATTGGTAAACTTGTTGCTGAAGTACCAATTGTACAAGGAGGCATGGCTATCAGGCTCTCAACAGCCCGTTTAGCGGCTGCCGTAGCAAAGGAAGGCGGTATTGGTCTTATTGCCGCATCAGGAATGAGCTTTGAAGAACTGCGTACAGAAATACGCTTAGCAAGAAAGCTCACTGGTGGGAAGGGAATTATTGGCATCAATGCTATGTTTGCTGCTAGAGAGTTTTTGGGTCTTATAACTACTGCCGCACAAGAAAAAATAGATTTGATAGTTGCCGGCGCCGGTTTTTCAAGAGATATTTTTGCCGTCGGACGTAAATATGGTGTTGAAGTAGTACCTATAGTTTCTTCTGTAAAGTTGGCTAAGATTTCTGAAAAGCTGGGAGCATCTGCTATTGTTGTTGAAGGTACAGAAGCAGGTGGACATCTTGGAACCCAGCAATCTATAAAAAAGATACTTCCGGATATTGTTAAATCCGTTAATATACCTGTAATTGCTGCTGGCGGTGCTGTCTGCGGCAGTGATGTTGCTGAACTTTTACAATTGGGTGCAAGTGGTGTTCAGATGGGAAGCAGATTTGCTGCAAGTGAAGAATCCAATGCTGCACCTGCTTTGAAAGAATTTTATTTGAAAATGACTAAAGAAGATGTTGTGCAGATTGATAGTCCTGTCGGTTATAAGGGACGTGCTATTCGTAATCCTTTTGCACAGCTTTCTTTGGAAAATAGAGCTCCTAAACCAACGACCTGTGATTTATGTTTAAAACACTGTACACATAGTTTTTGTATTATTAGAGCATTGACTCGTGCACAGCAGGGAGATGTGGAAACTGGTTTAGTGTTTACTGGTGCAAATATGTGGAAAATAAAAGAAATACTGCCTGTGAAAGAAATTTTCAGGTGTCTAAAGGAAGAAATAGAAAAATTTTAATTACGAGGTGAAACATTTTGAGTAAAAGAAGAGTTGTAGTAACTGGCGTTGGCCCCGTAACTCCTATTGGTATCGGTAAGGATGTTTTTTGGAATAACCTGGTTGCTGGTAAATCTGGTATTGGGCCTATTACCCAGTTTGATACTGCTGACTTCAATGTGAAAATTGCTGGCGAAGTAAGTGATTTTGATTATACTGCTTATATTGATAAAAAAGAAGGTAAGCGTATGGATCGTGTAACTCACTTTGCTGTTGCTGCTGCTAAGCTTGCTATTGAAGATGCTAAGCTCGATATGAGCAAAGAAAATGCTTTACGTTGCGGTGTTTGTGTTGGCAGCGGTATTGGTGGTATTCATACATTTTTAGAGCAGTCTTTAAAGCTCGGAGCTAAAGGTCCATCTAAGATTAGTCCTTTCTTTATACCAATGGAAATCCCTAATATGTCTGCTGGGCAGATTGCTATTGCTACTGGCATGAAAGGACCTAATACTGCTATTGTTACAGCATGTGCAACTGGTACTAATTGTATTGGTGATGCTTTGCGTACTATTCAGTATGGTGATGCTGATGTAATGTTGGCAGGAGGAACAGAAGCTGCTGTATCTCCTATTGCTATTGCTGGTTTTGCAAACATGAAAGCACTGTCTACTAATAATGATAATCCGCAGGCAGCTTCTTGTCCTTTTGATAAAAAGCGTGACGGATTTGTTATGGGCGAAGGCGCTGGTGTTCTTGTTTTAGAAGAACTTGAACATGCTAAGGCTCGTGGCGCACACATTTATGCTGAATTAATCGGCTTTGCTATGAACTGTGATGCTTATCATATTACAGCTCCTGATCCGACTGGAGAAACTCCGGCTGCCTGCATTGCTGCAGCGATTGCTGACGCTGGTGTTAAACCAGAGGATGTTGATTATATTAATGCACATGGTACATCTACTCATCGAAATGACTTGGGCGAGACTATTGCTTTCAAAAAAGTTTTTGGTGAACATGCTTATAATTTATGTATCAGCTCTAACAAATCTATGATAGGTCATCTGCTTGGTGCTGCCGGCGGTGTTGAAGCTATTTCTACAGTATTGACTATTGAAAATGATATTATTCCTCCAACAATAAATTATCAAGATAAGGATTTGGATGATCCGGAAGGTCCTTTGGATCTTGATTATGTACCTAATGAAGCACGCAAGAAAGTTGTTAATGTGGCACTTAGTGATAATTTGGGCTTTGGTGGACATAATGCAAGCATTGTTTTCAAAAAATATGTTGACTAAAAAGCAAGGTTGATAAAAATGCAGGAAACACGTACACATAAGCTGCAGTTTTTTTGTCAAAAGCAAGGGATTCAAATGACGGATTTAAATCTCTTGGATATGGCATTGACACATACATCATATGCTCATGAAGCAAAGATAAATCCTAAACCACATCATAATGAGCGCATAGAGTTTTTAGGCGATTCTGTGCTGAGCGTTATTGTAAGTACTTATATGTATAAAAATTTTCCAGAGCTTGCAGAAGGTCAGCTAACTAAGCTGCGTGCTTATTTAGTGTGTGAAACTTCTTTATATGGGTATGCTAAGAAAATTGGTTTAGGTGATTATCTGCAATTGGGAAAAGGTGAAGAACTGAGTGGTGGACGAGAAAGACCATCGATTTTAGCAGATGCTTTTGAATCTGTTTTAGGAGCAATCTATCTTGACCAGGGAATGGAAGTAGTACAGGCTTATCTTTTAGGCATGATGAAGCCGGAAATAGATTATATTTGTCATCATGGTATATTTAATGATTATAAAACACGTTTGCAGGAATATCTTCAACGTGACGGTGATGTAGGTATAAGTTATATATTACTTGACAGTACAGGACCTGAGCATAATAAAATTTTTACTTCACAAGTGCTCTTGGCAGGAAATGTCATTGGTGAAGGTACTGGTCATACAAAAAAAGATTCAGAACAGCACGCTGCTAAACAGGCTTTAGCACAGTTGCATATAAAGCATAATAAATAATGTTACAAAATTAACGGCTTATGATAAATAAAAATCATTAAGCCGTTTTTTGTTTACATAAATTATTCTTGATGATATAATCTTCCTACTAATTTACTATGATATTTATTGTTAAGGGGGCTTTTGTATGTATAAATTATGGGATGTACTAAAGGAAATGCAGTCAGATGCTTATGCTTGGATAGAGTTGTCACATTCGATGAATAATAACAGTCCCGTATGGGGCGGTATTCCTTCAGGATCTGTGGAAGTATGCAAAACTGTTTTTGATTGGGGAAATCCAATTCTGGAATGTTTAATACAAACATTTAAATTTCCTGGACAGTATGGAACACATGTTGATTTTCCAGGTCATTTTATTAAGGGAAAAGCTTTATCAGAAGAATTTGGCGTTAAGCAGATGCTTTTTCCTCTTTGTGTAATTGATATTACTGATAAGACAGCTAAAGATGTACATTATGCTGTAACGGCAGAAGATATTAAAGCTTATGAAGCAGAGTATGGCAATATTCCAGATGGGGCATTTGTAGCTTTACGCACTGACTGGTCAAAAAATTGGCCAAGTATGGAGAAACTGAGTGGAATTGCTGCTGATGGAAGTGAGAATTTTCCCGGTTGGTCATTATCCGCGTTAAAATATATTTATGAAGAACGTAATGCTGCTGCTAATGGTCATGAAACATTAGATACTGATGCTTCAGCAGAGGCTGCCAAGGCTGGGGATTTGGCTTGTGAGCGATATGTTTTGGCTAAAGGAAAAATACAGATAGAGGTATTAACCAACTTAGATAAGGTTGCACCAGCTGGTGCATTATTAATAGCTTCTTGGCCACGTATTGAAGGTGCAACAGGACTGCCTGTTCGTGTATTAGCTATTACTCCAAAAAATTAAAAGCATGGTATAATATAAAGTTTACTATATTAAACGTACATAGAATGAATACTATGTACGTTTTTTCGCTTTTATGTTATAATTTTGAAAATAATATTTAATCTAAAATGGAGAGCAGAAAATGCGCAGAATAAAGTTTTTATTTCAGTTTATAGTAGCTTTCTTTATTGCTGTATTTGCTTACGAAAATTTGTATGAACCGCATGCTGAAAGTGTAAGGGCAGAGGTACAGAATGTATTTCCTGCAACATGGAACGATGAAAAAATTGCAGATATACCACAGGAAACATTACGTATTAGCATTCTGGATGTAGGTGAGGCTGAAGCTATTTTACTACAGGATGGCAGCCGTAATATTATGATTGATGTAGGTGATTCTCGTATAGACAAAATGGGGAATGGAGGTCGGGCAGTATTAGCAGCAGCTTTACAGAAAGCTGGAGTAAAGAAAATAAATACTGTTATTATTACACATCATCATGCAGATCATATGGGAAATATTATGTGGCTGCGTGGTAAATTTGGCGTGAAAAATATCTACGATAACGGATATTCAAATGATAAAAATCCTGTGTCTGTACGTTTAAATCAGGATTTAAATGCAGGATATTATCACCATCGTGTACTTAAGGCAGGAGATAAAATAGATTTTGGGCAAGGATACTATTTAGATGTATTAGCACCAGGAGATTTTATTGATTCAAAGTTATATAACAATATCAATAATACTAGCTTGGTAATGAAACTTCATTACGGTAAATTTACTATGTTGTTGACAGGTGATGCAGAAGTTGGTGTGGAAAGTGCTTTGCAGCAGAAATATGGTAGCTTTTTAAAAGCTGATGTATTAAAAGTAGGACACCATGGCAGCAAAACTTCTTCTAATTGGTATTTTATTAACAAAGTAAAACCTGATTATGCACTTATAAGCTGCGGTGCTCCTGAAATTTATCATCATCCTAATAAAAATGTAGTTGGCAGTCTGCGGCATTTGGGAGCCAGAGTACTTACAACTGTCGAACATGGTACAATTACAGTAGCCACTGATGGTGAAAAATTTAAAGTAACTACTGAAAAATAGTTTTGAAAGAAATACAACACAGGTAATATAATAAAAAGCTGGAAACTATTTATTATAGTTTCCAGCTTTATTGTTGTTATATAAACTTATTTGTCCATACGACCGGGATATGCTTTGAGTGCTTCACCGAGGATGTAAATAGCACGTTCAAGGTCTTCGCTTTTTAAAACGTAAGCTAAACGGGCTTCATTTATGCCGCTGCCGGATGTATTATAAAAACCGTTTCCTGGAGCAAACATAACAGTTTCTCCGTCAATATCAAAGTTTTCTAAAGTCCAGATAGCAAATTTTTCAGCATCATCTACAGGCATATTAACCATGATATAAAAAGCACCTTTTGGATCGGAGGCTTTCACTCCTGGTAATTTTTTTAATGCTGCAACTATAGTATCGCGACGTTTTTTATACTCTTTATTTACTTCTTCCAGATAGCTTACAGGAGTAGTATAAAGTGCTGCTGCACCAACTTGTTCTAAAATAGGACTGCAGAGACGTGCTTGGCAGCATTTGATAATCTGTTTACTAAGTTCTTCGTTTTTGCTGATAATACAGCCTATACGAGCACCGCAGGCACTGTAGCGTTTAGATACAGAATCAATAATAATCAGATAATCATCAAGTTCAGGCATTGTTCCAAAGCTGCGGTAAGCACCGTCATAAACAAATTCGCGGTAAACTTCATCTGCAATTAAAGCAAGATTGTGTTTGCGAACAATTCTGGAAATCATTTCTTGTTCTGCTTCAGTATAAACAACACCAGTAGGATTACCGGGATTGGTAAGTAAAATAGCTTTAGTTCGTGGTGTAATGTGCTTTTCAATTTCTTCTTCGCTGGGAAGATGATAACCATTTTCTACATTGGTTGGAACAGCGTTGATTTTAGCACCAAATTCTTTACAGAAAGTAGTATAGTTAGCGTAGAATGGTTCAAATACCATGATTTCATCGCCTGGATCACAAAGAGCCATAACTGCAAAAATTAATGCTTCACTGCCACCGTTAGTTACAAAAATATCTTCTATTGCATAATCCATACCTTTTTCTGCATAATATTTTTGAATAGCTTTTAACAGGAACATTTCACCTTTAGAGTTGCTATAAGCAACAACTGGTGTATTGAATTCACGAATGCTGTTCATAAATTGTGCAGGGGTAGAAATATCAGGCTGTCCGATATTCAGATGATAAACCTTTTTTCCTGCGGCTTTAGCGGCATCAGCATAGGGAGAAAGCTTTCTTATTGGTGAAGATGTCAGACTTTGGATACGTTGAGATAATTGCATTATTTTAAGCTCCTTACTTGTTTATTTTAGGCAGATAAACTGCTTTTGTTATTATAACACATAATAAAGGACATTAGTGTATACATATTTTATTTATACTGTATACATTAACTGACCAATAGTTTAAATCTTTGTGGTTTTGTTATTTACTTTAAAAAATTTTGGCTGTTTAGAGACATATTTGCCTGGTTTGACTTTTTTTTACTTGCGGTATATAATATTAAAGATAATTTTTCTTTAAATTCTGTGAAGCGGAGTAGTAGTCGGTGTCATTTTACAGAAAGCTGGCGGGTGATGTAAGCCAGTAGATGTCATGGATGAACTCACCGTGAAGAAGCCGTAAGGAAATGTGCGGACGTGATGCTGCGTGAAAGCTAATTAAGTGGTGGTTTAGGCCGCAATCAGGGTGGTACCGCGAAATAATTCGTCCCTGACCTTATTTAAGGTCGGGGATTTTCTATTTTCGACCAAAAGAAAATTTAGGAGGAAAAGAAATGCTTCAAGAAAAATATGCTCCCCATGATATCGAAACTAAATGGCAGAAGTATTGGGAAGAAAACAAAACTTTTAAAGTAGAACTTGACAATAGTAAACCTAAATCATATGTGTTGGAAATGTTTCCATATCCTTCCGGCAATCTGCATATGGGTCATGTCCGTAATTATTCTATAGGTGATGTGGTTGCTCGTTTCCGTACTATGAAAGGATTTAATGTATTGCATCCTATGGGGTGGGATTCTTTTGGTATGCCAGCAGAAAATGCTGCTATTAAACATAATATTCCACCTAAAAAATGGACTTTGGAAAATATTGCTAATATGACTCGTCAGCTGAAAGCATTGGGTCTTTCTTATGATTGGGATCGAGAAGTTACTACCTGTAAGGAAGATTATTATAAATGGACACAATGGTTTTTTGAATTATTTTACAAACGTGGGTTAGCTGTAAAAAAAGAATCTGCTGTAAATTGGTGTGATACATGTAATACAGTTTTGGCTAATGAGCAGGTTATTGATGGTAAATGCTGGCGTTGTGATCATGAAGTAGTAAAAAAGGATCTTAGCCAGTGGTTCTTTAAAATTACTGATTATGCAGATGATTTGCTGAAAGATTTATCATTGTTGGAAGGCTGGCCGGAACGTGTTAAAACTATGCAACGTAATTGGATCGGCAGAAGTGAAGGTTTGGAGTTTTCTTTTGAAATTCCGTCACTTAATGATAAGGTGGCTGTTTATACTACTCGACCAGATACTGCTTATGGTGTAACTTTTATGGCATTGGCAGCTGAACATCCTTTGATTAAAAAGCTTTGTGAAAACAATCCTAAAGCTGAGGAGATTAAAGCGTTCTGTGAACGTGTACGCAATACATCTGAAATAGAACGTACTTCCAGTGAATCCGAAAAAGAAGGTATTTTTACAGGTGTATATTGCATTAACCCATTTACTGGCCGCAAGGTGGAAATCTGGGTTACGAATTATGTACTGTATGATTATGGTACAGGTGCGGTTATGGGTGTTCCTACCGGTGACCAGCGTGACTGGATGTTTGCTGATAAATATGGTATTGAAAAAATTGTTACCATCTGTCCGGTTGGCAAAGAACTGAAGTTGGAAGAAATGACCTGTGCTTATGAAGAAAAAGAAGGCATGTTGGTTAATTCTGGAGAGTTTACCGGAATGGAAATGCATAAAGCTATGAGTGCTATTATGGATAAAGCTGAGGCAGAGGGTTTTGGTAAGCGTCGTGTAAACTATCGTCTGCGTGATTGGCTTATCAGTCGTCAACGTTATTGGGGTGCTCCTATTCCAGTAATATATTGTCCGCACTGCGGTGAAGTTCTGGTGCCGGAAGATCAATTGCCGGTTCGTCTTCCTGAAGATGTAAGTTTTACAGCAGGTGCTAAATCTCCTTTGGCTACCTCAGAATCTTTTGTAAATTGCAAATGTCCTAAATGTGGAGCAGATGCTAAACGCGAGACAGATACTATGGATACTTTCCTGTGTTCATCTTGGTATTATATGCGTTATACTGATGCTCATAATGAAAAGCTGCCGTTCTCTAAAGAAGCTAATAACTATTGGGGGCCAGTTGATCAATATATTGGCGGTATTGAACATGCTATTTTACATTTGCTGTATTCACGTTTCTTCCTTAAAGTGTTACGTGATGCTGGATTAGTTGATTATGATGAACCTTTCAGCAATTTACTGACCCAGGGTATGGTAATTAAAGACGGTGCTAAAATGAGTAAATCTCTTGGCAACGTTGTTTCACCGGAAGAAATTCTTGCTAAATATGGTGCTGATACTGCACGTTTATTTATTCTGTTTGCTGCTCCTCCTGAAAGAGAACTTGAGTGGAGTGATCAAGGTGTAGAAGGTTCTTTCCGTTTCCTGAATCGTATTTGGCGTATTGTACAAAATTATGAAAGTGTATTGGCACAGAATGTTGTAAACTATGATAAAACTTCTTTAGATGAAAAAGATAAGGACTTACGCCGTGTATTACACAGCAGTATTAAGAAGGTTACCAGTGATATAGAAACCAGATTTAATTTTAACACTGCAATTTCTACTATGATGGAATTGGTAAATGCTCTTTATGCTTATAAGGAAGCGAAATCTGAACCTAACGCAGGATTGATTTATGAAGCAATTTCCAGCTTGATTAAGATGCTTAGTCCATTTGTACCGCATATTACTGAAGAATTGTGGCGTGGTGCTATTGACGAAAACAGCAGTGTACATTCTCAGAACTGGCCTGAATGTGATGAGGATGCATTAAAGGTGGATAATGTAGAAATAGTGTTGCAGGTTAATGGTAAGGTTCGCGGTCGTTTGCTGGTTCCTGCTGCTGCAACGAAAGAAGACTTGGAAAAAATTGCTTTGGCAGATGCCAATGTACAGACACATATTGCTGGAGCTACTATTCGTAAAGTAATTTGTGTGCCAGGACGTTTAGTGAATATTGTAGCAAAATAAAAAGTTTTGCAGACAAGTATATTTGCCGATAGATTGTGAGATGGTATTATCTATTGGTAAAGTAAAATAAAATATGTAGGACTGTCATTTTAGACATTATTTAGTAGTACTAAATAACGCTTACATTTTCAGAGTCTCTGAGAATAACGTAAATGTTATTCTTGGGGGCTCTTTTGTTATTTGGAGGGAATTATGGATAATAGAAGGGAAAAATTACTTTTTATGGGGATTTTATTAATTGGATGTATATTTACTAGCATAATACATAATTTTAATGATAATAGTGATAATGACAAATTCAGTATTAAAACAGAAACTGAAAAACAACAGGTATATAAAAAAATAAAGCAGATAAAAGTTTATGTAAGTGGAGCTGTTAGTTTACCGGGTATTTATGAACTACCCTTAGATAGCAGAGCGGAAGATGCAATAGCAGCTGCTGGAGGTCTTACAGAATCAGCTGATGTAGATAGGGTAAATTTAGCACGTAAGCTTAAAGATGGTTATCAAGTTAATGTTCCTGAAATAAAAAATCGGATTTTAAGCAGTAAGCAGAGTAAAACAAACAGTAAAAAACAGCTTGATACAGCTGATGAGCAACAAGTTCAGTATCAGCAGAAAGTGAAAATAAACAGTGCAGGTATACAAGAACTTAAACAACTTCCAGGGATTGGTCCTGCTATGGCACAAAGAATTATTTATGAACGGCAAAAAAAGCGTTTTTCTGATGTAGATGATCTTTTGCGTGTAAAAGGGATAGGTAAAGCTAAATTGAGAAAGATTAAGGATTTGATAGAAATTGATTAGAATACATTATTTATATTATGGAACTATTTTTTTCTTGTTAGGATTATATGTATCTTTGCAGGAAGTGTTTCTGTGTTATAAAAGCTGCTGTATTTATTTTTGGGGTTTGGCTGTTTGTCTTTGGATAGCTGCAATTAAAATAAACACAGCAAAGGTAACAGCAATACTTATAGCAGGAAGTTTTTTATTTACAGGTATAGGCTGTGGCTTGAATACAGGTCAGTCTGCTGAAATGCAATTGAGAAAATTTATGGGACAGCAGGTTGTGGTTCGTGGAAGAGTAGAGTTTACATCTTTAAGTTATAATGAATCTTATGTAAGTATGATTGTTAAGGTCAGAGAAATGTCAGGAACAACAGAAAATATTCCTTATAATGGTCGATTGAGGTTGTTGCTTAAAAATACTGAAAAAATTACGGCAGGAGAAATCATTGTTGTTGGTAAGTTGGATAAATTGCAAAACTTTCGTAATCCAGGAGGCTTTAATGCAAAAATATATAATCGAATAAATTCTTTAGGTGCTAGATTATCGGAGGTAAAGCTGTTATCTAAAAAGGAAGAAGTGAGTTTTGGACAAAGATTGGAGCTTTTACAGGTTGACTTATGTAACCGAATAACAGCATTGACTGGAAAAACAGAGGGAGCTATTCTTAGTGGTATGGTGTTTGGCGGCAGCAGTAGACTGAATGAAGAAACTAGAAATTTGTTTGCTGTAAATGGCATTGCTCATTTACTTTCTGTTTCCGGCACTCATATTATTATGCTTACTGGTTTGCTGATGTCTTTGCTGCAACCTTTACCAAAAACTTGGCGTAAACTAATTATAGTTATTTTATTGATGCTTTATGCAGGATTATGCGGATTAAGGCCACCTGTATTGCGTGCTCTTTTAATGAGTATGGTACTTTTGTTGGGTGGCAGTGGAGCAGAACGTGGTCGTCTATTCTGTTTAGTTGCTGTTTTTTTATTGATTTATCAACCTTTATGGTTGTTAGATATAGGATTTCAGTTATCATTTGGAGCAGCTGCTGGTCTTTTGTGGCTTTTGCCTGTATGTAAACGCTGTCTGCCGCAGTTTATGCCTGATATAATAAAAGAAATTATGGCAGTTACTTTAGCTGCACAGTTAGCTGTTATGCCATTGGAAATATATTATTTTCATCAAGTATCAATAATATCTCTATTGAGTAATGTATTGCTTGTACCTGTATTGGAAATAGCAGCACAGCTGGCTTTAGCAGGCTGTTTGCTTCCAGGTGGAGAATATTTTTTACAGGCAGCAGTTTGGCTTTTGAAACAAGTGCTTATACAGGCTGAATATTTGGCAGCATTGCCTTATAGTACACTTGTTATAGGAGAAATGCCAGCATATTGCATTATTTTATATTATGCAGTAATAGTTTTGGCTGCTGATTTTCCTTGCTTACAGTATTTTAGTAACAAGGAACGCTATATTTTAATTTCTTCGTTTATTTGTATAATTTTTGCTGTTTTTATGTATCAGCAACTGCGTACTTTACCTTTTAGGGTTTACTTTATGGATGTAGGACAGGGAGATTGTACAGTTGTAATAACTCCACAACAAAAAGTTGTAGTTATAGATACTGGCGGGTTAAAAAATTTTTCTACAGGAATCAGAATTATAGCTCCTTTTTTACGTTCATTGGGGTATAATAGCATTGATATTTTGCTTATCAGTCACTATGATTATGATCATATAGGCGGTGGACCTGATTTATTACAGCAGATGCAGGTGAAAAGAATAATTCTTCCAAGAGAATTGCTAAGTGAAGAAAATAAGAGTTTGTATAGGCAGATATTGCTGTTGTCGCATAAGTCTCAAGTGAGTGAAGCTGCAATTGGACAAATATATCCATTAGACAATAGAATAAAATTCAAAATTATTGATGTTCCGCATGATATGACTATGGGAAACGAAGCAAGTACATTGGCTGCCATTGAAAGTCCATTTGGAAATTTACTGTTTACCGGAGATTTAGGAGCGGAACGTGAGGCAGATTTACAGCTTATGGAAAAATATATGGTGCTTAAAGTTGCTCATCATGGTTCGCGTTACAGCAGTACAGATGAATTTTTACAGAAAGTAAATCCTAAATTAGCTGTAATTTCTTGTGGTTATGCAAATCGTTATGGTCATCCGCATGAAGAAACTATTTCGAGGCTTAAATGGATTGGTTGCCGTATTTTGCGTACTGATGAACATGGATGTATAAAAATTGTTCTTAGCAAAGATGGCTTATTGCATTGTTATTCCTATAAAAATTATCGTTGGCAGAGGTTGTAAAATGTATAGGAAAGTATTATGAAACTTAAGTTTTAATATTATTTATATCGTAATACTGACTTGCTATTTAAATAATCTGGTGATAAAATCGAAAGTAGTATAGTTGATATTATATTGTAGTTTACTGTAAATAAAAAAGAAAAGAGTTTATATATGGATATTACCGCACAAAAAATGTTGTCTGATTTAAAGAATAAAACATTGCAAAAAGTACAGGTAATTGTTTTATATGGCGAAGAACAATTCTATCGCAGTGAATTGCTTAAAACTTTTACGGAATATATTTTTGCTGATATAAGTGATGCAGACAGAGAGATAAACATTTTTGATAAAGATACTGATTTACGAGAACTTCAGGCTGTTATTAATACTTATCCTTTCTTTTGCTCTCAATCACTGGTTATATTGCAGGATGAAAAATTACTGGCAGCAAGAAGTAATAAAGATGATGATAAAAATACGGAAAAACAGTCAGTGGTTTTTGATAAACTTACAGAGATTATTTCTGACGTACCAGATTATTGTACATTAGTTATTAGTACAGCTAAGTTAGATAAACGTACAAAATTTTATAAAGCTTTGAAAAAAAGTGCACTTTTATGTAGTTGCGATCCTATACGCTCATATAACATTGAACCATGGCTGAATGAACAGGCAAGATTGTATGGTGCAGAGTTTGAGAGTGAAGCTATTGGTTTGATTATGGCTTATTTGGAACCTGTAGATAACGTACCATTACAGTTGTTGCAGCAGGAGATTGCTAAGTTGGCTGTTTATGCTGGTGAGCGTAAGTTATGGTCTAAACAGGATGTGGCAGAAGTTTTTGTAAGTTTACCGCAGGTTTCTGATTTTGCTTTGATAAATTTTATTTCGCAACGAAAGCTTAAAAATGCTTTAGAAACTTTAGCTGCTGATAAAAAATCTGGTAAAAATATGTTGCTTATAGCTGCTTCTGTTAGTGCAAAATTACGTAAACTTCTGCGTTATTTAGAACTCAAAAATAAAAATTACGCTCAGAAAGAAATTATGGGTGAGCTTGAGATAAAGAATTTTTATGTAATAAAGATGTTAGATCAGGAAAGCAGAAATTTTAATGAGCGATTGCTTAGAGATGCTTTATTAGAGTTAGATTCTATGAATGAACGGATACGTAGAGGAGAAAAAGATTATTTGATTTTAGAAAAAATAATAGTGTGCTTATTGGCATCTGCTAACTGACTGCTGCCATAGAAGAAAATAAAGCTGGACAAGGCTGTTAAATCTCTGTTATAATATGAGCAAACAGTCAATGAGGACTTTTTTAGGTGAGGGTGTATAACATCTTTTCACTTAGAAAAGTCTTTTTGTTTTAGTTAGCAATTTCTGTATTGATGAATTATTGTCATAAAGGAGTACATAATTATGAACAACAAAGATTTATTGTATGTGATTAAACCACAACAGCAGAATGAGCAAACTCTGCGTGAGCTTTTGGCTCAGCATCCGGAAATACAGTTTGTTTCATTGATGGGTGTAGATTTTGCTGGTAATGATACTGATGAAAAAATTCCTATGAAAATTTTTCTGAATGATATGCAGGATTTTTTAGAAGGAAATGCTGCACAGACTGATGGATCTTCTGTTGTACTTACTGGTATTGCGACCTTGAATAATGCACGTGTAGATATGACCGTTGATAAAACAGTAAACTGGTTTGTTGACTATAATTATGAACATTTTGATCCGGAAAGCGGACGCATGATTGGTACTTTGCGTATTCCGTGTTATTTGCTGCATAATGGAAATTATGTGGATTCTCGTTCTATTTTGAATAATACTCTACAATACGTTGAAAAAGAAATTATGGAACTGTTTAAACAACATCCTGTTATTCCTGGATTAGAACATGTAAATCCGCAGGAGATAGATCGTTTGCTGTTTACCAGTGCTACTGAGTTGGAGTTTTGGGTAAAAACTCCGCGTGAAGATGCACCTTTAGAAGCACTTACATCTTCACAGATTATGCAAGAGCAGTATTGGCAGCGTACTCGTGGCAATGTACGTACTGCTTTGGAGCAGACAATCCAAAACTTGGAACTTTACGGACTTGAGCCGGAAATGGGTCATAAAGAGTGCGGTGGCGTAAAAGGTCAGATTGATGGTGCCGGACATATGACACATGTTATGGAACAGTTAGAAGTAGACTGGAAATTTAGTGATGGTGTACAGACTGCTGATAATGAACTTTTGGCAAGAATTATTGTCAAAGAAGTTTTCCGCATGAATGGTTTGGAAGTATCTTTCCAAGCTAAACCTATTCCCGGAGTAGCAGGCAGTGGTGAGCATACGCATGTTGGTATGGCTGCAAAAATGAAAGATGGCAAAATAATTAATTTGTTCTCTCCCAAAGATATGCATAAAGACTTTTTATCTGCTGTTGGTTATGGAGCTATGATGGGGCTTTTAAAAAATTATGAGGTTATTAATCCGTTTATTTCCTGTACAATTGACTCCCTTAATCGTTTAAAACCTGGTTTTGAAGCACCAGTCTGTATCGTTACAAGTTTGGGGTTGAGTCCTGAAAATCCTTCACGCAATAGAACTATTTTGGCTGGCTTGATACGTGATTTAGATAACCCTAAAGCTACACGTATTGAAATGCGTTCTCCAAATCCTTATACTAATACATATATTGCTATTGCAGCTTTTTATCTTTCCTGCTTAGATGGTATTAAAGCTTGTGTTTGTGCAGGTAAGGATTTAAAGGCTTTAGAAAAAGAAATTTCTAAAAAAGCTGGGGATGAAGGTTTCTATTTGGATAAGGAACGTCAATACCGTACAGAAGATGATGTTTTTGAAGATTTTTCTGCAGCAGAGCGTAACAGGTTGTTTGGTGAACCCCCTGCTACAGTTTGGGAAAACCTGAGTGCATTTAAAAAGTACCCAGAAAAGGTTGCTGTACTTACTCAAGGAAATATTTTGAAAAAAGAATATATTGAGTCTTTTATGCAGGGTGCGTTAATACGCTGGAAAACAGAGCTTCTTACACGTCTTATACCAGAAAACTATCAAGCTGTAGTTGAAATGAAACGACTGCATAATCAAGAAACATGTACTGACTGTGACTTGGCTATGTGGCATAAAATTCAACAGCTTCGTGCTAAGTTGGCAAAAGACTCTTTTGAGGAGAAAAGCATTTTTACAGCTATTCGTAAAGCAATAGCTGATGGTGATTATGATAAAGCCTCAGAATTAAAAGTAGAAATGGTTGCTACAATGGAGCAGTTGAATACTTTGTATCATGACTATAAACAAAATATTATTGATTAAGTAAGGCATTTAAATGGCTGACAGAAAAGGATGGATAATTTTCTGTCAGCCGTTTTTTATAATTATTATGATATTTCGCAGTAGTGATAAGGGTATGGTATAATATAATTAATAATATTTCAGTGTTATCTATTTTAGACTGAAATATATTATTTAGGTTAGTTTTTGCTTTTCTATGTTTTTCTGAAATGATATGGAGTAGTGATAGCAATGCTGTTAGGTATAGATGTTGGCGGAACTTTTACTGATGCTGTAATTGTTCATCAAGGCAGTGTTTTGGCACAGGTTAAGACTCCGACAATTCATGCAGATATATTGCAGTGTGTGACGACTGCATTGGACAAGGTATTGGTGAAAGAAGTTAGTTCTAAATTGAACAGGGTGGTCATTTCCAGTACACTTGTCACTAATGCGTTGACTGAAGATAAGCTTGCTCCAGTACTTTTGGCTATTATTCCAGGACCAGGGATGAATCTTCAGGATAAATTACCTGTTGTACCTTATTATTTGAGCGGATATGTTGATCACCGTGGCAAAGTTACTGCTGAAATTGATTGGAAAAGTCATCATGATTTATTTAATGAGAAAGATACAGAAATTTGTGCAGTGAGTGGAAAGTTTGCTGTACGAAATCCAGTTCTGGAATATCAAGCTGCTTGCAAGTTGCAAAAGTATGGTTACAACAAATGCTTTTTGGGAAGTGAACTTAGCGGAGAGCTAAATTTTATACGTCGAACAAATTCTGCTTATTTTTCAGCTCAGGTTTATAAATTATTTGTCAAGTTTTGCAAAAGTATTAAATTAGCACTTGAAAAGCGTGGGGTTACTGCACCGGTACATATTCTTAAAGCTGATGGCGGTACGTTGCCGTTAATGACAGCTATAAATCAGCCGGTGGAAGCTGTATTTACCGGACCTGCAGCTTCGATACTTGGTATTGAAGCTTTAGCTGCACCTGAAATTAGTACTATTTCTTTGGATGTGGGTGGAACTACTACTGATATTGCTTTTTGGGAAAGTGGTTTTCCTTTAAGGGCAAAACGAGGAGCAATAATAAAAGGTTATCCTACTACCGTAAGGACTTTTCATATGCGCAGTATTGGCATTGGCGGTGACAGTTGTATAAATAAAACAGATGCTGGATATATTATAGGTCCTGAACGGAAAGGTCCTTCTGTTGCTGTAGGTGGTAAAGAAGCTACGCTCAGTGATGCACTTATTGTTGCTGGATATGTGCATTTTGGTGATGAAGAAAAAGCTTTGTCAGCTATTGCTGTTTTTGGAGATGATCCTATAGCGGAAGCAAAAAAAATTATTGCAGCTGCTGTCGATAAAATTAAATTAACAATAGTGGATATGTTAAAAGACTGGAGTAGGCAGCCTGTTTATACAGTTGGTGATGTAATTGAAGGTACAGAATTTAAACCGCAGCAGTTAATTGGTGTAGGTGGTGGTGCTTCTGGACTTGTAAAAGCATTGGGCGAGGTTATGCAACTACCAGTAAAGATTCCTCTTGGTGCTATGGTGGCTAATGCCGTGGGTGCAGCAGTAGCACGTCCGACTTTGAGTGCTGGTTTGCGTGCAGATACAACAGAGGACTACTATATTATTCCAGAGAGTGGCCGCAGAGAAAAATTGACTTCTAATTTTAATAAGCAAAAAGCAATAGAACTTCTTAACTTATGGCTTTATAATGAAACAGCTGATTGGCTGCTGCCAGATAAGGAAACAGAACTTGTTAGCTATGAGCATTTTCCTACCGTACATGGTTATTATGATACAGGAGATATTTACAGTTTGCGTATGCAGTTGAAGCCTGGTATTTTATCCAAAGTTTGTGCTAAAGAGGTGAGCTTTTAATGTCTGATAATACATTAGGCTTAGTGTTTTTTCCTGCTTTTGATTGGAAGATTAGTTCTGGACATCCAGAACGGCAGGAGCGTTTGCTTTATACACGTGATCAGCTGGAAGAAGAAGGTTTATTTGACTGCGGAGAGATAAAAGAATATCGTCCGACATTAGCACAGATTAGTGATTTGCAGCGTGTCCATGTGGGGGTTCCAGATATTTCCAGTTTGATTACTCCTGCACATTTGGCTTCAGCTGGTAGTTGTTTAGTGGCTGCTGATGCTGTAATGTATAAAGAGGTAAAAAGAGCCTTTGCTCTTGTAAGACCTCCAGGACATCATGCTATGCGTGTAGTTCATGGAATTCGCGGCTTTTGTACTATCAATATTGAAGCAATAATGGTAGAATATTTACGTAGCAAGTATAACATTCGTAAAATAGCAATAGTTGATACTGATGTGCATCATGGTGATGGAACTCAGGATATTTTTTATCATGATCCTGATACATTATATATCTCTTTTCATCAAGATGGTCGTACATTATATCCTGGAACAGGATTTCCTGATGAAGCGGGCAGTCCTGCAGCCTGGGGAACAAACATTAATCTGCCGCTTTTGCCCGGAACTGGAGATATAGGATTACACCGGCTGTATGATAATCTTATCAAGCATATTCTTGATGATTTTCAGCCGGAGATTATTATTAACAGTGCTGGTCAGGATAATCATTTTAGTGATCCATTGGCTTCTATGAAGGTTACTGCACAGGGATATGCACTGTTGGCAGATAAATTACAGGCAGATATTGCAGTATTGGAAGGCGGGTATTCTATTGAAAATGCTTTGCCTTATGTTAATACAGGTATAATTCTTGCTATGGCGGGGATGGATTACAGTAAAGTAGTGGAACCTGATTTGATTAGACTGCACAAGCAGGATGACCGCTGCAATAAGCGTATTGATAAGATTATTGAGGAAATAAGAGCTTTGTATTTTAACAGGCAGAAAACACAGAAGTACCTGCTGCAAAAGTACGGCAGCTCATGGCAGCGGTGTAAACATATTTATTATGATGAAGATGGAATTCGTGAAGAACAGAAAGAAACGGTTCATTATTGTGAACGTAATTCCTGTTGTGGTTATTTTTCCATTCAATCGACAGCAGATGGTAGTTTTGGTGAACGAAATGCTTTTATAATTTGTTTGCCTAGAGAAATCTGTTCTTATTGCCGAAAAAAAGCTGTAGATGAAGCGTTGAAAGAGAAAAAAAGAAATTGCTGGCAGCATGTTATTGTTCAGAATATTGCTGATGGTATTATCGAAAAAATATAAAGAATCGAGGTTATATTGAATATGGTTAAAGAATTAGTTGTAGCTACACATAATCAGGGCAAGGTAGAGGAATTTAAAGTATTGATGAAAGACTTGCCTATAGAAATAAAATATTTAGCTGATTTCGAAGAAGTAGAAGCACCATCAGAAACAGGGCGTACATTTGCTGCTAATGCACGTCAAAAAGCAACATATTATGCGAAAAAATTAGGAAAGTTATGTATTGCAGATGATTCTGGTTTAGAGGTGCAGGCTTTGGATGGAGCACCTGGTGTACGCAGTGCTCGCTATGCTGGTGAAAAAGCTAATGATGAGGAGAATAATAAGCTTTTGCTTCATAATATGAAGTTTCAGGTTAAGCGAACCTGTCGTTTTCGCTGTGCGTTGTGTGTGGCACAACCAGATGGGAAGGTACTGAATGAGGTTGATGGTATTTGTGATGGAATGTTGCTGCATGAGCCGTTAGGGACAGAGGGATTTGGCTATGATCCATTGTTTTGGTCTACAGAACTTCATAAAGGTATGGGAGAAGCAACGATGCAGGAGAAAAACAAAATCAGCCATCGTGGAAAAGCTATTCGAAAATTAGTAGCTATATGGAGCAAAAAGAAATGAAATTAGGCATTACAGGAGATACACATGGAAATATACAGGCTGTTCGCCGTATTTTACAAAAGACATCTCCAGTTGATTTATGGCTGCATACTGGTGATTATGCTGCCGATGCTAATATTTTATACAATGGGACAGGTATAGAAACTGTTTGCGTACGAGGTAATTGTGATTTAATTGACGATGATAATAAGATTGATGAATTTTTAGAGTTTGAAGGCTATAAAATTTGGCTTACTCATGGTCACAGATACATTGCAGATAATATAAAGGCAGATTTGGGATATTGGGCAAAGCAGCTGGGACAGAATATTGTGATTTATGGTCATACTCATGTACCTATGTTTGAATATTATGCAGAAACAATATTGATTAATCCAGGAAGTCCAGCACGTCCGCGTGGAGGATCAAAATCCTGCTTTGCAATACTTACATTACAGAAAAATTTGTCGCCGCAGGTAGAGTTTATTGAGTTATAAAATTTTATTTTGATATGTTAGAATAAATCAGTGTCAAATGTATGGCAATCTTCAGACAAATAAATGGAATGATGTATTTTATAAAGAAAATATCTTGCAAAACAGAGTGGTTTAATATAGAATAAGCGTATACTAATAAAATTCTGGAGGGAAAAGAAAATGACTATGACTCTGCGTGAAGAAGCTATCAAATTACATTTGGAAAATAATGGTAAAATTGCAGTAGTAAGTAAAGTACCTATTGCGACTCGTCATGATTTAGCTGTAGCTTATACTCCGGGTGTTGCTGAACCCTGCAAGGATATTAAAGAGAATAAGGATTTATCGTTTGAATATACCTGCCGCGGTAATTTAGTTGCTGTTGTTACTGATGGAACACGTGTTTTGGGACTTGGAGATATTGGCCCAGAGGCAGCTATTCCTGTTATGGAAGGTAAGGCTGCTTTATTTAAAACATTTGGTGATGTAGATGCTGTTCCAATTTGTCTTGATACTAAGGATCCTGATGAATTTATTCGTACTGTAAAATTCTTGGAACCAAGTTTTGCAGGAATTAATTTAGAAGACATATCTTCTCCGAAGTGCTATGATATTGAATGTAAACTTAAAGAAATAAGTGATATACCTGTATTCCATGATGATCAGCACGGTACTGCTATCGCTTGTCTGTCGGCTGTTTTAGGGGCTTTGCGCTTTGTAAAAAAAGATATTGCTTCTGCGAAGTTTGTTGTAAATGGTTGTGGTGCTGCTGGCAGTGCTATTGGTCGCCTGCTTGTTAATATGGGTGCGGAAAATGTAATTATGGTAGATCGCTTTGGTGCCTTATATGAGGGTATTGATGCTAAACTTGACCGAATTCAGGCTTATTTGGCAACGGTAACCAATAAGAATAAAGAAAAAGGCAGTTTAGCTGATGTTGTTAAAGGTGCTGATGTATTGATAGGTGTTTCTGCTCCTAATGTGTTTACCAAAGAAATAATGCAGAGTATGGCAGAAAAAAATATTGTTTTTGCTCTTGCTAATCCTGTTCCAGAAACAAGCTATGATGCTGCAAAAGAAGCTGGTGTTACTGTTGCTGGTACTGGTCGCAGTGATCGCCCAAATCAGGTTAACAATGTAACTGTATTCCCTGGTGTATTCCGTGGTGCTATAGATGTACGTGCACGTGCAATTACTGAGGAAATGAAAGTAGCGGCAGTTTATGCTATTGCCGACTTGATTGAAGAAAAAGACTTGCGTGAAGATTATGTTGTTCCTGATGCCTTTGATCCGCGTGTAGCTCCTGCTGTAGCTGCTGCAGTGGCGAAGGTAGCTATTGAAAAAGGTTTGGCAAGAAAAATTATTGATCCTGAGGAAGTAAGAAAAAATACTGCTAAACGCATTGCTCGTTGATAAGCTCTGTATTATATATCAAATTGAATATATAAAGGTACTTAAAAGGTTGCATAAATGGACTAACTAGATATAATTTTGGGGAGGAGTCGTCAAATATGAGAGAAATTAAAGTAAGTCAAATAACAGATGTTATTGCTAAACTTTGTATGGATGCTTGCTACTATTTACCTCAGGAAATGATGGATAAAATAAAACATGCTATCAGTACTGAAGAATCTCCTTTAGGCAGAGAAATACTTTCTACATTGGTCGAAAATTTTGAGCTGTCTAAGAAAAAATCAGTGCCTTTGTGTCAGGATACCGGACTGACTGTTGTTTTTTTGGAAATAGGACAAGATGTACATTTTATTGAAGGTGATTTATATACAGCAATTCATGCCGGTGTAGCAAAAGGTTATACTGATGGATATCTGAGAAAATCTTCAGTAGGTGACCCGGTATTTGAAAGAAAAAATTCCGGTGATAATACTCCTGCTATTATTCATACTAAAATAGTTCCTGGAGATAAAGTAAAAATTATTGTTTGTCCTAAGGGATGCGGTAGTGAAAATATGGGAGCACTAAAAATGCTTAAACCTGCAGATGGTGTTGAAGGTATTAAGAAATTTGTTGTTGATACTGTACGTGCTGCAGGACCAAATCCATGTCCACCGATTACTGTTGGCGTAGGTATTGGTGGAAATATGGAGCGTGCTGCTATTTTGGCTAAATATGCTCTTACACGTACCGTTGGTGAGCACAATGCTGATGCACGTTATGCTCAGTTAGAGGATGATCTGTTGGAGCTTGTTAATAAAACTGGTGTAGGGCCTTCTGGTTTGGGCGGTAGTACTACTGCTTTGGCTGTAAATGTTGAATTTACACATACTCATATTGGCGGTATGCCGTGTGCTGTTAATTTGAACTGCCATCAAGCTCGCCGTGCAGAAGCTGAAATATGAGGAGGGATAAGCAATGAGTGAAGAAGCTGTAATTAAATATATTAATGCACCGCTTACTGAGGATACGATAAAAAATCTGCATGCTGGTGATGTTGTCCGTATCAGCGGAGTTATCTATACTGCACGTGATGCTGCGCATAAACGCCTTTATGAAGCTTTGCAGCGAGGAGAAAAACTGCCTTTAGATTTAACGAATAATGTTATTTATTATGTTGGACCGACACCTGCTAAACCAGGTGAAATTGTTGGCAGTGCTGGTCCTACTACTAGCGGTCGTATGGATAAATATACTCCGACTATGATTGAACAGGGAATGCGTGGGATGATTGGTAAAGGTCTGCGCAGCCAGGAAGTTATTGATTCATGTGCGAAGCACGGAGCGGTATATTTTGTTGCTGTAGGCGGAGCAGCTGCGGTTATAGCTCAGTCTATAAAAAGTGAAACAATGATTGCTTATGAAGATTTAGGCCCTGAGGCAATTCGTAAATATGAGGTTAAAGATTTTCCTGCTATTGTGTGTATCGACAGTGAGGGAAATGATTTCTATAAGGTTGGTATTGCTAAGTATAGTAAAGAGTAACAATCGTTACAAGTTTAGGGCAGATGTATCTGCCCTAAACTTTTTTTTTGATGATTTGTTGACAATAAAGATAGGATAATATAATATATTCAGCAAATAATAACACGCTCTTATCAAGAGTGGCTGAGGGAACAGGTCCGATGATGCCCAGCAACCAGACTTTATGTTATGGTGCTACATCCTGCAAGTATAATCTTGGAAGATGAGAGGAAGGTTTACTCTTTCCTCGGAAAGAGTTTTTTATTCTGTTGGTATCGGTCAAATATTTTTAGTGTTTGGCAGATTATACTGATAAATGGCAAGACGTGTTAGGAAAACATAAAGGAGTTGTAAAAAATGAAAAAATTATTAGTAGTATTGATGGCCTTGGTGAGTTTGGCAGTTGTTGCAGCAGGCTGCGGCGGCAGTGACAAAAAAGCAGATAGTGCTGACAAGAAGGTAACATTAAAGGTGGGAGCTACTGCTGTACCTCATGCAGAAATTCTGAACCAAATTAAAGATAGTTTGGGCAAAGAAGGTGTTGATTTACAAATTATTGAGTTTAGTGACTATGTTAAACCTAATTTGGCTTTAAATGACAAAGAGTTGGATGCTAATTTTTTCCAACATGAGCCTTATTTGGATACCTTTGTTTCTGAACGTAAAATGAATCTTATTTCTGCTGGTAAAGTACATATTGAGCCTATGGGTATTTATTCTAAAAAAATCAAATCCTTAAATGATATTCCTAATGGTGCAAAAATTGCTATTCCTAATGACCCTTCTAACGGCGGTCGTGCTTTGGCTTTGCTGGAAAATGCAAAACTGCTGAAATTGAAAGATGGCGTTGGTGTAAAAGCAACTGTAGGTGACATTGTTGGTAATGATAAAAAGCTGCAAATTGTTGAAATTGAAGCTGCTTTGTTGCCTCGTTCTATGGATGATACAGATCTTTCCGTTATAAATTCCAACTTTGCTATGGAAGCTAAATTAAATCCTGTTAAAGACTCTTTGTTTACTGAGCCTAAAGAATCTCCGTATGCTAATATTGTAGCTGTACGCAAAGGTGATGAACAGCGTCCGGA
Organism: uncultured Phascolarctobacterium sp.; assembly: GCA_964630355.1. GTDB lineage: Bacteria > Bacillota > Negativicutes > Acidaminococcales > Acidaminococcaceae > Phascolarctobacterium_A. Next base: position 28,989 of record CAZVSX010000005.1, read on the forward strand.
AATTCAAAAGTTGATGAAAGCTTTGACTTCTCCTGAAGTTAAAAAATTTATTGAAGACAAATATAAAGGTGCTGTAGTAGCTGCATTTTAATTAGATTATTAGAAAGTGACTGTCGATAAAGTATGTACTTGAATCTTTTGTATATATAATATCGGCAGTCATTTTGAAATTTATAAGAGCAGTTTTATTTGGAGGTTAAAAATATGAGTAAAGAAGAAATTGATAGATTTATAGCTGATTCTCGTATTAATCAACCTGCTACAGTTGAAGAATTTAAGCAGGCAGTTAAGGAGGCCTATAAAGACAGAAGCCGTCAGATATATTTTATCTGGCGAAAATTGAAAGAGTTATATCCTGAGGTAGATGCTAACCGTGTTATACGTGAAGGCAGCTATGATTTTGGTCTTTATCAAGGGTATAAGATTGCTGAAAAATTTGGCGGCAGTGAAAATGTTGGACCAAAAGAAGCTTTACTTGGACAAACTTCACGTGGTGGGCTATTAGTTTTTGAACAGGAAATAAAACAATTAGATGATGATAAGGCTGTAAAAATATTTAATTGCTGTCCTCATGTTGAAGCGTTAACAGAGTTAGGTCTTAGTAAAGCTGAAATAAAGATGTTTTGTCGTGATATGCTTGGACATTGTGATTACGCAATATGTGAGCCTTTTAATAATGTAGAAATTGATTTCCCGACAACAATTGCTGATGGCAAAGGTGAAGGTTGTGCTATGACAATAACGAGAAAAAGACATTAACTAATTATTGCATTTGAAACAGAAATAAGTACCGTTTTTTATATATAAATATACTTATTTACTTGGTTATAATTAAGGAGGAAATATGACTAGAAAACCGACATTTACAGAGGCTTTGATACCGCTTTTAGGTATGGTTTTGCTTCTTGGTATAGGGTATGGCAAGTATGGTTTCCCTATACAATTCTTATTGATTACTGCAGCATTTATTGCTGCACTTATTGCTTGTCGCTGTGGCTATAGCTGGCAGGATATGATTACAGGAATTGCAGAAAAAATTCAAAGCAGTCTCCCGTCTTTGCTAGTTATGGTCTGCGTTGGTGCAATGATTGCCAGTTGGATGGTAAGCGGTACAATTCCTATGCTGATTTATTATGGTATAAAAATTATCGATCCGCAATTTTTATTTGTAACAGCATTTTTTGTAACAGCAGTTATTTCTACATTTACTGGTACGTCTTTTGGTTCTGCGGGTACTGCAGGTGTTGCGATTATGGGGATTGCTATTGCCTTGGGTGTACCATTGGAGATTGCAGCAGGAGCTGTTATCAGCGGTGCAGTTTTTGGTGACAAGTTATCTCCGCTGTCAGATACGACAATGCTTGCTCCTATTGCGGCAGGCAGTGAATTATATGATCATATCAAACATATGCTTTACACAACAGGTGCTGCTACGATTGCATGTATTATTGTATTTACTGCTGTAGGTCTTAATATGGATATATCAAAAATGTCAAATCCCGAAACAGTGAATGCTATTTTAACAAATTTAGAACAGCTATATAATTTTAATTTATTATTATTGCTGCCACCTTTGTTGATTTTCTGGGGTGCGTATACAAAAAAACCTACTATTCCTATGTTGCTTTTGGCTTCTATTATTGCTATAGTTATGGGAATTTATTTTCAAGGATTTGATATAAAGACAGCTTTACAGGCTTTTGTAAATGGGTTTAAGGTTACTATGATTCCTAATGCAGCAGATGTTAAGGTAGTTAAGCCTATAATAACTTTGCTGAATCGCGGTGGTCTTATGGGAATGATGAGTACAGTGCTTTTAGTATTTTGTGCTTTTGGCTTTGCTGGTATTTTCAGCAAGGCGGGATGCATTGAAGTTATATTGGAAAAGATTATTAATTCTATCAAATCTGTTGGTCAGTTGATAAGTGCTACCGTAGGTTCTACTTTGTTTATGAGTATTGTTACAGGAAGTTCTTATCTTGCTATTCTTATACCAGGAGAAATGTTTAGAGATTTATACAAAAAATTTAATTTGGAAGCGAAAAATTTATCTAGAACTTTAGAGGATGCAGGAACATGTGCTGTTCCATTGGTCCCATGGTCTGTGGCAGGTACTTATATGGCTACAACTTTAGGTGTTGCTACAGTTGATTATTTGCCTTGGGCAGTATTGTGTTACAGCAGCATGATTTTTGCTGTTATTTATGGTTTTACTGGTTTTGGTATAGCTAAAATAAGAAATAAGAAAAACTAGAGATGTATAAGGAATAAAGGCTGTTGTACAGTTTTTTGTGCAGCAGCCTTTAAAATATGATATACTGAAAAATAAAAATATGGGAAACGTGAGGTATATTATGCGTAAATATGCAAAATTTTATATAACACAAAAGGGAGAGCGTGCAGCAAGAAATGGTCATCCATGGGTTTTTGGTGATGAAATAACAAAGATAGAAGGTTCATATACTAATGGAGAACTTGTAGATGTAGTAACACAAAAAGGAAAGTATTTAGGGACAGGCTTTGTTAATGATAATTCCAAAATTAGAGTGCGAATTATTTCTACAAATGCTAATGATAAGTTTGATGAAGCTTTTTGGGAACGTCGTTTGCGTTATGCTATAAATTATAGACTTACTGTTATGGGGGAACAGGATTTTAAATGTTGCCGGCTTATTTTTGGAGAAGCTGATATGTTTCCCGGACTTACGGTTGACAGATTCAATGATATTTTAGTAACTCAGACTTTATCTCTTGGGATAGAGCTGCGGAAGCAGGTAATTTTTGAACTTTTAATTAAAATTTTAAGAGAAATGGGAGAGAATATTCGTGGGTTATATGAACGCAATGATGTAAAAATCCGCTTATTGGAAGGGATGAAGGAAGATAAGCATTGGTTTATTACTGATTTATGTCCTGAAACTGGTTCTGTAATGACTGAAATTGTAGAAAATGGTATTAAATATAATGTAGATGTAGAAAATGGTCAAAAAACTGGTTTCTTTTTAGATCAAAAGTATAACCGTCAAGCGATTGCTAAAATTGCGAAAGGTAAGCATGTGTTAGATTGCTTTACACATACTGGATCATTTGCACTTAATGCAGCAAAGGGTGGCGCATTAAGTGTCACTGCTGTTGATATAAGCGCAGATGCAGTGCAGATGGCAGACCGCAATGCAAAAGTGAATGGGTATGATCATATTATGCATGGTTTGCAGGCAAATGTTTTTGATTTGTTAAGTGAACTTTTTAATAAGCATTCACATGAATATGATTTTATTATACTTGATCCGCCAGCTTTCACTAAGTCAGGTAGTACAGTAAAGAATGCTATTCGTGGATACAAAGAAATAAATCTTAAAGCTATGAAACTTTTGCCGCGTGGAGGTTATTTGGCAACATGTTCCTGTTCACATTTTATGAAAGAGGAGTTTTTTGTGCAGATGCTGCATGATGCAGCTAAGGATGCTAATATTTCTCTGCGTCAGATTGAAGCGAGACAGCAGGCACCAGATCATCCAATTTTATGGAATGTACCGGAAACTTATTATTTGAAATTTTATATTTTTCAGGTAGTATAATTTCGGCTTTTCTATTTATTGGTTATTTTTTATGCAGGCTTTGTCTGGTATTCATATTCTTGGTTTGTCAAAAATTTTGGCAGAATTGTATTGTATGGTGTTGTTAGCTTATTTTGAAGTAGAATTTATAAATAGAAGAATTTGAGCATGAAGATTATTCTAGTATTTTTCATTTGTTTTTTTATGATTTTAGTTAGTGAAAATAGAAAGTAGAAAATATGGCTTTAGTTAATATTTATTAGAAAATCTCTTGCTGTAAAAAATGTATCTATCTCCAAAAGTTATATTTAAAAGTATAACTTTTGGAGATTATCTTCTATTGATGTTGTTTTTAGTTTTGCTGAAAAGAAATTTTTTAGAATATTTTTAACTGATTTTTGAGCGTTAGCTGTTGAAAAATATAGCAAAATATAGTAAAATATAGAAAATTGTTTTCCCTCATCTGCTAGAAAACATGCTGTTTAGCGGGTTTCGTTAGGTGTAGGGATATTTTATTGACAATTTAAGCTTATAAAATGACAGTAGTATTTTCGGCTGTCGAATGAAAGGCGATGATAGCTTTGGAACTAGTTAAAGATGTTCCTGCCTATATTCGCAGCATGTATGTTGAAAATAATTTTATGACTACTTTTGGCGTACATATTGATGAAATCAAATGCGGTAGTGTTGTTGTAAGTATTGAACTTGATCCTGCTAAACACTTCAATCATCGTGGTATTTGTCATGGTGGTGTAATGTTGGCTTTGGCTGATTCTGTGTTGGGTGTTACTGGTGCGAGTGTAGGTGCTGCAGTGGCTACATTGAATTTTAGTATGAATTTCATTAAAGGTGTTCATAAGCCGACAAAGCTTTTTGTAAGAAGTCGTGTTAAGCATCATGGTCATTCTACAATGGTTATTGAAGCTGAGATGGCAGATGCCGAAAATCGTTTAATTGGGACAATTTTAACTACTATGTTTATTGTTGACCGATTTGAAGAAATACCCTCCAAATGGTGAGCTTGTCCGAGTTTATTTTGGAAGGGAAAATATGCGGAACAGCCGCTCAATATTAAGGAGGATACAATGGAGTTTGCATTAAACGAGGAACAATTAGAGTTACAGGAAATGGTGAGGGATTTTGTTGATAAGGAAATTATCCCTTATGCTGCACAGATGGATGCAGAAAACCATATGCGTGACGGATTAATTGAAAAAGCTAATGAAATGGGTCTGCTGAATGTTATTGTTCCAGAAGAACTGGACGGACCGGGTCTTGACAGCATTTCTGTAGCAGCTATTTATGAAGAATTAGGAAAGGGTTGTGCTGGCGTTGCTACTTCTTTGGCAGCAAATAGCTTGGCAACTGTACCTGTTCTGCTTGCTGGTAATGATGAGCAGAAAAAAATGTACTGTGACATTCTCAATAATGGCGGTCTTGCAGCTTTTGCTTTAACTGAACCTGGTGCAGGCAGTGATGCAGGCGGTGTTTCTACCCGTGCTGTACATAATAAAGAAGAAGGTACCTATACTCTTAATGGTACTAAAATGTTCATTACTAATGGCGGCTTGGCTGAAATTTTCTTGGTATTTGCTAATACACGCAAAACTGGCGGTATTCGTGGGTTAACTGCATTTATTGTACCGAAAGATACACCAGGTTTCTCTGTTGGCAAGAAAGAAGATAAGATGGGTATCCGTCCTTCCAATACAACTGAGCTGGTGCTTCAGGATGTCGTTATTCCTGAGTCTTATCGTGTTGGTCGTGAAGGTGAAGGTTTCCGTATTGCTATGAATACTTTGGACAGTGCTCGTCCTTTTGTTGGAGCAGTTTCTGTAGGTATTGCTCAGGCTGCTCTGGATTGTGCTGTTAAATACGCTAAAGAGCGTCGTCAATTTGGTCAACCTATTGCTTCTTTCCAAATGGTACAGTCTATGTTGGCTGATATGGCTATGAAAGTTGATACTGCACGTTTATTGGTACAAAAGGCTTGCTGGATGCGTGATCAAGGTATGGACTTTTCTAAAGAAGCTGCTATGGCCAAGTGTTATGCTGCTGACGTTGCTATGCAGGTTACTACTGATGCTGTTCAAGTAATGGGCGGTTATGGTTATACTAAAGAGTATCCTGTTGAAAAAATGATGCGTGATGCTAAGATTATGCAGATTTATGAAGGAACAAATCAAATTCAGCGTTTGGTTATTGCAAATAAATTGTTGTACTAATCTTTTATAAATAAGTAAAGAAAGCTGTCGCTTTGCGGCAGCTTTTTCTATATTATTTAGTAAAATCGGCAGGGAATATTTATAACTGCACAGAATAAAATATCAGCAGAAATAAGGAGATATATTAGATGCAGAAATTTATTATTACCCAGAAAAATAATATTTGGTTTGGTTCATTTCCCATGTTTAGTGAGGCTGGCTTTCTGAATGCTTGCAGCTGTCGTCTGCATGGTGTAAGCAATATACATGATAATTTATTTAATCTTGCCTTGCATGTTGGAGATGAAAAAAAGCTTGTGATTGAAAATCGTAAACGTTTAGCTGCTGCTCTAGGTATAGAAGCAAAGAGATTTACAACTTGTGAACAGATACATGGGTGTAAAGTAGCAGTTGTTGATGAAATACTTGTTGGTGCAGGAGCGGAAACACTAGAAACAACAATTGCTGACACTGATGCGTTAATTACACAGCTTAGTGAAGTACCACTGCTGCTGTTTTATGCTGATTGTGTTCCAGTATTATTGGCAGATAAAGTTACTGGTGCGATTGGTCTGGTACATGCTGGTTGGCGTGGTACTGTTGGGGGAATTGTTCGCAAAGCGTTGCAGGCTATGCAGATAAATTTTGGTAGTAAAATGGAAAATATGTTGGCTGCGGTTGGACCTTCGATAGGGGGCTGCTGTTATGAAGTTGATGATTATGTACGCAGTCAGGCAAATGGTTATGATGAGTTTTTTAAGCCTTCTATTAATAATGGCAGTGGTAAGTATATGCTTGATTTATGGGGATTTAATAAAAAGCAACTGTTGCAGGAAGGTGTGCCTGAACAGCAGATAGCTGTAGCTGAAATTTGTACTGCCCATAACAAAGAATTATTTTGTTCATATAGAGCGGAATATGGTAAAACTGGCAGAATGGGCGTTTGTCTTTGTAGCATAAAATAAATTAGGGGCAGTAATTATGGAAAATTTTACTTTTGCAGGTCCGTTTGGAGCTTTAGAGTGCATAGTTGAAAAGAATAGGGGAAACAGAAATGCAGTACTTGTTATGGTACATGGATTTCGTGGTAGTCGTGATGGTGGCGGTCGTGCAGCAGGAGTTGCTTATAAGGCAGCTGCATATGCAGATGTAGTGCGTTTTAATTTTACGGGTACACAGATTATTACTTGTCAAGTAGAGGAGATTAAGAGTGTTTTGCGACAAATCCGTTTACTGCAACCAGATTGTAAATTATTTTTGCTTGGGCGCAGTCTTGGAGGTGCTGCTTCTGTTATTGCAGCATCGCAAGAACAGAATTTATCTGGACTCATATTATGGGCTGCACCTAATGATTTACGTGCCACATTTCGTCATGTTATGAATGTGGAAGATTATGAGCGATTGGACAGGGGCGAAACATTATTTTTTTGTGATGAACGCGGAGAATGTATATTAACGCCAGATTTTCTCAAAGATTTTGATAAGTATAATTTATCTAAGTGTCTTTGTAGTATAAAAAATTTGCCTGTATTAATTCTGCATTGTCAAGATGACGAAATAGTGCTTGCAGAGCAGGCGAAACGAAATGCTGAGGTTTTACAGGATAAGGGAACGTTGCATGTTTTCCCTAATGGTGATCATAGCTTTACACAATATAGTGAAACAGCAGGTTCTTTAATTGCTGATTGGCTTAAGATGCAGCTGTAAGCTGCTTATTGAAAACTAAGTCTGCTTCGGTGTATAATTAAAATACAGAAAGGAATTCTTATCTTGGAGGATTAATCATGAAAAAAATTTTTATACTTTGTCTGCTTTTGTTCATTACTATGCTTACATCTGCCTGTGGGCAGGAAAAACAGATGATTAAGGCAGAACCTGTTACTGCTGTGTTTGTTACAAATATGGGAGAGTTTGAAGTTAAGCTGGCAACAGATTATGCGCCTGAAACTAGTAAAAATTTTATTACATTGGCAGAAAAGGGTTTTTATAATGGTTTGATTTTTCATAGAGTAATAGATAATTTTATGATACAGGGCGGTGATCCGAGTGGTGATGGTACAGGCGGCCCTGGATATACGATAAAGGACGAATTTAGCAGTAAACTTTTGCATGATGGGCCAGGAGTTATTTCTATGGCTAATCGTGGTCCTAATACAGGTGGCAGCCAGTTCTTTATTACTTTGAGAGAATGTAGTTGGCTTGATGGTAAACATGCTGTATTTGGTAAAGTTACGAAAGGTATGGACGTTGTCTATAAAATAGGTAAAGTTCAAACCGGAATTGCTGATAAACCGTTAAATCCAGTAAAAATTGAAAAAATAATGCTTGAAAAGCGTTGAATTTAAAAAATTGATATTTATTTTTATAGCAGCTATATTTTGTAGGTAGGAGGAAATAGCTTGGCTGAAGAAATTCAGGAAATATTTGAAACTGTTGATCAACAGGAGATGCTGGGAATCTGCGGACGTAATGATGAATTTCTGCGTCTGATTCGTGCAGGCTTTGTTTCCTGTACTATATTAGCACGTGGTAATACTTTGATTATTAGTGGAGCTGCTGATTCAGTTAGTCAGCTAAAACTTTTGCTTCAGGAAATGCTGTTTTTATATCGTCAAGGATTGCCGCTTACAAGTCATGATGTTCGTTACAGTATATTTATGGTAAAGGAAGGTCGTTTAGAAAGTTTGCATAGAATGTATGCAGATACGATTATTATTAACAATCGTGGGCGACAGGTAAAGGCGAAAACTTTAGGACAATGGCAATATGTAGAAACTATTCGCAAAAATTATATTACCTTGGGAATAGGCCCTGCTGGAACTGGAAAAACTTATTTGGCAGTTGCTTTAGCTGTGGCAGCACTTAAGAAAAAAGAGGTTGAACGTATAATTCTTACCAGACCAGCGGTTGAGGCTGGAGAAAAGTTAGGTTTTTTGCCTGGAGATATGCAGGATAAAGTAGATCCTTATCTGCGGCCTTTATATGATGGACTTTATGATATGTTAGGCACAGATACATTTCAAAAATATCTTGCAAAAGGTACAATAGAAGTAGCTCCGCTTGCATATATGCGTGGACGTACTTTGAACGATGCTTATATTATTTTGGATGAGGCACAAAATACAACACCGGAGCAAATGAAGATGTTTTTAACGCGTTTTGGCTTTGGCAGCAAGATGGTTATTACTGGTGATATTACGCAGATAGATTTGCCCGGAGGAAAAAACAGTGGTCTTAAGGATGCTGCAAAAATATTGAGTAATGTTTCTGGTATAGGTGTAATTAAGTTTAGTGAGCAGGATGTTGTACGTCATGAAATTGTCGGTTCGATTATTAAGGCGTATGAGGCTTTTGAAAATAATAAATAGTAACTTAATTTTAAGTAAAGCTTGGTAGGAGAAGTATTATGGTTATAAATTTGGAGAATGCTCAGGAGCAGATAGCTTTGGATTCACAGGTTATCGAATGTTTACGGCAGGGATTAAATGCTGTGGCAGTTTTGAATGCTTTGCCGGAAATGGCAGAGGTTGATGTTACGATTGTTGATGATGAAGAAATACATGAGCTTAACAGAGAATATAGAGGTATAGATAGAGCAACAGATGTTTTAAGCTTTGCTTTAGATGAGGACTGTGATGAATGCTGCGAACCAAAATTGTTTGGTGAACCAGAAGAACACTTGTATGGAGATATTATTATTTCAGCAGAAACAGCACTGCGTCAGGCTGAAGAATATGGACATGGATTAGAAAGAGAAATAACTTATTTGGCAGTACATGGAATGTTTCACCTTTTGGGATATGATCATATGACAGATGCTGATAAGGCAGTTATGCGTGCCAAAGAAGAAGAAGCTTTGCGAAGTATTAACTTGTCAGAAGAATATTTTGATCATCCAACAGGCAGACACTAGGAGGTAAATTTATGAGGGATATGCAAGTAAAAGATTTACCGTTGAGATTGCAGGAGCTTTATCATAGAGCATGTAAGGTACGGAAAAATGCTTATATTCCCTATTCAAAATTTGCAGTGGGAGCGGCAGTATATTGTTCTGATGATACTATTTGCTGTGGATGCAATATCGAAAATGCTTCTTATAGTTTATGTGTTTGTGCTGAACGAAATGCGGTTTTTCAGGCGGTTTGTGCAGGCAAGCGAGAGTTGAAAGAACTTTGTGTGGTTGCAGATACAAAAGAGCCTGTATCACCTTGCGGTGCTTGTCGTCAAGTTATGCATGAATTTAATATTGAAATGATAATTTTGGCAAATCTTCAAGGAGAATGTAAAGTTTATACGGTAGAAGAATTGCTGCCGTATGCTTTTGAATTATAAGATAGGAGTGATTAATATAAATAATCAACATATTCAAGAAAAACATTATGCTGGTTTTGCTGCAATGGTGGGAAGACCTAATGTGGGTAAATCTACACTTACTAATAGTCTTATTGGTGAAAAAATTGCTATTATGTCTGATAGACCGCAAACTACGCGTAATAAAATTATGTGTATTATGAATACTGATAATGCTCAGATTATGTTTTTGGATACGCCCGGTATTCATAAACCGCATCATAAGCTTGGTGAATATATGGTGCGAACAGCAGAGGGAACATTACAGGAAGTAGATGTTATTCTTTTTGTTGTGGATGCAACGGAAAAACGTGGAACTGGTGAAGAATATATTCTTGAGCTTTTACGGGAAATAAAGACCCCTGTTATTTTAGTTGTTAATAAGATTGATAAGCTGACTGATAAGCAAAAGTTATTTAAAATTATTGAAGAATACAGCCAAGTTTATAAGTTTGCAGCTGTAGTTCCTGTTTCTGCGCTAAATGACAGTAATTTTAATGGATTGGTGAAGGAAATTACAAAATACCTGCCGGAAGGACCTTCATATTTTCCTGACGATATGATTACAGATCAACCGGAAAGAGTCATTGCTGCTGAAATGATTCGTGAGAAAGTATTGCGGTTGACCAGAGATGAGGTTCCGCATTCTATTGCTGTAGAAGTAGAAGAATTTAAGGAACGTGATGACGAAACTGTATATATAAGGGCAACCATTTTTGTTGAGCGTGAGTCGCAGAAAGGTATTGTTATTGGTGCCAAGGGCAGTTTTTTGAAAAAAATTGGCCAGCAGGCACGTGCAGATATAGAAAATTTACTCTATTGTAAAGTGTTTTTGGATTTGTGGGTTAAGGTAAAGCAGGACTGGCGCAATAAGGATAAAGCATTGAAACAGTTTGGCTATGATAAATAGATAGATGAATTTATCTGATATTAATTAAAGAAGGTAAATCTGAATGACTGATAATAGTAATAGACTGCTGTCAGATGAAGCTGTTGTTTTATATGTAAAAAACTCTCAGACAGTAGATAAGTATGCAGTTTGTTTTACTAGGAAATATGGTAAACTGCGTTTTATTTCTTATGGTGCACGCTACGAAAAAAATGTTTCCGGGCGCTTATTACAGCCGTTTGCTAATCTGCATCTTGATTTGCAACAAGGCAGTAAGATTGATAAATTGCGTAGTTGCGAGTTGTTGCATATGCCACCTCAGTATGACGTGAAGCAAATGGCTTATGCCGCAGTTGCTGCTGAATTGACAGATGTATTGACAGAGGATAAAATGCCGCAGCCGGAACTTTATGACTTACTCAATCAAACTTTGGGTATATTATTGCAGCGTAATCCGCGTCTGGCAGTGCTTTCTTTTGCTATTAAGCTATTGGCGTTGACTGGTTTTGCTCCTCAGATGAATCATTGTGTGAATTGCAGTGAGGCGGTATCTGCTAATGAGGAGGTTTGGTTTAGTCCATTGCAAGGCGGTATTATTTGTGATTCTTGTAAAGCAGTATATAGCGGTGATGGTTTGGAATCTTGCAGCTGTAGTACTCGCAATTTATGGTACTGGCTTGAAGAACTTGATTTTACAGCTCCTAAACCTTTTAAGGTTTTAGGTAGAGATCTTATGGAGTTAGAAAAACTGTTATATAAATTTATATTTTTTCAGACAGATAGACAACTTAACAGCCTTAACTTTTTAAATCAGTTGGGAATTTAAAAAGCGGAAAATGTCCATTATATAATGGACATTTTCCGCTTTTAGTATATTAATTTAGTAATAAGTAGCCTTGTCGTTTAGCAGGCTGAAACCAGCAGCTGTAAGCTTGTCTTTTATTTCTTGAATTTGTGCAGCATCGCGTGTTTCTAATTCTAATTTTAAGAAGCAACCTGTGATAGGCATATCAACATCACTGCGGTTATGCTGTACGCCAACAACATTAGCACCGCATTGGCTGACGATTTCACTGACTTCTCGTAACTGACCAGGACGATCTTCCAAAACGATAACAAGATCTGCTTTACGGCCACTGGTTATTTGACCACGGGTAATAACGCGTGAAAGAATATTTACATCTATATTGCCTCCAGATACAAGACAGACGGTTTTCTTTCCTTTTATGGGTAATTTATTAAACAATGCCGCAGCTACTGGTGTAGCACCAGCACCTTCAGCAATAAGTTTTTGCTTTTCAATCAATGTTAAAATAGCTGCTGCGATTTCATCTTCGCTTACAGTAACAATATCATCAACGTATTTACTTATCATTTCGTAAGTTGTTTCACCAGGCGTTTTGACAGCAATACCATCTGCAAATGTATTTACATGAGAGAGTGTTTCGTATTTATGATTATGAAAAGCATTATACATACTTGCTGCTCCAGATGCTTGTACACCATAGATCTTAACATCAGGACGCAGGCTTTTTATGGCAAACGCTACACCACTTGCTAATCCGCCGCCGCCAATAGGAACAATAACAGCTTCTACATCGGGAAGTTGATCAAGAATTTCTAAGCCTATACTTCCTTGTCCAGCAATAACTAATTCATCGTCATATGGATGAATAAATGTCATTCCCGTTTCTTCCTGCATCTGTACAGCACGGTCATGGGCTTCGTCGTAAGCTCCAGGAACCAGTTCCACCTGAGCTCCTAAACATTTTGTATTTTCTACTTTCATAATAGGAGCTCCATCAGGCATACAGATAACGCTTTTAATCCCCATACTGGTAGCTGCCAGAGCTACTCCCTGAGCATGATTGCCTGCACTGCAGGCAATAACTCCTTTGCCTGCCTCCTCTGGAGTTAATTGGCTGATTTTGTAATAGGCACCACGTACCTTAAAACTTCCTGTTACTTGCAGGTTTTCTGTTTTCAGATAAAGGTCATTTCCTTCACTTAAATGTGGTGCAGCGATTAAATCTGTTTTACGTGCTACACTTTTTAGTACGAAGGCTGCATGATAAATTTTGTCTAGTGTTAACATTTCTTTTGATACCTTCTTTTCTTTCCCTTAAAATAAAAAATATAATAGATAAAATTGAGTGTTAAGATATTTGTTTCAAATTTATCTATATAGTCAAGTATAAAATGATTATCTCTGTCCGTCAAGTCGTTATGTACAATTAACGTTATGATAGTGTATAATAAAATGATAAAGATAAATTAAAGGAGTGCAGATAATGCAGTGGATAGAAGTAAATGTTAGGGTAACACATGAGGCTGTAGAAGCTGTTGCGGATGTTTTGACAGGAATTGGTTCTAAAGGCGTAGCTATTGAAGATCCTCAGCTTATAAATGATTTACGCAATAGTGGTACTTGGGAACTGTGCGATATACCTGAACAGGAAAATACTGAAGTTGTGACAGTAAGTGCTTATTATGCTGATGATGAAAAGTTAAAGCAGCGTTTAGCTGAAATAGATAGGCAATTAGAGCTTATAGAAGAGCGTATTGGTAAATATCGTTTTGATAATATACGTTTTCGTAAGGTTAATGAGCAGGATTGGGCTAATGAATGGAAACAATATTTTCATGTAACGCATGTCGGAAAAAGCTTAGTTATAAAACCAAGTTGGGAAGATTATGCGGCTGCTGAAGGCGAACACGTTATAGAGATAGACCCGGGAATGGCTTTTGGTACTGGTACACATCATACAACAAACATGATGATGGAACGCTTAGAAAAAGTAATTACTCCTAATGCAGAGGTTTTTGATGTAGGAACAGGCAGCGGAATTTTGGCAATAGCTTCAGCAATGCTTGGTGCTAAAACAGTTAAAGCTGTTGATATTGATTCGGTGGCTGTACGTGTAGCACGTGAGAATGTTGCAAATAATGCATTGAATGATAAGGTAGAGGTTCGCGAGGGAGATTTGCTGCACGGAACAGAGGGAAAAGCAGATGTTATTATTGCTAATATTATTGCCGATATTATTATTATGCTTTTGAAGGACGTTCCGATTAAACTTAATGATAAGGGGATATTTCTTGCCAGCGGTATTATTGAAGAACGTATGGCAGATGTTGTAGCTGCTGCTGAAAAACATGGATTAAAGCTTGACGCTGTTGACAGACGCGGTGGTTGGGTAGTTTTGCAGTTCAGCAAAGAGTTGGCAAAGCAATAGTAAGGAGTTGGATATGCATCGTTTTTTTATACCACAGTTATATAATGAAAATATGACTATTAATGGTGTGGATGCACGGCATATCAGCAAGGTATTGCGGATGCAGCCGGGGGCACGTTTACAGATAGTCAGTGATGATGGAGTGAGTGCTTTAGCAGAAATTACAGTAATTGACAGTGAGCAGGTGAAGGTGCATTGTTTGGAAAAATTGGCTGAAAGCCATGAACCATTGGTACGTTTGGTACTTGCTCAAGGTTTGGCAAAGGGTGAAAAAATGGATTTTATAATCCAAAAAGCTGTAGAAATGGGTGCATATAGTGTTATACCTGTCGCTATGGAACATTCTGTTGTACGCTTAGATGGTGTGAAAGCGGTAAAGAAAGTAGAGCGTTGGCAGAAAATTGCTGAGGCTGCTGCTAAACAGAGTAAACGTGATATTATTCCACAGATACAGCCAATACAGACATTAACTGAGGCTTTAGCTGGCAAAAATTATCAAAATAAAATTATTGCTTACGAATGTGAAGATAAAAAAAGTCTTAAAACAGCTCTTCTAGAGGCAAAGAATGCTGGGAAATTAACAGATTTGCTGCTGATTATTGGACCAGAGGGAGGAATTAGTGAATCTGAACTTCAAGAAGCACGTAATGCTGGTGCGGTGCCTGTTTCTTTAGGACGAAGAATTTTGCGTGCAGAAACAGCAGGATTGGTAGCGATATCTGCGATTTTTTATGAAACAGGAGATTTAGGAGATTAACTAAAAATGAAAAGAATAGCTTTTTATACTTTAGGCTGTAAGGTTAATCAGGCAGATACAGCCAGCATGGAGACAATTTTTCGCACAGCAGGTTATCAGGTAGTACCTTTTAGTGAAGCAGCAGATGTGTATTTGATTAATACTTGTGTTGTAACTAATACAGGACAACGTAAGTCAAGACAAATTATTAATCGTGCTGTACGCCGTAATCCGTTATCATTGGTAGTTGTTACTGGTTGTTATCCTCAGACTGCGCCAGATGAAGTAAAAGCTATTACAGGTGTAGATGTGATTATAGGCAATCAGGAGCGGGCAAGAATTGTAGAGCTTGTAAATTCTGCTTTGGAAGACAAGCATACAGAAATTTTGGATAATGTACAGCAGATGACTGTTGACACTAAATTTGAAGAATTAGGTGTGGGAACTGAGACCGATAAAACTCGTGCATTTTTGAAGATTCAGGAAGGCTGCAATCAGTACTGTACTTATTGTATTATTCCTTTTGCCCGTGGACCGCTGCGCAGCCGTAGTTTAACTAGTATTCGTGAAGAAACTGCAAAGCTTGTTGCCGCAGGCTATAAAGAGGTTGTTCTTATAGGAATTCATCTTGGCTGTTATGGCAGGGAACTGACAAAAGATGGGCAGTGTGTATCCTTGTATGATGCAGTGCAGGCAGCACTTAGTGTAAAAGGAGTACAGCGTCTGCGTCTTGGTTCGTTAGAGTCTGTTGAGGTGGAGCCACGTCTTTTGCAGCTTATGGCAACAGAGCCGCGTTTGCAGCGACATCTGCATCTGCCTCTACAAAGTGGTTGTGATAAAATTCTTCGTTTGATGCATAGACCTTATGATACTAAACGATTTATTGAACTTGTACAGCAAATTCGTACTCAAGTGCCGGATATAGCTATTACTACAGATATAATTGTAGGTTTTCCAGGTGAAACAGAAGCTGATTTTACAACAACTTTAGAATTTGTTAAACAATGTGGCTTTGCCAAAATGCATATTTTCCCTTATTCAAAACGTAAGGGGACACCAGCAGCTGTTATGCCGGAGCAGATAGATGATGCAGAAAAGAACAGACGTGCAGCACTTTTAGCCCAAGTTGATGATGAACTGCATCAGCGTACTTTGGCAGCGATGATTGGTAAAGAAGAAGAGGTTCTTTTTGAGCAGCCAATAGATAATATACACATGGAGGGACTTTGTGGACCATATTTGCGTGTAGTTGTTCCTGCTTCTGCGGAACTTGCAGGAGAAATAGTTAAGGTGAAAATTACAGGAGTACAGGATGATTATTTAATTGGGGAAATTAAGTGAAATATTTTTTACATAGCAGGAAAAAGTGTTATAAAGCAGAATAATATTTAAATAATAAACTGGAAGGAGATTGGCAAGATGAGCGAAGATTGTATTTTTTGTAAGATTATAAAGGGAGATATTCCTTCTGCTAAAGTATATGAAGATGATAAAATGATTGCTATAAATGATGTTGCACCTGTTGCACCAGTGCATATATTATTGATGCCGAAAATTCATACTGCAAACGTTACTACCGCAGCTCCGGAATTACTTGGATATATGCTTGGCAAGGTAAAACAGATTACAGAAAAAGCAGGTATTGCAGAAAAAGGATTTCGTGTGGTTATCAACACTGGCGATGATGGCGGACAAACTGTTAAACATTTGCATATACATATAATTGGCGGCAAAGCTTTAGGTTGGCCTCCATGCTAAAACTTGACATTGCTTGCTATTTTTAGTATAATCAATCAGTAAGTGTTTTTAGCTGTAAACAGTTAAGAACTTAATTTGCATATACACTTCCCTAAGTGTGTGGAGGGAGGGAGATCAGATGGCAGAAATTAAAGTTGGCAAGAATGAAACTTTAGACAGCGCACTGCGCAGATTTAAAAGAGCAACCCAAAAGGCAGGCATTCTTTCTGAGGTAAGAAAACGCGAGCATTATGAAAAACCTAGCGTTGCCCGTAAGAAAAAATCCGAAGCAGCCAGAAAACGTAAAACCAGATAATTGGAGGCGGGCTGTATGTCTATAAAAGACCAATTGACTGCTGATATGAAGCAGGCCATGAAAGATAGAGAAGCTGGAAAATTGCGTTTATCTGTTATTCGCATGGTGCGTGCTAATATTAAAAATGTTGAAATCAATGACAAAAGAGAACTTACAGAGGATGAAGTTTTAGCTGTCTTGATGAAAGAGGTCAAAATGCGTCAAGACTCTTTGGAGGAATTCCAAAAAGCAGGTCGTGACGAATTGGTTGCCCAAGCTAAGGAAGAAATTGATGTTTTGAAGAAATATCTTCCGGAAGCTCTTGGTGATGACGAACTAAAAGCTATTGTGACTGAAGTGATTGCTGAAGTAGGTGCTTCGAGCCCAAAAGATATGGGTAAAGTAATGCCTGCTGTAATTGCTAAAACAAAAGGTCGTGCTGATGGCAAGCGTATTAATGCTGTTGTTCGTGAATTGCTTAAATAATTGACAATAACCGTACTGGAAAATTCCGGTACGGTTATTTTGCGTTCACAGAGTTAAAAATTATACTTTATTGTTTCAGTATTTTTGCAGTTGCTTATACATTCCTATGCTGCAAAAAATATGATATAATGTACAGATAAAAATTAGTGGAGAAAAATTATGCTGAAAGGCTTTTTAAAATACTATATACCTTATAAGCGAATATTGTTTATTACTTTACTAGGGTCTATTATAGTTTCATTGGCAGAACTGTTTTTTCCTATGTATATTCGTTATATTATGAATGATATTCTGCCTTTTGGTAATATAAAAGAGTTGCTTTGGGCAGCAGGTGTGTTATTATTTTTGTATTTATTTAATACAATAGTTAATTATCAAGTAATGAAGCGTGGGCGCATGATAGGAGTTCTAATTGAACAGGACATGCGGCGGGCGTTATTTAAACATATTGAGAATATGAGTTTTCGTTATTTTGATAATCAACGAGTTGGACAGTTGGTAGCACGTATTGTAGGAGATGTGGGAGAAATACGAGAGCTGATTTTTTTAGGCCCTAATTATTTATTGGTTTGTCTGGTATTTATGTTAGGAACTATTAGCATTTTATTTTATTTGAATTGGCAGTTAGCAACAATTGTTAATATTTTGTTGCTGATGAAAGCTTATGATTCGGTGACAACTAACAGACATTTAAAAGAAGCAGGCTATACAGCACGTAAGGAAGTAGGTAATCTTACCGCACAGGTAACAGAAAGTCTTAATGCAATTCGGTTGGTGCAGTCTTTTAATAATGAGGATATAGAAACCAGTAAATTGGATAAGGTTGCTGAACGTTTGTTAGAGGTAAGACGTAAGTCGTTTAATATTTTGGCACATTCCAATACAAGTATGGTGTTTTTTTCAAATATTACTAATTTAGTTATTATTGTAGCTGGTGGTGTGCTGATTACTTTAGGAAAAATGCAGTTCAGTGATTTAGTAGCATTTTTGCTTTATGTATCTATTTTTGTGCGGCCCATTTTACGGCTTAACGCTTTAGCTGAAGTGTATCAAAAAGGTGTTGCAAGCTATCAGCGTTTTGAAGAACTGATGCGTTTACAGCCGGATATTGAAGAGATACAAGATGCGGTATGTGTAAAAACTTTAAAAGGCGATATTCGTTTTGAGAATGTTACTTTTGCATATGATGGGAAAAAGCCTGTATTGCAAAATTTTTCTTTGCACATAAAAGCTGGTGAATCTGTAGCCTTTGTTGGTGGTACTGGCGTAGGTAAGAGTACACTTTGCAGTTTGTTGCCTCGTTTTTATGAGCCTAAGCAGGGGAAAATTTTTATTGATGATATTGATATAAGTACTATGAAACTGTCGTCTTTGCGGCGTAATATTGGTATTGTACAGCAAGATATATTTTTATTTGCTGATACGGTACAGAATAATATTGCCTATGGTAGACCTGATGCAGATAATAAGGAAATTTATGAAGCAGCTATACTGGCAGAGGCTGATCGCTTTATTGATATGCTGCCGCAGAAGTATGATACAATTTTGGGTGAACGAGGAGTTAAATTAAGCGGTGGGCAAAAACAGCGCATTGCTATTGCCCGTGTTTTTTTGAAAAATCCTGCTATACTTATTTTAGATGAGGCTACATCTTCTTTAGATAATGAAACTGAAAAAAATATTCAGGGAGCTTTAAATAAGTTGTCTAATAATAGAACTACGTTAATTGTAGCACATAGACTGGCTTCTGTTCGCAATGCTGATCGTATTATAGTTCTTTCTCCTAGTGGTATTGCAGAACAGGGCTCACATGAAGAATTAATGAGTTTGCAAGGAGACTATTACAGTTTATATATGGCTCAGTTTGAAAAAGCAGATTAGGAGGAATTATGCATATAGGAAAAAGATTGGAAACTATAGCCGGAATGGTACCGCAGGGGAGTATTTTAGCAGATATTGGTACAGATCATGCATATTTGCCGGTTTGGCTTTTAAAAAATGGTTGTATAAAAAGTGCAGTTGCTGGTGATATTGCTGCTGGACCTTGTCAAGCAGCACGAAATACTGTTGCTGCAAATAATATGCAGAATTTAGTACAGGTGCGTATGGGCAGTGGTCTTGAAGTAATTAAAATAGGTGAGGTCGATTGTATAACCATTGCAGGTATGGGAGCTTCTACCATTATAAGTATTTTAGAAGCAAATTTTTCTGTAGCTGCTAGTGCGAAGCTGCTAGTATTGCAGCCTATGGCAGGAGCTGCCAGTTTGCGGCGTTGGTTGTGTAATAATGGTTGGCAACTGGTGGATGAAGAATTAGTAGATGATGAACCACATTTTTATGAAATAATTGCTGCTAGTCGCGGAATAAGTGAAAAATATAGTGAAGCGGAGTATTTTATAGGTCCTGTTTTGTTAAAAAAACGACATAATTTATTAACGAAACAGATTAACAGACAAGTAATGCTTTGTAGACAGCTGTTGGCAAATATGGAACTCAGTGAAAGTGCTAAAGCAAGTTCTAAATACGCTGAATTGAGAGCCTTGCAAGCAGCTTTGGAGGTGTTGCAAAATGATGAAAATTGTAACTGTAAATGATGTTATCAAACTTTTAGACGAAATGATGCCGCCTGAGTTAGCAGAAAGCTGGGATAATGTTGGTCTTATGTTAGGGCGTAGAAGTCATCATGTTCGCAGTTTATTACTAGCATTAGATATGACTGATGAAACAGTAAGTCAAGCTATTAGTAAAAAAGCTGATATTTTAATTACACATCATCCTGCTGTTTTTCATAAACTTAACAGTGTAACAGACGCTGACTGGCAACAAGAACTGCTTCTTCGATTGACAGAAAATGGTATTGCTGTTTACAGTGCTCATACTAATCTTGATTGTGTGGCTACTGGTGTAAATTCTGTACTTGCAAGAATCTTGCATCTTGAGGATACAGATATTTTGGATACAGCCAGTGGGCTTGGACGTATAGGTATGTTGAAACAATCTGTAAGTCTGAATGAATTTGCTCTTTTTGTAAAAAAATCTTTAAAAGCTGATTACTTAACAGTTGGTAATGCAGGCAGATTAGTAAATAAAGTTGCTGTATGTGGCGGTGCGGGAGCAGATTTTATTGATTTAGCACTTAGCAAGGGCGCAGATACTTTAGTCACTGGTGATGTGAAGTATCATGAAGCTCAAAAAGCTGTTTATAGTGGATTGAATATTATTGATGCTGGACATCAGGCAACGGAATTACCTGTATTAGAAGATCTTGCTGATAGGTTATCATTGCGTTTCGCTGATAAAAATTGGAATATAGATATAAATCTAGCGGTAGAAACATTGCTGCTTAAACATATATGATACTTTTATAAGAGAAAGTAAGGTGATTTTTCATGATAAAAGACTTTAAAGTTGGTGCGAAAATCTGCCAAGCTGTATTGGTTCGTGTGCAGAAAATAGGAAACTCTTCTAATGGTGGAGTTTTTGCCCGTGGTCTGTTGGAGGATAACAGCGGACGAGTAAGCTTTATTTGTTTTGATGCTGCTTTAGTTGATAGAATGCGTGATTTAGAAACTCCGACTGCTTTTATGGTGGCTGGCAGTGTTGATATTAATAAATTTGCTAATGATATGGCTTTGCAAGTTATTGTACAGCGTATAGATAATCTGCTTCCACAAGATGATATAACTAACTTACTTCCACAGGGAAATTTTGACTTAGAAGTTTATAAAAATAAACTTAGTAATTATATTAAGTCTGTACGAACACCAGGACTAAGAATGCTATTGGAAAATATTTTTAGCGGTAGTATTTATGAACGTTTCATTACTAATCCTGCCGGTACGCGCTTACATCATGCTTATCTTGGTGGATTAATGCAGCATTCTGTGGATGTAACTGGTATAGCAGTGGCGTTGGCTGCACAAGTAGAAGGCGTAGATAAGGATTTGGTTATTGCAGGTGCTTTGTTGCACGATATTGGTAAAATTAAAGAAATTTCTGCTGAAATAGGATTTCCCTATACTAATGAAGGACGTCTTATGGGACACATTGCTATGTCCTGTTTTATAGTGCAGGAAGCTGCTGCTAAATTGCGCATAGCTTCTTCTAGTTTAGAGCAATTACAACATATATTGCTTTCGCATCACGGAGATAATGAAAAAGGCTCTCCCATAGCTTGTGCTACTAGAGAAGCCTTTATTGTTCATTATGCTGATGAAATTAATGCTATAATGAATCAGTTTGAACAAAATGAAAGCAGAGGAATGTGGGAATATAATCGTATGCTTGGTCGTAATATACTAATAGAGAAGATATAAAGTTTCGATATGTCTTTTATATAACTATTAATGACTACAAAATGTTAGCTTTAAGCATATTACGTTTTAAAAGAATGGTTATTTGTGTAAATGATATAATGCGAATAATTTATAAGAAAAGCAAAAATAAAAGCAGGTCATTATGACCTGCTTTTATTTTTGCTTTTTAGTTATTATTTATTTACTTCTGCTTCCGCGATAACCTTATTGATATCTTCAATTAATGCATCAACATCAATTCCGTGAGCACCTGCACCTTGTCCGATAGTTTCAAAATGTGCAGCCATACAACCGATACAGCCAAGACCGTATTCAGCAAAAACTTCGATGATTTCAGGATGGTTTTGAACGGCTTCAATAATGCCGGTGTCTTTAGTAATCATTAATAAATCTCCTTTATGTAAAAATTATGCACTAAAATTGTACATCATCATTATAACATCTTGCTTACTAAAAGCCAAATTGAAATAGAAATTTTTTTTGTAAATTATATTTCAGCAATACACTTTTTGCTAATTATTTTCATTTATTAGCTATAAAAGCTTGCACTAGAGGAAAAATAACGATATAATGGAGAAAAGTAGGGTAAAGTGGGTAAAGGAGGGGCGATAGAATGCTGTTAGGTGAATATGAACACACAATAGATGTAAAAGGTCGTCTTGCCATGCCTGCAAAACTACGTGAAAGTCTTGGTAATAAGTTTATTATTACTAAAGGCTTGGATGGATGCTTGTTTGTTTATGATATGGAGCAATGGCATCTGCTTGAGCAAACTTTAGCTGCTTTGCCGATGAGCAGAAAAACAGCGCGTGATTTTACTCGTTTTTTGTTCGGAGGTGCTTGTGAAGGTGAGTGCGATAAACAGGGAAGAGTACTTTTACCTGTAAATTTACGGCGATATGCTGCCCTAGAGAAGGATGCAGTGATTGTTGGGGCAGGAAATCGTGCGGAAATTTGGGCAGCAGATAAATGGAATACATATAATGAAGAAAATGCTGATGATGTCAATGAGTTGGCAGAGCAGTTGGCAGATTTGGGCATTTAAGATCGGTGATAAAAATGGAATTCAAACATACAAGTATCCTGCTTCAGGAAAGCGTAGATTTTCTTATTACAGATAAAAATGGTATTTATGTAGATTGCACTATGGGAGGTGCCGGACATAGCAGTGCTTTTGCTGCAAAGCTTGAAACAGATGGGTTGCTGATAGGCATAGATCAGGATGATGATGCAATTACTGCTGGGTCAGCGAGGCTTTTAAATAAATTTATGTGTCGAACTGCTGTTGCTAAGTCCAATTTTGAAAATTTCTCGTATGTTCTTGATAATATGGAAATCGGGCAGATTGATGGTATTTTTTTTGATTTAGGGGTCTCCAGTTACCAGCTTGATACTCCAGAAAGAGGTTTTTCTTATATGCATGATGGGCCACTTGATATGCGTATGAATAAAAATGCCGAACTAAATGCTTCATATATAGTAAATTGTTATAAAGAAGAAGAATTAGCAGATATTATTTACCGATATGGTGAAGAACGCTGGGCAAAGCGTATTGCACAGTTTATTGTAGCTGAGCGTAAAAATCAGCCTTTAAAAACAACCTTTGAGTTGGTAGATGTTATTAAGAAAGCCGTTCCTAAAGGAGCTCGTTTAGATGGACCGCATCCTGCTAAACGAACTTTTCAGGCAATTAGAATAGAAGTTAATAACGAGCTTGGTATTTTAGAGAGAACTATGGAAACAGCTGTCCAAAGGCTGAAAAGTGGAGGACGTATTGGAGTTATTACTTTTCATTCTCTTGAGGACAGAATTATAAAGCAGACTTTTGCAAGACTGAGTAAAGGATGCATTTGCCCACCCCAATTACCTGTGTGTATTTGTGGTAAAAAACCTATTTTGAAAAAGTCTGGAAGTATTATTCCTTCAAAAGCAGAGGTGGAGGCTAATCCGAGAAGTCGGAGTGCTCGTCTGCGTTATGCTATTAAGATATAGTTTTATTAACGAAGTTTTTAAGTTGATAATATAAATTGAAATATAAAGTGGTGAAGTCTGATGCTAGCGAGAAAATATGATAATTATGCTTGGCAGGATATGCCTGCGCAAAATGAAGAATTTCGGCAGCCTTTACAAAAACCGGTAAAGAAACCTGATTACCGTAGATTATGGCGTAATAGAATTACTATATTTGCTATGATTGTTATTAGTACTTATTTGGCTGTTGTTGTTCGCAGTGAGGCAATGTTGCAGCTGGGAAATCAGCTTGTAATAATGCAGCAACAGGAAGCACAGCTTATAAATAAAAATAATGAGCTGAAAATAGAGGTAGAACAACTTAAGGGACCGGAACGAATTATAGGGCTTGCAGAGCAGCAACTGGGAATGAGTGTTGCACGCAGTAATATTTATGTACAGGCTGGTTCCAAAATAAACTAACAGCATTTATGCTGTTGCTGGTAATAAATAAACATAGCCATTCAGTGTACTTTGTGATATAATTTGAATGAGAATTTTGGGAGGCAGCCTTTTGGCTGCCATTTCAATTTAATATCTCGAATAACTGCAAAAATAAATATACTTAATTTAGTGTTTTGGCTAAATATAGGAGGTTTATGATATGGAAAAGCAATTAGCTTCAATCCTTGCTTTGTTGCCTAAGGCTGATGTGTTAGGTAGTGTTAATAAAGTAATTACAGATATTACAGCTGATTCTCGTAATACAGCAGCAGGCAGCTTATTTATCTGTTTAAAAGGAGCTAATGTTGACGGGCATAAATTTTTGGATATGGCAGCAGCTAAAGGTGCTGTTGCTGCTATTGTTGAATATATTCCAGATATTATTCCTGAAGGGATTACTTTAATTAGAGTAGCTGATACACGTGAAGCAATGGAGATTGTTACACCTTTCTTCTATGATTATCCTGGAAAAAAGATGAGAATGATTGGTGTTACTGGAACAAATGGTAAAACAACAACTACAAATATTATTCGTATGATTTTACGTAAGGCTGGTTTTAAAGTAGGTTTGATAGGTACCATTAATATTATGATTAATGATGAGGTTATGGTATCACATAATACTACTCCTGATGTAGTTGATTTACAAAAAGCATTATACAATATGTATTGTGCAGGTTGTGATTATTGTGTTATGGAAGTTTCAAGTCATGCATTAGCCTTAAAACGTGTAGCAGGTATTGAATATGATTGTGCTGTCTTAACAAATATAACACAGGATCATTTGGACTTTCATGGAACAATGGAAAATTATCGTGATGCCAAAAGTTTGCTTTTTGAGCATTTGCATGAAGGTATAAAAGTTAATAAAAATGCTGTATTTAATATGGATGATCCAAGTTCAGCTATTATAAAAGCACGTACTAGAGTTAATGTATTGACTTATGGTAAAGAGCATGAGAACGATATTTATCCATTAAGTTTTACTGTTGCTCCTAAAAATATGCAGTTACAGTTGTGTACACCTGTTGGAGAAATGAATTTAGAATTGAAAATAACAGGTGAATTTAATGTTTATAATGTTATGGGAGTTATTGGGGCAATGCTGGCTGAAAAAATTGATAAGAATACTATCGAAACTGTCCTAAATGGTTTTGATGGAGTGCCAGGTCGTTTTCAGCTGGTTGAAGCTGGTCAGCCATATACTGTTATTGTAGATTATGCGCATACTCCTGATGGCCTGGAGAATGTACTGCACACTGCTCGGTCGATAACCAACGGAAAACTTTGGGTTGTTTTTGGTTGCGGTGGTGATCGTGATAATAAAAAGCGTCCTATTATGGGAGCTTTGGCCTTGCAATTGGCTGATAATGTAGTTGTTACGTCTGACAATCCGCGTACAGAAAATCCAGAGCTGATAATTGATGAAATATTTACTGCTCTCAAAGATGTACCGTATGGTAAACGTGTTAATCGCTTGAGTGACAGACGTGATGCTATTAATTATGCATTATCAGAGGCTGCTGATAATGATGTAATACTTATTGCTGGTAAAGGTCATGAAAATTACCAGATTTTAAAAGATAAAACCATTCATTTTGATGATAAAGAAGTTGTTATGGAATACTGGAGTGATAAAAAATGCTGAAAGTCAGCGAGGTTATAAAAGCTACGAATTCAGTTTTTGAAGATTATGATTTTACCGGAATAACTACAGATTCTAGAACAGTTAAAGCAGGAGAGCTTTTTGTTGCTCTTAAAGGAGATAATTTCGATGGACATGATTACTGTGCTAAGGCTGTTGCGCAAGGAGCAGCAGGAGTGGTTGTTTCACGTCAAGTAAGGGATTTACCTGTAGGAACTTCAATATTTATGGTGAATGATACTCTATTAGCATATCAGCAATTAGCCCATGCTTATAGAATGAAACAAAAAAAACTGAAAGTATTTGCTGTTACTGGTTCTAATGGCAAAACATCTACCAAAGATTTATTGGCAGCCTGCTTAGCTGTAAAATATAATGTAGTAAAGACGCAGGGCAATTTTAATAATGAAATTGGTTTGCCAAAAACTCTGTTCAGTATTACTAAAGATACAGATATTGCGGTTGTTGAGATGGGAATGCGTGGTTTAGGTCAGATTGCTGAATTGTGCAGTATTGCTGAACCTGACAGTGGTTTGATTACCAATGTTGGTGAAACACATATGGAACTTTTAGGCAGTATGGAAAATATTGGTAAAGCTAAAAGTGAAATAGTTATAAATCTTCCGTATGATGGTTTTGCCTTACTTAATGGTGATAATAAGTATGTTTTAGAGGCAGCTGCAAAGACTAGTGCTAAAATAGTTTATTTTGGATTAGGCGAAAATTGTGATTATCGTGGAAGTGACATCGTTACGACTGGAGCAGGAACGACTTTTATTTGTACTGAAAAAGCTACGAATAAAACAGTGAAAGTTCGGTTACAGTTGATTGGTGAACATAATGTTTATAATGCTTTGAGTGCCATAGCAGGTGCTGCTTGTTACGGTGTATCTATGGAAGACAGTGCAAAAGCATTGGCTGCGGCACGACTTACAGGCAGTAGGCAGGAGATTATTTATATTGGAGATTTAACTTTTATTAATGATGCCTATAATGCCAGTCCAGCTTCTATGGAGGCTGCTTTAAAAACTTTAGTTGAAGCAAAAAAAGCAGCTAAAGGTAATGGTCGTACAATTGCTGTGTTGGCTGATATGCTGGAGCTTGGTACTATCAGCGAAGAGGCACATCGTCGTGTTGGACGTTGGACAGTAGAAAATAATATAGATTTTGTTTTGACATATGGCACAGAATCTGCTTATATAAGTGAAGAAGCAGTTAAACTTGGCGTTAATGCTAGTCATTATTCAAATCGTCAAGAGGCAGCTGATGAGCTGAGAAAGCTTGCCGCAGCTGGTGATATAATTTTGCTTAAGGGCAGTCGAGCTATGCAGGTTGATAAAATGCTTGAGATATTCAAGTAGATATAATAGAATATTTATGACAATACATGTTGAAAATATATTTAAATAAATATTAAGAGAGTGAGATTATATAATGTTGAAATTAATAGGAATTCCTGTTACCGCATTTATATTTTGTGCGTTAATTGGTCCGGTGTTGATTCCGTTTTTGCATAAGCTGAAATTTGGACAGTCTATTCGTGAATGTGGACCTGCAAGCCATATGAAAAAGAGTGGCACACCTACTATGGGCGGATTGATGATGTTGGCTGCTTTATTAATAGCTTTGCTATGGGGGAGATTCACACCTCATATAATAATTGCATTAGTTCTTACTATTGGACATGCAATGATTGGTTTTATTGATGACTATATTAAGGTTGTTATGAAACGTAATCTTGGACTGACCGCTAAACAGAAATTCCTGTTACAGTTTATTTTGGCGGGGGCTTATGTATATTTTGCTGAAACACATATTCAAAATACTGAATTGTGGATTCCTGGTATAAATATTATTGTTGATTTAGGTTGGGTTTATTATGTATTAGCATTTCTATTGTTGGTAGGTACAACTAATGCTGTTAATCTTACTGATGGCTTAGATGGACTGGTATCATTTGTTAGTTTACCAGTTACTATGGCTTTTGCTTGTATTGCCTATATGCAGGGAATGCTTGACTTAAGCGGTTTTGCTCTAGGTTTAACTGGTGCTTGTCTGGGATTTTTGCTTTTTAATCGCTATCCGGCAATGGTTTTTATGGGAGATACAGGGTCACTGGCTTTAGGCGGTGCTGTTGCAGCTTTAGCTTTACTGACACGCACAGAGTTGCTGCTTGTAATCATTGGTGGTGTTTATGTTGCAGAAGCTTTATCAGTAATTATTCAGGTATGTTGTTTCCGTATTACCGGAGGCAAACGTTTTTTTCGTATGGCACCGTTGCATCACCATTTTGAATTAGGCGGTTGGAGCGAAGTTAAGGTAGTGCATGTGTTTACGACTGTAAGCTGCCTACTTTCAGTTGCTGGTTTGTTGTTATGGTTGTGTGCTTTTATATAATTAATTGTTAGTTAGTGATATATAAGAGGTGTAGTTTATGTATAACGATAAGCCTGTTATTGTATATGGTGCAGGTGTAAGTGGATGTGGTGCAGCACAGGTGTTGGCAGATAAAGGCAGTAAGGTATATTTGTACAATGACCGTGAATGTACTGTTGATAATGAGCTTTTGCAAAGGTTACATGCTACAGGCGGTGATTTGTTTTTTGGAACAGAGGCTTTCAAAAAATTGCTTTCAGAAGCATCTGTTTTAGTGCTGTCACCGGGCATTGCCTGTGACAGTGCTAATGTCTTATTAGCAGAAGCAGAGGGAGTAGAGGTTATAAGTGAGGTCGAGCTTGCTTACCGTCTGTATGGGGGGCATATTGTTGCTATTACCGGTACAAATGGTAAGACTACTACTACTACTATTGTAGGTAAGATGCTTGAATGTTTGCCTGTTCCATCTGCTGTGGGTGGTAATATTGGCTTGGCTTTTTCTCGAGAAATAGAGAACTTACCGCAAGAATCATGGATGGCAGCGGAGCTTTCCAGTTTTCAGCTGGAGAAAGTACAAAGCTTTTCTCCGGATATTGCTGTAGTTTTAAATCTTACTCCTGATCATTTGGAACGTCATCATACAATGGAAGCTTATGGTGAAGCAAAGAAAAATATTTTTCGCAAACAAGAAGAAAAGCAGATTACAGTGCTGAATTATGATGATCCTATAGTCCGCTGCTGGGGAAAAGAAACAAAGGGTCAGTTATGTTATTTTAGTCGTAAGGAAAAGCTTAATCAAGGAATCTATATGCAAAATGGTAATTTTGTTATAAAGTGGCATGATTTTACAGAAACGGTCTGCAATATCAAAGAATTGCATTTATTCGGCGGACACAATGAAGAAAATATTCTTGCTGCTATTGCCAGTGGCTTTTTTGCGGGTGTTAGTATTCAAGATATGGCTGATGTTTTACGCAGTTTTCATAGTATTGAGCATCGTATTGAATATGTGGCTACCATAAATGATGTACCATATTATAACGATTCAAAGGCTACAAATACTGATTCTACAATTAAGGCATTGGAAGCATTTGCTGATGGGCATATTATTTTGTTGGCTGGCGGATACGATAAGCTTACGCCTTTGAAACCAATGATGCAGTTAGTAAAGAAAAAGACAGAAGCACTTATTCTTTTGGGGGCTGCTAAAGAACGGTTTTATGCTGCAGCTGTTGACTGCGGTATAGAAAATATTGTTTTAGCAGATAGTTTTGCTGATGCTGTACATAAAGCTTATGCTATAGCCCATAAGCCTCAGGTGGTGCTTCTTTCTCCAGCATGTTCTTCTTTTGATATGTTTAAAAATTATCCTGAACGTGGTAATTATTTTAAAAAACTTGTCCATGAGCTGGAAGGAGGAAACAGCTAGTGAAGGTAATTCTTTCTGGTGGGGGTACTGGCGGTCATATTTATCCGGCACTGACTATTGCTGATCAAATAAAAAAGCTGGAGCCGGAGGCACAGATAAGCTTTGTAGGTACGCAGCAGGGCTTAGAAAAAGATATTATTCCACGTTATGGTTACCCACTTAAATTTATAGAAGTTGCGGGGTTTAAGCGCAGTTTGAGTTTAGATACATTTCGTAGTGCTGGAAAACTTTTTAAGGGACTTTATAATGCATGGAACGTTATTCGCAGTGAAAAACCTGATTTGGTAATCGGTACTGGTGGTTATGTTTGTGGTCCTGTAGTTTTTATGGCTGCATTGCATAATATTCCGTGTTGTATACAAGAACAGAATGCTATGCCTGGAGTGACTAATAAAATCTTGTCGCGTTATGTGTGTAAAGTTTTTCTTGGGTATAAGGAAGCTGGTAAGTACTTTCATGGAAAGGCAGAGTTGGAATATACTGGTAATCCGATTCGTACAGAAATATTGCAGCATACTCGCATAGAAGCTATTAAGGAATTAGGATTAGATCCTGAAAAAAAGACAATTTTAGTTTCTGGCGGTAGTCGTGGTGCACGCAGTATTAATAAAGCTATGTTGGAAGTTGAAATGGCACTTTCTGGTCGTCATGATGTGCAGATATTGCATGCTGCTGGTGAAGCTAATTATGATTCATACATGGATGAAGTAGAAAAACGCGGTGGTTTAGAGAAAAATATTGTTATTAAGCCATATCTGCATAATATGCCTGTGGCACTGGCTGCTGCTGATTTAGCAGTATTTCGTTCAGGTGCGATAGGTTTGGCTGAGCTTATGGCTAAAGGAATTCCATCTGTATTGATTCCTTATCCTTATGCTACAGCAAATCATCAGGAATTTAATGCTCGTGCGGTGGAAGCTAAGGGTGCAGCAAAAGTAGTTTTAGATAAAGAGCTTACTGGTGAAAAAATTTTAGAGATTGTAGAGCACTTACTTGTGCATGAAGATGAATTGAGACAGATGCAGGCTGCTGCCAAAACTCTTGGCAGACCGCAGGCTGCAGAGACTATAGCGCGTAAAGCTGTAGCCTTGATAAAAAGGTAAGGGAGGGCCTCTAGTGGCAGAAAATAGATTATCTAACCTGCATAATATACACTTTATCGGTATAGGTGGTGCAGGGATGAGTGCAATTGCTTATGTGCTGATTAAACGTGGCTATGATGTAAGTGGTTCTGATTTGAATGCTGGTCATATGTCGGCACACTTGGCAGAACAGGGTGCAGTTGTTTATATGGGACATGCTGCCTGTCAGATTGATGATGCGGAAGCTGTTGTTGTTTCTACTGCTATTCATCCTGATAATTCTGAGCTCATAGCTGCTGAAGAACGTGGTATTCCTGTTCTGCATCGCAGTGATGTGTTAGCAGAAATTATGAATGCTGCTGATGGTGTAGCGGTTGCTGGTGCACATGGAAAAACTACTACTAGCGCTATGATTTCCTGTATTGCAGCTGAAAGCGGCATTGATCCTACAGTTATTATTGGTGGAGAAGTAAACAGCTTGGGTGGAAATGCCCGTAATGGTAATGGTCGTTTTGTAGTGGCTGAAGCTGATGAAAGTGATGGTTCTTTTTTGAAACTTTATCCATATCTTGCTGTAGTTACAAACATAGAAGATGACCATTTGGATCATTATGGAACTGAAGAAAATATTTACCAAGCCTTCAAACAGTTTATTGGTAATCTCAAAGATGGCGGTAAAGCTATTTTGTGTTTGGATAATCCTAAAGTGTGCCGTTTAGCAGATGAGACCGATAAGGAAGTAATTACTTATGGTGCTGATAATGAAGGTGCAGATTATACTGCTAAGGATATTCGTTATGATGTCAATGGGACTTCTTATAAACTGTATTATAAAGAAAAATTTATTACTAATGTAAAATTATCTGTTCCTGGAAGACATAATGTTCTTAATTCTTTGGGAGCTTTTGTTGCTGCTCGTGAAATGGGTATAACGACAGATAAAATTCTTTCTGTTTTGGAAAAATTTGGTGGAGCAAAACGTCGATTTGAAACTAAAGGGAAAAT
Source organism: uncultured Phascolarctobacterium sp. (assembly GCA_964630355.1). GTDB lineage: Bacteria > Bacillota > Negativicutes > Acidaminococcales > Acidaminococcaceae > Phascolarctobacterium_A. The sequence continues at coordinate 60,786 of CAZVSX010000005.1, forward strand.
TAATAATATTTGGGTAGTTGATGATTATGCACATCATCCTACAGAAATAGGTGTTACTTTGAAAGCTGCACGCCAGACAAAGCCAAAACGTTTACTGTGCGTATTTCAGCCGCACCGCTATACAAGAACAAAGTTACTGTTCGATGAATTTTGCCAGTGCTTTAAGGATTGTGATGAACTTATATTGACGGATATTTATTCTGCTGGTGAAGCACCTATTGCCGATGTAAGCAGTATGCATCTGGCAGAAGGCATCAAAGCTGCTACGGGACAGAATGTTATTTATATTGGAAAGCTTACAAAAGCTGAGGAATATCTGGAACGTGTTGTTACAGCAGGTGATCTTGTAATGACTGTTGGCGCTGGTGATGTTTTTAAGATAGGCGAAGAATTAGTAAGAGAATTGGAGCGAATGGTAAAATGAATAAACAGAATGTTGTTGCTGTTGTTTTGGGAGGACCATCGTCTGAAGCAGAGATTTCACGCGTTACAGGAAACGCTATTGCTTGTGCCTTACGTGAAAAAGGTTATAATGCTAAAGAACTTGAACTAAATCCTTCTAATTTAATTAATGACCTTAGAGCAATGAAAGCAGAAGTTGTTTTTAATGCTGTTCATGGTAAATATGGCGAAGATGGTCGATTGCAGAGTATTTTGGAAGCGGCAGAAATTCCTTATACTGGATGTGGGATATTAGCTAGTGCTGTATCTATGGATAAATCAGCAACCAAACGTTATCTGCAGTCAGCTGGTATTGCTACAGCTCCTTGCAGAATTATCAACAAACGAGATGTTGTTGATTTTAAAGGATTGGCAGCAGAAATTATTGCTGAATTTGATCTTCCTGTTGTAATTAAAGCTGCAACTCAAGGTTCAAGCATCGGTGTTGTTATTCCTAAAGTTTCTGCTGAAGTAGAGCCTGCATTGATAGAGGCTTTTAAATATTCTTCTGATGTTTTAGCAGAAAAATGCATTGAAGGAAAAGAACTTACTGTTGCTGTTATGGAAGAAAACGGCAAAGCCAAACCTCTGCCTGTTATTTGGATTGCTCCTCATTCCGGTGAGTATGATTTTCATTCTAAATATACTAAAGGAGCTACAGATTATCATTGTCCTGCTCCTTTTGATGAAAAAACAACTGATTATATTCAAAGTGTAGCAGTAGCTACATATAAGTTATTAGGATTAAGTGGTGTAGCGAGGATTGATATTATACTTGGAAATGATGGTGTAGCTTATGTGTTGGAAGCTAATACTGTACCAGGTATGACTGCTACAAGTCTTGTACCTAAAGCTGCTGCTGCTGTAGGTATTTCTTTTCAGGATTTATGTGAAAGAATTTTATTGAGTGCACATAAGTAAACCTGTTTTTAAGGAGGTGCGGCATGGATTCCTCTCAATCAATACGTGAACGCCTGCATAGACGCAGACGGCAGAAATATTGGCGTTTGCTGCGCCTGCTTATAGGAACGTTTCTTTTGATAACTGGTGTTTATTATGGATGGGGATATATCCATAGTCCGAATTTTGCTTTTGGTACTGTCAGTATTCATGGCACAAGCCAGTTAACAGAAAGAGACGTTATCGATCTTTCAGGAGCTGGTAAGCCGCCTTTAAACCTTTTTAATGCCAGTACAGGACGCCTGAAAGATGCCTTGAATCATGATGTGCGGTTTAAAAGTGCTGAGGTCGCTTATCGTTTTCCTTCTACATTACAGGTTATCGTTGAAGAAAGAGAACCTGCACTGTATGTTGCAAATTCTTATCACAGTTATCTTAAACTTGACTATAATGGTGTTGTCATTAGTGTAACTGCAAGTATTCCAGATGCTAAAGCTCCAGTATTAGTTGGAGTTCAGTGCGGTAATATATATATTGGAGATACAGTAGATAATTTCTGCATACAGAATATATTGAATTTTTTGCAGCAGCTTGATCCGGAGGCGTTAAAATGCATTGGTGAAATTACTGTTGATAGTAGGCAGGATGTTAAGCTTAGAATGACAAACAGCTTTCCGATACTAGTGGGAAGTGCACAAATGCTGCCGGAAAAAGCTATAGTTTTTATGACGGTATTTAATGAAATTAAGGATAAAAATATTAAAGCAGAATATATTGATTTAACTTTTGCAAAACCATATATTAAATTACTGCCGTCGCAGGCTGACAGCAGTCCTGTAAAATAAAGATGAGGGATAAAAAATGAAGGAAATTTTTACTATGGATTTAAAAGGCAAAATTTTAATTGCTCTTGTATTCATAGTGCTTGGTTTTATGCTTTCTGTACAGTATAAAACAACGGAACGACAGCGTTCTATCCGTATGGAAAGGGTAGAAGATTTGTCGGAACGGCTGAAAATTATGGAAGCAGAAAACAAGAAGCTGCTTTCTGAATTGGATAATCTGCGTGCAGGCAATCAGAGCAATCCTGCTGATGAACGTATGAAGTTGATGGCTGGTACGACTGATGTTGAAGGTTCAGGTGTAGAAATTATACTTGATGATAGTAATATAGCTAAAAAAGCTAATGAAAATCCTAATCTGTACATTATTCACGATGAGGATTTGCTCCGCGTACTTAATGAACTGCGTGCTGCTGGTGCAGAGGCTATATCTCTTAATGATCAAAGAATCGTTGCTATGAGCGAGGTGCGTTGTGCTGGGCCTACAGTTTCTGTAAATAATGTGCGTAGTGCACCTCCTTATGTAATTAAAGCTATAGGAGCACCTAAAACTTTGATGAGTGCATTGCGTTTACGCGGTGGTGTTGTAGAAACATTTGAGTTTTGGGGAATTCAGGTAAAAATCAAATCAGATGACAAAATACATATACCGGCTTTAAAAGTTCCACGAAGCTTTGAATATGCCAAAACAGTGGAACCTAAGGAGGACAAAAAATGATTTACTATGCAATCATTGGTCTGCTTTTAGGTGTAGCTGCTGGTATTTATTGGCCTTATAGTGTACCGCCGGAGTATGCACGCTTATTGGCTGTTGCAGTAATGGCTGGTCTTGATGCAGTGCTTGGAGGCGTGCGTGCATCTATGGAAGGGCATTATGATACTGAGGTTTTTATTTCCGGATTTTTTATTAATGGTATTTTAGCAGCTTTTCTTTGTTATGCTGGTAATTTGATTGGAATAGATCTTTATCTTGTAGCAGTATTAATTTTTGGTATGCGAATTTTTCAGAATTTGGCTATTATACGTCGTCTGTATATGGGCAAATAAAGTAAAGAAGATATTAAATTTTTTATATTGCTAGCAGGAAAATTTTACTTACTTGTTGAATACTATAAGATAAATTGCTTTATTATGGATACCCATAGCTTAAGGGGGACGCGAATATGTTTGATGATGTAGAAACTACTAATCATACCTTGGCAAAAATCAAGGTCATCGGCGTAGGCGGTGGCGGTAATAACGCTGTTAACCGTATGATTTCAGCTGGTGTAGAAGGTGTTGAATTTATTGCTGTAAACTGTGATGCACAGGCTTTGGTGTTATCTAAAGCTGAAACAAAGATTCAAATTGGTGAAAAACTCACTAAAGGCTTAGGTGCTGGTGCTAATCCTGAAATTGGTGAAAAGGCTGCTGAGGAATCACGAGAACAGATTATTGAAGTTCTTAAAGGTGCAGATATGGTTTTTGTAACTGCTGGTATGGGCGGCGGTACTGGTACAGGTGCTGCTCATATAGTTGCTGACTGTGCAAGAGAAGTAGGTGCACTTACTGTTGGTGTAGTTACGAAGCCTTTTAGTTTTGAGGGTCGCCGTCGTTTTAATCAAGCAGAAAATGGCATTGTTAATCTAAAGGAAAAAGTAGATACACTTATTACTATTCCTAATGATAGACTGTTTCAGGTTATTGACCGCCGTACTTCCATGTTGGATGCTTTTCGTATTGCTGATGATGTACTGCGTCAAGGTGTGCAGGGTATTTCGGATTTAATAGCTATACCTGGTTTGATTAATGTAGATTTTGCCGATGTAAAAACTATTATGGCTAATGCTGGCAGTGCTTTGATGGGTGTTGGCACAGCTAAGGGTGAAGGCGGTGCTAAAGCAGCTGCTGAAACTGCAATAAAAAGTCCTTTGCTTGAAGCTTCTATAAAAGGTGCTAAAGGCGTATTGCTGAATGTTACAGGCGGCAGGGATTTATCTCTGTTTGATGTAAATGATGCATCTGATATAATTACTGGTGCTGTTGATCCTAATGCTAATATTATTTTTGGTGCTGTTATTGATGAATCCTTAGAGGATGAAATTCGTATAACTGTTATTGCAACCGGTTTTGAAAAAGAAAATCCTGAAACAAAAGATGTTGCTGTAAAAGGAAAAGTTAATGATGTGAGAAGAGAATCCGTTATTAGACCTTTTGAAAAAGATAATGAGATTCCACCATGGCTGCGCAGTCGTTAATTAAGGGGGAGGAAGCTTTATGAAGTGTCCGTTTTGTTCCTACCGTGACAGTCGTGTAGTAGACAGCAGAGCGGTAGAGGAAAGCAGTACAATACGCCGTCGACGTGAATGTCCTCAATGTGGCAGAAGATTTACTACATATGAAAAATATGAAGAAACTCCATTGGTTGTCAGTAAAAAGGACGGACGACGTGAACTGTTTGACGCTAAAAAGCTATTGGCAGGTTTATTAAAAGCATTTGAAAAACGCCCTGTCCCTTATGAGAAAATTCAAGAAATTGCTGATTCTATAGAACGGGAACTGCGGATGAGTTTAGAAGCAGAAATTCCTAGCGAGCAGATTGGCGAATTAGTTATGCAGCATTTGGAAAAAACTGATCAGATTGCGTATGTGCGTTTTGCTTCTGTTTATCGTCAGTTTGCTGATGTACGTAATTTTATGCAGGAACTGGAACGTATTATGCAGAAAAATAATAATAAAACAGAGTAGAGGTAATAGATATGAAAAAATTTTGTTGTTTGGCTTTGCTTACCGCCATATTTACAGCAGGATTTACAGTTTCTGCTGTGGCTAAGGAAAGATTATTTACATTTTCCAATAATAATAAAAATGCAGCTAAAGAAGTAAACTATTATCTTGCTCAAGGCGCTAAGGTAGTTTTTATGGATACAGCTGCTAAGACTACCGACAGCACTGTTATTATTACTGTCGTTTTGGATATTCCTGCTGGTGTTGCTGCTTATCAAGATTAGGCAGTACTTTAATATGTAAATATATCAAGCACCTATAAGCTTTTTGATGTGATTTCGTTTGTTGGACTATGTTCTGGCTCTTAGAAAATCATTTTGAGATTTAGTTTATAGGTGTTTTTTTCTTTAAGTTTTTGTGTCCTATGTATTTTAATGCTGTTAGTGTGTTATAATATACATATAAATATAGATTGGGAGAGGTTTATGGTTTATTGTCTACTGGCTTTGGTCGTAGTTATTATTGACCAAATGACTAAATATTATGTATTAGAGCATTTTAGTTTGGGAGAAAGTGTACCTGTAATTCAAAATATTTTTCATTGGACGTTTATTTTAAATCCAGGTGCTGCTTTTGGAATGTTAGAAGGAAACCGTTGGCTGTTTATTATGATAGCATTTGCTGTTATTGTTGGAATTTGGTTTATGAGGAAGGAAATTGTTGCCAATGGCGTTGGAACTTGTGTAGGAACAGCGTTATTTGCTGGCGGAGCAGTTGGAAATCTAATTGATAGGGCAGTTAGTGGTGTAGTAATTGATTTTTTTGATTTTCGAATTTGGCCGGTTTTTAATGTGGCTGATATAGCAATTTGTACAGGAGTAGGTTTGATTATATGGAGTATTTTGAAAATGGAACTGACTGTGAACAAGAAAAATTAATAATTGATGAACAGTATGCAGGTCAGCGAGCAGATATAGCTTTGGCTGCTCTATTGGATATTTCACGTTCCAATATGCAGAAATTATTGGAAGATGGTCGTGTTGTCCGTGGCAGTAAGGTGCTGAAATCTAATTATAAACTTAAAGTTGGTGAAGAAGTATGTATTTCATTGCCGGAATTGCAGCAGTTAGATGTTCAGCCGGAGAATATTCCGTTGGATATTATATATGAAGATGAAGATATCGTAGTGGTGAATAAAGCAAGGGGTATGGTTGTACATCCTGCTGCTGGAAATTATAGTGGCACTTTGGTAAATGCTTTGCTTTTTCATTGCAAAAATCTTTCAGGAATAAATGGTGTTATCCGACCAGGCATTGTACATAGGCTTGATAAGGATACCAGCGGTATTATGATTTGTGCTAAAAATGATACAGCACATTTATCATTATCTAAGCAAATTCAGGAAAAAACAGCCAAACGTACATATTTAGCTGTTGTACGAGGCAATATTAAAGCAGACAGTGGTGTTATTGATACTCAGATAGCACGAGATAAAAGTGATCGCAAGAAAATGGCAGTAGTTAAAGAGGGCGGTAGAAATGCTGTAACAGAATATGAAGTACTGGAGCGTTTTGGCAAATATACAATTGTGTGCTGCCGTTTACGTACAGGACGAACGCATCAGATTCGAGTACATATGGAATACTTGGGTTATCCTTTGGTAGGAGATCCTAAGTATTCTCCGATGAAAATACCGTTTTCTATTCAAGGACAGGCTTTACATTCACAGACGTTAGAATTTATCCATCCTCGCACAGGAGAAGAATTAAGCTTTGAAGCTCCTTTACCTGAGGATATGCAGAAAATAGTTACCAGACTGCGTTTGGGACAGTTTAATTGATTTGCAGTGTATAATTCAAAAGAAGATAAATAAAAATTTTGAGGTGAATAAAATGAGTAATTTTGTTAAGAAAAATGTTATTATGGATTCTGATGCTATGCGTCGAGCTATTGTGCGTATTTCCCATGAAATAATTGAAAGAAATAAGGGTGTAGATAATGTTGTATTGGTTGGTATACGTACTCGCGGTGTACCTATCGCTTTGCGTTTAGCAGCGGCTATTAAAGAAATTGAAAATGTTGAGTTACCTGTAGGTATGTTGGATATTACTTTATATCGTGATGACTTGTCAACATTAGCTTATAATCCTATTGTGCATGGAACTGAAATTGATATTGATCTAAGTGGAAAAACAGTTATTCTTGTTGATGATGTATTGTATACAGGTCGTACTATACGTGCAGCTCTTGATGCTGTTATTGATATGGGACGTCCAAAAAATATTCAATTGGCAGTACTTATTGATCGTGGTCATCGTGAACTGCCTATTCGTGCAGATTTTGCAGGTAAGAACGTTCCTACATCTCATAAAGAGGCCATTAACGTCTATCTTACAGAAGAAGATGGTATAGATGAAGTAGCTATTGGCGATTTTGAATAAAAATTAGATATCAAAATATTTTGGGAGATAAAAGTATGCAGCAGGTAAAAATTTTACGTAATGAGGCTCTTGGAAAAACTATAGTAAAAAAACTTAAGCAACGAGGGTTTGAAGCCTTTTATTGTTCTGACAAACAGGCTGCTTTATTGCAGGTACTGCAGCTTATCCCTGCTGAAGATGTTGTTTCATGGGGCGGTTCTGTTACTTTAGCTGAAATAGGAATTTTGGAGGCAGTAAAGAAACGTAATCCTGTAATCGATAGAGATACTGCTAAAACTCTTGATGAAAAAGTTGAAATCATGCGTAAGTCATTACTGTGTGATACGTTTTTAATGAGCAGTAATGCTGTTTCTGCTGACGGGCAGTTGGTAAATATAGATGGAAACGGCAATAGAGTGGCAGCTTTGTGTTATGGCCCTAAACAGGTTATTATAATTGCTGGATTAAATAAAGTTGCAGGCTCTTTGGAAGCGGCAATGGATAGAGTGAGAAATATTGCTGCACCTATTAATGTTCAACGATTTGCTGATGCAGTTACACCTTGCAAAAAGACAGGTTTATGTTCTGATTGTCAATCTTCTGACAGTATCTGTGCTCAAATTGTGGTTACGCGCCGCAGTCGACCAGAGGGGCGTATTAAGGTTGTTCTTGTAGGTGAAAACGTAGGTTTTTAATGAATATATATTACTAATAAATGGTTTATTGGAAAGGAGTTGTTGGCATAAAATACCAGCAGCTCTTTTTTGTTAATGAAAGCAGGTGAAAAAATGGCTCGTACAGTAATCTTGTTATTAGATTCCTTTGGTATTGGCTCTGCACATGATGCAGCGGCTTTTGGCGATGAAGGAGCGGATACACTAGGACATATTTGTGAATGGTTTACGAAAAATCCTCGTTTAGCAGGAGGAAAGATTTTACCATTGTATTTGCCGCATCTTGCAGAGTTTGGTTTGCAGGAAGCAGCAGAATTAAGCAGGGGAAGTGTTCTTCCAGCAGATTTAGGTGCATTACACAGTATAGGTGCTTGTACTTATGCTCAAGAAGTTAGTCGCGGTAAAGATACGCTTAGCGGACATTGGGAGATAAGTGGTGTACCTGTCAACTTTGATTGGGGATATTTTCCTAATATACCTCATTGTTTTCCTAAAGAATTAGTAGAAGGACTTATCAAACAAGGCGATTTACCAGGAGTTTTGGGGGAATGTCATGCCAGTGGTACAGAAATTATCAAAGATTTAGGTGAAGAACATTTACGCAGCGGTAAACCTATAATTTATACTTCAGCAGATAGTGTGTTGCAGATTGCTGCACATGAACAGGCTTTTGGACTTCAGCGTTTATATGATTTATGTAAAGTGGCTTTTGAATTAGTAAAGCCTTATAATATTGCACGCGTAATAGCACGACCTTTTATTGGAAATAGTTCTGCTGATTTTGTAAGGACTGTAAATCGTCATGACTATGCTGTTCCTGCACCGGAGCAAACGTTACTGGATAAACTGGTGAAAGCAGGAGGCAATGTTTATGCTGTAGGCAAAATAGCTGATATTTTCGCTCATCGTGGTATTACAAAGCACTATGCTGCCGGTGGTCTTGATAAATTGGTAGAAGCTACAAAACAGGCTGTTATTGATGCACCAGAAAATAGTATTGTTTTTACTAATTTTGTTGATTTTGATTCTTCATATGGGCATAGACGTGATATTAAGGGATATGGTGAAGCTTTGGAATATTTTGACAGAAGATTACCAGAGATTATAGCTTTACTTAAATCTACTGATTTGCTGGTTTTGACAGCTGACCACGGTAATGATCCCAGCTGGAGTGGCAGCGACCATACACGCGAAAATATACCAGTATTATTTTCTGGCGTGGGGATACCTTGTAAACTGTTGAAACCAATGCATACTTTTGCAGATATTGGTCAGACGATAGCAGCTTTTATGGGAATAGAGCCTCTTGATGCTGGGAATAAAGCAGAAATTTTTAGCATAGAAGGTGATGATGATGACTAAAGAAAAATTTTATGCAGGAAAAGATGAAGTACTTTATCATTTGGGGTTCGCAGCATCAGCCTTAGAAGGAGCTAAAATTGCTGTACTTCCTGGCGACCCAGGCAGAGTAGAACCATTAGCTGTAAAATTGGGAAGTAATGCACATTTTATTACTGCTCATCGTGAATATACGAGTTGGCTTACCTACGCTTGTGATAAGCCTGTACTTGTTTGCTCTACAGGTATGGGAGGACCTTCTGTTGCTATATGTTTAGAAGAACTGGCACGTATGGGAATCACTACGGTTATTAGAGTAGGAACAACAGGAACTATTCAGGAAAATATTGCTTTAGGAGATGTAATAATTAATCAAGGGGCGGTACGTTTGGATGGAACATCTTATCATTATGCACCTGGGGCTTTTCCTGCTGTTGCTGATTTTGATATAACAACAGCTTTAATGAAAGCTGCAAAATCTGCTGATGTTTCCTGTCATTTGGGTATTTCTGTTTCCAGTGATACCTTTTGGCCGGGACAGGAGCGGTATGATAGTTTTACTGGTTATGTTCCGCGTGCTTTTCAAGGAACGATGCAGGAGTGGCAGAAATTAGGAGCATTAAATTATGAAATGGAAACATCAGCGTTGTTTGTGGTTTCTCAGGCACTTGGAATTAAGGCTGGTGCTGTCTGTGGGGTAGTAGTGAAACGTACTGAAAGTGAAAGTGTAGCTCCTATAGATATTTATAACCGTGCACTCAATAATCTTGTTAAGGTAACATCAGGAGCGTTGACAGCATTATTGTCATAAATTTGAGGTGTTTAGTTATGATGAGGATTAGGAAAATTTTATCTTTGTTTTGTTGTATGTTTTTAACAATAATGATGATGGTTTTTCCGCAAATGGCACAAGCTGAATTTCCGGAACGTCCAGTAGGTTTTGTTGTTATTGACAATGATGGCAGCGTAGATGGCAATGCTTATAAATCATGGCGGCAGGTAGTAAAGTGGGCATATCATTTTCCTCATTATAAGCTAGTGGATGATGGATTGTCTCAGCAGCTGGTAAGTAAAAATGTGCGTGAAGGCATCAAGCTTGATAAAATATCTATGTCTGCCTTGGCAGAGAAAAGTAAAGTAGATGTGCTTGTTGTTGCACGTATTAAAGAGATGGATGAAATAATAGTTTCTGGTTGGGTTAGTCATTTTGAGCCTGAATCTTACGTACGTGTTGTCGCTGATGCAGAGCTTTTTGTTTATAAAAAAGATGGAGAAAAATTTTTAAAGAAAAAAGTACGTGAACATGAGCTGCATGAGATGGCTAATTATGAGAAACCTGTTGAAATTATAAAATGGGAATTATCTAAATTGGTTAATACTATAGAAAATCGACCAATTATTGGCAGTTGATAAATAGTAAATTTATGTATATCTTATTAAGCCGGTTTTAGGATTTATGCCATTATCGGCTTATTTGATTTCTAATTTATATGTTCTTGAAATATTAATGAAAAAATCAGAGAGAGGTTGTACAATTTCAATAAAATAAACTATAATTTTATGTATAAAGCATATGAGGTGAGAATTTTATGAATATATTAGTTACAGGAGGGGCTGGGTATATTGGCTCGCATACTGTAATTGAATTGGTAAATGCAGGACATAATGTTGTTGTTATTGACAGCTTGGTAAATTCCAGCAGACAAGCATTGCTTTGTGTAGAAAAAATTATTGGGAAAAAAATACCGTTTTATGAAATAGATATCCGAGATTATATGGCGTTGGAGAATGTATTTATTGAAAATACTTTTGATTGCTGTATTCATTTTGCGGGACTTAAGGCTGTTGGTGAATCTGTAAAAAAACCATTAGAATATTATAATAATAATATTACCGGTACTTTAGTGCTGTTGGAAGTTATGCGTAAATACGGCTGTAAAAATTTAGTATTCAGTTCTTCGGCTACTGTTTATGGTAATCCTGCTGTAATACCGATTACAGAAGATTGTCCAAAGGGAATATGTACGAATCCTTATGGTCAGACAAAGTTTATGCTGGAAAGAATACTGTATGATCTTCAGTTTGCTGAAAAAGATTGGAATATAGTTTTGCTGCGTTACTTTAATCCTATTGGTGCTCATAAAAGCGGCTTGATAGGAGAAAATCCTAGTGGTATTCCTAATAATCTTATGCCTTATATTACACAAGTTGCGGTAGGCAGATTAAAACAGCTTACTGTTTTTGGCAATGATTATCCAACGCCGGATGGTACCGGTGTACGCGATTATATTCATGTAGTGGATCTTGCCAAAGGGCACGTAAAAGCATTACGGGCAATAGCTGACAAATGTGGCTTAGAGGTGTATAATTTAGGTACTGGAGTAGGTTATTCTGTGCTGGATTTGCTGAAAGCTTTTGAACGAGTAACAGGTAAACGGATACCATATGTGATAGGTTCGCGTAGAGCTGGAGATATTGCTGTTTGTTATGCTGATTCAACTAAAGCTTGGAGAGAGCTTGGTTGGAAAGCTGAATATGGTCTTGAGGATATGTGCCGTGATTCTTGGAGATGGCAGGAGAATAATCCTAATGGCTTTAATGAAATAAATTCAGCGAAAAAATTTTGAGAAAAATGAGGAATTATGTATGTGTGGAATAGTAGGATTTTGTGGAAATAAACAGGCTGCACCTATTTTGCTTGATGGCTTGTCTAAACTGGAGTATCGTGGTTATGATTCTGCTGGTCTGGCAGTGCGTGATGGCAGTACACCTGTGCAGGTAGTTAAAGCTAAAGGACGTTTAAAAGAATTATATGCTAAAACAAATGGAGGACAGAGTTTAGTAGGTACTTGTGGTATTGGTCATACAAGATGGGCTACGCATGGTGAGCCTTCAGAAACTAATGCACATCCGCATGTAAGTACTGATGGCAATGTTGTTGCTGTACACAATGGTATTATTGAAAATTATCAGGAGCTCAAAGAAAAACTGCTGCACAATGGTTATACTTTTTATTCTGAAACAGATACAGAAGTAGCAGTAAAGCTTATTGATTATTATTATAAAAAATATGAGCATACTCCTACAGAAGCTTTAAGCCATGCTATGGTACGTATTAGAGGTTCTTATGCTTTGGCTGTGATGTTCAAGGAATATCCTGGTGAAATTTATGTTGCACGCAAGGACAGTCCTATGATTATTGGTGTACATGATGGTGAGTGTTATGTTGCCAGTGATGTTCCCGCAATTTTAAAATATGCACGTAATGTTTATTATATTGGTAATTTAGAGATGGCACGTCTTGCTGATGGCAAGGTCAATTTCTATAATCTTGATGGTGATGAGATTGAAAAGCAGCTGACGGAAATTAAATGGGATGCAGAAGCAGCAGAAAAAGCTGGATTTGAGCATTTTATGATGAAAGAAATACACGAGCAGCCTAAAGCTGTGAGAGATACATTAAATTCTGTTCTTGTAGATGGCAAGCTTGATATGAGTTCTGTGGGTCTTAGTGATGAGGACATAAAACAAATAGACCAGATTTGTATAGTAGCTTGCGGTTCTGCATATCATGTGGGAGTAGCAGCACAGTATGTTATTGAAGATTTAGCTAAAATTCCAGTTCGTACTGAGTTGGCATCAGAATTTAGATACCGTAAGCCTCTGCTTACTAAAAACGAATTAGTTATTGTTGTAAGCCAAAGCGGTGAAACAGCAGACAGCTTGGCTGCTTTGCGTTTGGCCAAAGATAAAGGTATTAAAACGCTAGGAATAGTTAATGTTGTAGGCAGTTCTATTGCCAGAGAAGCAGCTAATGTTTTTTATACACTTGCCGGTCCGGAAATTGCTGTTGCTACTACTAAAGCTTACAGTACACAGCTTGTTGCTGCATATTGTCTGGCTATACAGTTTGCAAAAGTTAGAGGTACTATTGATGAGAATAAATACGATGAACTTTTGCGGGAATTGAGTCAGTTGCCTGAAAAAATCCAAAAGATTATTGAGGATAAGGAAAGAATACAATGGTTTGCTGCTAAGCAGGTCAATGCGAAAGATATTTTCTTCATTGGCAGAGGTTTAGACTATGCTGTAAGCCTTGAAGGCAGCTTAAAAATGAAAGAAATTTCTTATATTCATAGTGAAGCTTATGCTGCTGGTGAACTCAAGCATGGTACGATAAGTTTAATTGAAAATGATACGCTGGTTATTGGTGTTCTTACTCAAAGTGAGCTTTATGAAAAAACTGTCAGCAATATGGTGGAATGCAGAAGTCGTGGTGCATATCTTATGGGGTTGACAAGTTACGGTAATTATAATATCGAAGATACTGCTGATTTTACCGTCTATATTCCTAAAACAGATGAACACTTTATGACTAGTTTAGCTGTTATTCCTTTACAGTTAATGGGATATTATGTAAGTATTGCTAAAGGCTTGGATGTTGATAAGCCGCGTAATTTAGCAAAGAGCGTTACAGTGGAATAAAAATATGAAATAAGCTATCTTAAGTCTATTTTTGTATTATAGATTTAAAGATAGCTTATTTTTATATACGAAAGAAAACACTAATAGTAAACTATACAAATAACAGCAGAGAACCACTTGATTTTATTTCTGAAAATGCTATAATTATTATAATGATGAATGAACAATCATTAATGCGTTTTAGTGTTATAGCTGAAAAATCATTTATGGGAGGGAATATGGGTGAAAAAATTCCTGATGCTGTTATGTTTTATGATGATGATTTTTAATTTAACTGGCTGTGGGGATATGGAAACTGATAATTTGAAAGTACAAAAGGAAACTAATGTTTCAAAGCAAGACTTTACTCCAGTTACAGAGATAAAGGATGGCAGAAAAGATGTTTATGCTGTACTAAAGGTTATCAAAGGAAATTATTGGCAGGAACTAATAAGAGGATTAAAAGAAAGTGGTGATGCTGCAGACGTTAATGTTTATGTAGGTGGTGTACTAAAAGATGGCGATTGGGAATTGCAGCGAGAGATGATTAATGATTTATCTGATAAAAAAGTAGATGCTGTTATTTTAGGAGCAGCAGACAGTATGAATATGACACAAACTGCTAAAGAATTACGCCAAAAGAATTTACCTGTTGTATTAGTAGACACAGGTTTGAATAGCCAAGATTATGATGCAGCCTATTTAACAGATAATCTTGCAGCTGGTGCCGATGTTGCAAAAAAAATGGTAGAAATGCTTCACGAAAATGGTATCAAAGATGATGAAAAAATTTTAGTTGCCATGCATATCAGTACATTAGCAAGTCGTACTGTTTCTGAGCGTTTGGACAGTATTATTGCTAATTGGCATAACGTGGCACCTAAGGCATGGAAAATAGATACTGACTATATAATAAATTATGGTGATGAAAGTGGTGCTGTTAAGCTTGTTGAAGATGCTATGAAAAACAATTCAGCTTTAAAAGGAGTTTTTTCCTGCAATAATAGTTCTACTAATGCTACAGTTGAAGCTGTAATAAAAGCAGGTCGTAAAGATATTGCTATTATGGGTTTTGACCTGGGAAAGAAAACTATCAGCGGACTACAAAATAAAAACTATAATATTGCAACTGCTGTTCAAAATGAATACAAAATGGGATTTGAAGCTCTTAAAGCTGCTGTTGGAGCGATTGATGGAAAACTTCCTGCGCAAAAGGATGTTAATACTGGTATTACTATAGTAGATAAAAATACATATTCTAAATAATATATGTGACTTAGAAAGCTGTTGAACACCGATGAATAGTGATAAACAGCTTTCTTTTTGCAAAAAAATATAGGAAATGGTATAATAGCATTTGTGTTTTTTAATTTATTTAAAGGAGTGATTGGCGTTATGCAAAAAACGCAAACAAAAAATCAGACTGGAGGAATTCTAGCTTTGATTGAACGCATCGGCAACAAGATTCCAGATATTACAATTTTGTTTATCGGTGCTTTTATTATCTGCTGTGTTATGTCAGCTATTTTGTCTACTATGCACTTTGGCTATGTTCATCCAACTACAGGCAAGGAAATAGTTGTCAATAATATGTTGAGCGGCAAAAATCTTGTTCAACTGTTGAGTAAAATGGTTACTAACTATTCGGGATTTCCTCCGTTGGGAATGGTTATTGTAGCAACATTAGGTATAGGTATTGCTGATGGATCTGGTTATATCAATACTGCCTTGAAAAAAATTCTGGCAATAACCCCAAAATTTTTAATTACGCCTATTATTATTCTTGTTGGCATGTTAAGTCATTTAGGCCCTGATACTGGTTATGTAATTATTATTCCTGTAGCAGCTTATATGTTTTATGCTACCGGGAAGCATCCACTTGCTGGTATAGGAGCATCCTTTGCTGGTATAGCAGGTGCTTTTGCTGCTAACTATACACCTTCTGCGATAGACCCTGTTATTCAAGGCTTTACACAGAGTGCAGCTCAGATTATTGATCCTACTTATCAGGTAAATGTACTTTGCAACTATTTTTATGCTTTTGCGGCAACCTTTGTTGTTATTCCCAGCTGTTGGTATGTAACAGAGCGGATTGTGGAGCCGTGGCTGTGGAAAAACTGCCCTTTGGATGAAGATATCGAAGTAGGCGATGATGCCAATACTTCTGTAACACCGCGTGAAAATAGAGCTTTTTATATTGCAACTGGTGTGCTGCTGGTAATGGTAGTAGGATTGATTGTATTATTAATGCCTGCTGATTCTATTTTCCGTGATGATAAAGGTATGCTTGCAAGTTTCAAAGCTCCTGTTATGCAGTCCATTGTTTCGTTGCTCTTTATTTATACTGGTGCTGTTGGTCTTACTTATGGTGCACTTGTAGGAAAATTTAAATCTCCTAAGGATGTAACCAAAGCTATGGAAGATATTACCAAAACATTGGTACAGCTTATAGTTTTCTACTTCTTTGCAGCACAGTTCCTTTATGCTTTTGGTGCGTCTAATATGGGAGCATTGATAGCTATTGCTGGTGCTGAATTTTTAAAATCACTGGCACTACCGCCGCAGGTAACTGTTTTTGGTATTATTATTTTTGTAGCTTTGCTGAATCTTATTATTACTTCCGCTTCTGCAAAATGGGCTATTTTAGCACCGATTTTTGTTCCTATGCTTATGGCAGTAGGAATTGCACCGGAACTTACACAAGTTGCTTTTCGTGTAAGTGACTCTGCTGTAAACGTTGTTACACCAATGTTTGCTTTTTATCCTTTGATTATTCTTTATTGTCAAAAATATGTTAAGAGTGCAGGTATTGGTACATTGAGTTCTTTAATGCTGCCATATACAGTAGCACTTCTTGTGAGTCTGACAATAATGCTGTATTTATTCTGGGGCTTAGATATTCCTTTGGGATTGCAGGCTGATTATGTTTATCCTCGCAGAGTGATGTAAACTAAATATTAAAGGTTTATAAATTACTTTTCTTTGTTTTTAATGATACGGTTTATTTGAATCTTTAGAGAAAGAAGGTTATGGTTATGTCTTTACAAGAACGTTTAACAGAGCGTTTTTTACGTTATGCTGCTGTTACCTCACAAAGTATTGAGGGCAGTACTGTTGTTCCTAGTACTGAAGGTCAGCGTAAATTGGCTGAACTGCTGAAAGATGATTTGGCGGAGCTTGGCTTGGTTAATTTAGATATCAGTGAGTATTCTGTACTTACCGGTCTTCTGCCGGCAAACCTTCCTGCAGGAAGCCATAAAGTTCCTGTTGTTGGTTGGGTTGCACATCTTGATACTGTAAATGTTAATCTTTCTGAAGATGTACATCCGCAGATTGTAAAAAATTATCAGGGCGGCGATGTATTGCTTAATGCAGAGAAGGATATTTACATTAAAGTAAGTGAACATCCAGAATTAGAAAAATATATCGGCAGTGATTTGATTACGAGTGATGGGACATCTGTATTAGGTGCTGATAATAAGGCGGCTATTGCGAATATTATGGTTGCACTGGAAACCATTATTAAAGAAAATCGTCCACATGGCGATATTTATGTGGCTTTTGTCCCGGATGAGGAAGTAGGTCTTTGCGGCAGTAAAAAAATGGATTTCAGTAAATTTCCAGTAGATTTTGCTTATACTATTGATTGTTGTGAATTGGGTGAGGTAGTTTATCAGACTTTTAATGCAGGCAGTGCTACCGTTAAGATAAAAGGCGTAACTGCACATCCTATGTCTGCAAAAAATACTCTTGTAAATCCTACGCTCGTGGCTGTGGATATTATTAACTGCTTAGACAGAATGCAGACACCAGAGCATACAGAAGGAACAGAAGGATTTATTTGGGTTGAGTCGTTGCAGACAAATGTATCTGAAGCAACCTTAAATTTAAAAATACGCGATCATAATAAGCAACTGTACGAAGCACGTAAAAAATTTATTGCTGATGCTGTAGAATATGTTAAGACAAAAAATCCTAAAGCAGATGTAGAACTGGAAATAGTTGATGTTTACGGCAATATTGCTGATGCAATCTGTGAAGATAATAAAATGTGCATAGACTATATTTTTGAAGCTATGAAAGAATTGTCTATTGAGCCTAAAAATATTGCTATGCGCGGTGGTACAGATGGTTCTTTTATTTCTACAAAAGGGATTTTGACACCTAACTATTTTACAGGAGCACATAACTTTCATTCTTACTGTGAATTTATGCCTATGGATGCAGTGGAAAAATCTTGTCTGCTTACATTAAAATTAGTAGAGCTGATTACCAAATAACTATTTTTATAAAGATTTAAGCAGTTAATCTTTTAAAGCCGAAGAATTTGCAAATTCTTCGGCTTTTTTGTATAATGAATAGCAGATAGAATGAATTATTATTTTAGGTGGTAGTGTGGATGAAAAAAGTTCTTTTAATAATATTCTTTTGTATTGCAGTTTTAACTGGATGTGGACCTCAGGAAAATGATGTTAACAAAGGGGGGGCTGTTTTATATACGGTAACAGATGCTACTGGTGAAAAACTTAGCTTTACTCAAAAACCTCAGCGTATAGTAAGTCTTAATGTTTCCACAGATGAAATTTTATTAGATTTGATAGATAATCAACGTCTTGTGGCACTTTCTGCTTTGGCCGATGATCCTGGTATATGCAGTGCTGGTGATAAGGTAAAAGCTGTTCAGGGAAGAGCTCAGGGTAGTAATTTAGAAACTGTTTTAGCATTACAGCCTGATCTTGTAATTATTCCTGATTATACAATGGAACCAGTACGTGGATTACGCAGTGCAGGTATGAAGGTTTATGTTTGTCACACTCCGGAAAATATTAAGGATATTTTTAAGTTTATCAGAGAAATTGGTACTGCTGTGGGCGATAAAGAACGTGGAGAAGAAATGGCTGTGGAATTAGAGAAACAGCTTAATGAAGTACGCAGCAAAGCTTTGTTGTCAGCAGGTGAAAAACAGTTGAAAGTATTGGCACTGTCTTTTACAGGGCCTTTGGGCATGAAAGGAACATTCAGCGATTTGTGTTATTATGCTGGAACTTGTAATGCTTTGGATGGGGTAGAAATTCCTTATCAAAGTAATTTGTCGGAAGAAAAAATGTTGGAAATTAATCCCGATATGATTATTACACCCAGCTGGGATTATAGTAAAAAAGGTGATCCTGAAGCGTTTCGTCAAAAGATTTTGCATAATCCAACATATAAAACAATAAAGGCTGTAGAAAGTGGCAAAGTTGTTCGCTTGCATGATAATTATTTATACAGTACATCTCAGTATACTTTGAAGGCAGCAGAAGAACTGGCACAGGCTGCTTATCCACAGGCTTTTAAATAAGTGCTTGCAGGTTTATATTATATTATGTTATGTTATAATATAATATAAATTATTTTTGGGAGAGCTTGGAATGAATTATTTAAAAACTGTAATATCTGTTTTTGTAATATTAGCGGCTTTTCAAACTGTAGCTTTAGCCGCCGAGCGTAAAGCATATTATACAGATGAAGCAATCAAGGGTTATACTGAAGGCAGTTTTGTTATTCTAAAGGATGATGAGGTTAATTTTCGTAAAGCACCAGAAAATGGTAAAATAATTAAAGTATTAAACAGTCACTCTTTGCTGCGTATTATTCGTAATAGTGGTGATTGGCTGCAGGCAGAGTCTGACGGAGTTGAAGGATATATTTATGCTTCGCTTACTGGCAAAGGTTCTAAAGATGAACTGACAGATGATGATTTTATTTTTGAAAGTGTTGCTTTAGGAACAAGCTTTGATGAACAGAAGATGGAAGATAAGTTTGGAGAAGCACAAAGTAAATCAGTTAATAAAAAGCTTAAACGGATAAATTATATATATAATAATGCTGTTATTGGTGTCGCAAAAAAGAAAAAAATTATTGAATCTGTAACTGTTAAAGATACGTCATATATAAGTATGCGTGGAGTAAGTATAGGAGACAGTGCTGGCAGAGCTGTAGGTCAATATGGTTTGCCGGATGCTGTAGTTTATGAAGCAGAAACGACAGCATATGAGTATTTTTGGTATAACGACTGTAAGCAGCATTTGCGTTTTGCTCTGATTATTGATAAAAACAGCAAGGTTGCAGCTTTTGAACTTGAACTTTTGAAGAAATAAGTTTTTATTATATTATTCTTTGTCAATAATGAAAAAATTATTGACAAAGTTTAGCCTTTTTTATATACTATCAGTTAAGCTGAGAAGAAGAGGAGTAGTCTGTATATTTAGCGAGTCGTGACAGTGCAAGGCGGCAAACACAGATGAAGGCACTTTGGAGCTGCAAAAACATATTCATTGAGGCGGACTGCATACAGCAGTCAAGCAGGGTGGAACCGCGGAGTAGGATTAAAAGCATCTCCGTCCCTGTAACTTTAAGTTACGGGGACGAGGATGCTTATTTATTTTGAGTTTATACGTTCTTGTAACAAATATAGGAGGCAGAACATGGATTTTCAAACAATTATTTTGAAATTGCAGAAATTCTGGGCTGGACAGAATTGTATTATGGCACAGCCCTATGATGTAGAAAAGGGAGCAGGAACAATGAATCCCTCTACATTTTTGCGTGTATTAGGCCCTGAGCCTTGGCGTGTGGCTTATGTAGAACCTTCCAGACGTCCGGCAGATGGTCGTTATGGTGATAATCCGAACCGTTTATTCCAGCATCATCAGTTTCAGGTTATCGTAAAACCGTCACCGGAAAATATTCAGGAATTATATTTAATGAGTTTGGCAGAGCTTGGTATTCATCAAGAAGAGCATGATATTCGCTTTGTTGAGGATAACTGGGAATCTCCTACTTTAGGTGCATGGGGACTTGGCTGGGAAGTATGGCTGGATGGCATGGAAATAACTCAGTTTACTTATTTTCAGCAAGTAGGCAGTATTGATGTTAAGCCTGTAACCGTAGAAATTACTTATGGCTTGGAACGTTTGGCTATGTATATTCAAGGCGTAGAAAATGTTTTTGATATTAAATGGGTTGATGACATTACCTATGGTGATGTTTTCCATACTAATGAAGTAGAACAGTCTTTCTATAATTTCCAGGTTGCAGATACAGCGTTGCTTTTCGAGTTGTTTGATAAATATGAAGCAGAAGCTAAACGTGTAATTGAGTTAGGCTATATTCGTCCTGCTTATGATTATGTTTTGAAGTGTTCTCATACCTTTAATTTATTAGATTCTCGCGGTGCTATAAGTGTAAGTGAGCGTACAGCTTATATTGGTCGTGTACGTGCTATGGCTCGCTTGTGTGCGAAGGCTTATGTAGAACAACGTGAACAGTTAGGCTTCCCGTTGCTGAAGAAAGGGGAGAAAAAATAATGGAAAAATTGCTTTTTGAAATTGGTACAGAAGAAATTCCTGCAAAATTTATGCCTAATATACTGAAACAATTACAGGAATTAGCTGAAAAGAAAATGACGGAGCTGCGTATTCCGTTTACGGAAGTGAAAACTTATGGAACTCCTCGCCGCATGACTTTTATTGCCAGCGGTGTTGCTGAGGCTCAGGAGGATAGCACAGTAGAAGCAAAAGGCCCCTCTGCTAAAATTGCTTTTGTTAACGGTTCTCCGTCTAAAGCAGCATTAGGTTTTGCTCGTGGTCAGGGTGTAGATGTTAAGGAACTAATTGTACGTGATGATTATGTATATGCAGTTAAACATTTGGCAGGCCAGCAAGTAAAAACATTACTTCCAGAATTATTAATGGATATACTTACCAGTCTTAATTTCCCCAAAAATATGCGTTGGGCAGATCATGAATTTAAATTTGTTCGTCCTATTCGTTGGCTGGTAGCACTTTTTGGTAATGAGATTATACCGGTAGAAATTACTGGTGTGAAGTCCAGCAAGTTCAGCCGTGGTCATCGTTTCCTGCGTCCTTCTGTTATTGAGGCAGCAAAAGAACAAGATTCTGTGTTGAATGCAGCTAAAGCATTTTTCGATAAGGCTGCCAGCAAAGCAAAAAATGCAGCAGTTTCTGCGGCAATTGGCACAATTGGTGCTGTAGAAATTTCTAGTGCAGATGCTTACGAAAAAATTATGTATGATAATTTTGTTATGGTTGATCAAGATGCACGCCGTGAACTTATTCGTAAACAGGTAACAGAATTGGCTGAAGCAGAAGGTGGTCATGCTGAAATTAATGAAGATCTTTTAGAAGAAGTAAACTATCTTGTTGAATGGCCAACAGCTTTATGTGGTAAATTTGAGGAAAACTTTTTAAAACTTCCTAAGGAATGTATAATTACACCTATGCGTGAACATCAGCGTTATTTCCCGGTACTGGCAGATGACGGTTCCCTGCTTAACAAGTTTATCACTGTACGCAACGGTGGTAAGGAACATTTGGAAATTGTTGCACATGGCAACGAACGTGTACTGCGTGCTCGCCTTAGTGATGCTGAATTTTTCTTTAATGAAGACCGCAAGCAACCGTTGGCTGATCGTTTGGAAAAACTTAAGACTGTTTCTTTCCAAGAAGGTTTGGGCAACATGAATAATAAGAGCCAGCGTCTGGTGCAAGCAGTAGATATGTTGGCTATGGCAACAAACGCTAAGATTAATAAAGAAAAACTGGAACGTACTGCTTTGCTGTGTAAATGTGATTTAGTAACTGGTATGGTTATTGAATTTACAGAACTGCAAGGTGTTATGGGTCGTGAATATGCTAAACTTGATGGTGAAGCACCAGAAGTTGCTTTGGGAATTTATGAACATTATCTGCCGCGTTTTGCTGGAGATGAACTGCCGGGAACTGATATTGGTCGTCTTGTAGGTATTGCAGATAAGTTGGATAATATTTGTGCAACTTTTAGCCGTGGGTTGGCACCTACTGGTTCTCAAGATCCTTATGCATTGCGCCGTCAAGCTCTTGGTATTATCAATATTCTGCTTGATGCCGATTATCATATATCCATGTACAAGGTTATCGCAGGAAGCTTATATCTTTTGAACATTCCAGCAGAAGAAACTAAGAAGTTGGTACCGCAGATTGGTGAGTTTATGAAACAGCGTTTGCGTAATATGCTGCTTGAGCAAAATATCCGTTATGATGTTATAGATGCTGTTCTGGCTGAGGCTATGAATGATGATTTTGTAGATATTGCTGCCCGTGCTAAGGCACTTAATAATTTTGTTTCTTCTACTGATGCTCCTGCGTTGATACAGGCAGCTGCACGTGTTGCAAATCTGTGCAAAAAAATTGAAGAAGAAACAGCTATTAACCAACAGCTTTTTGTTGTGGATGCAGAGAAAAATCTGCATGATGCAACTGTGGCAGCCAGCAAGGAAGTTATTATCGCTGCTGCAAAATATAATTATACTGTTGTATTACAGGAAGCTGTTAAGCTGGTAGACAGCATCAATAAATTCTTTGATGATGTTATGGTTATGGATGAAGATGTTCGAATTAAGAATAACCGTTTAGCTTTATTGGCAGCTGTAAAAGATATTACTCATGCTGTTGGTGATTTAAATCTTATTGTTCAATAAGAAAAATAGTAAAAAGGAAGTGTTTCGAGACACTTCCTTTTTTGTTGCATATGTTACACAAAAAGATATTAGTTATATTAAAAATTTCATTTACAATAACAGATTTGCGGAAAGTAAAGGTGTGTGATAAACTAAGCTTGCTTTGTTAAGTAAAAAGTATTGTGCAATAAATAAGCAAAAGAGAGGCTAATGATGGAAACAAAGAAGTTTATAAAAAATGGTAAAAAGTTAGGGGTTCTTGGTGGACTTGGACCAGCAGCAGCAGCAGAATTTTTGCGGCAGATGGCTATTAAGTGTCCAGCGCATATTGATCAGGAGCATCCTGTTATATATATGATCGGTGATTGTGATATTCCTGATCGCGGAACAGCAATCTTTGGTAAAGGAGAATCACCTTTGCCGTTTTTAAAACGTGATTTGTTGCAATTAGGAGAAATGGGGGCAGATATTCTTGCAGTTCCCTGTAATACAGCACATTTTTTTATTGACCAGTTTAAAGAGGAATTGTCAATACCGCTGATTCATATTGTAGAAGAAACTGTAAAGGCAGCAAAGGCTTTATCTCCAGAAAAAGGGGCATGGATGCTCTCTACTAAAGGTACACGTTCCTGTGGTATTTATCAAAAGTACGCAGAAGTTTATGGTTTAACTTTGTATATTCCCAATGAAGAACAAAGTGATAAGGCTCAGCAAGTTATAAATTATGTTAAGGCAAATGAGCTTGCTAAAGCTGGTTTACTTATGAAAGCTTTAGTTGAAGAACTGTGGACTGAACGAGATGTTCCTGTAATGACAGCCTGCACTGAGCTGCCGCTTGGATATGATGCTTCAGGATTGCCGCAGGAGCGCAGTGTTTCCAGTATAGGAGCATTGGCAGATGCTTGTGTGAAAGCTTTATATAAAGAAGCAGAAATTTAATATTTTATTGACATAGGAAAGACGCAGCTGAAATTTTATCGAAAAATTTGCTGCGTCTGTTTTATCTAAAGTTAAGTTTAGCAAGATAAGTTTTTTGAATTTATATAATTGCTGTGTGATATAATATTGTATAAATAAAAGAAGCTTGTACGATAGCTGAATCTGGAGGAAACTGGAATGTTTGCTGTTAATATAGCGATTAATCTGCCGGTAAAAAATATATTTCAACAATTTACCTATGCTGTACCAGATAGTATGCAGTTTCTGGACAGTGGTTGGCGTGTTGTTGTACCTTTCAGCGGACAAAAGGTAGAAGGCTTTGTTGTAGAGCGTGTTGAGTTTCCGACAGACCCATTTTTAGTTGCCAAACTGAAAACTGTAGAAGCAGTTTTAGGTGATAAACCATGGTTTGATAAGGAAATGTTGGCAACTGCTGAGTGGATGAGCAGTTATTATATGTGCTCTTTAGCAGAAGCAATGCGTTTGTTTATACCGGGAAAAAGCAGTATTAAACGTAAAGCTGTACGTGATGAACAGGGAAGATTGCTTTATTACGTTTATAATCAACGTCTAAAAGAGAAAGCTGTGCTTGCTTATAGAATTAATGAAACTGGTTTTAATACATTTAGGCAGCAGTTACTGGCAAAACGGGCAAAGGTGCAGCATAATGCTTTGGAGATACTGGCAAAGGCTGAAGAAGCTTTGTGTATTAATGAGCTTGCAGAGTACAATATTAGTTCAGCAGTAATGAGAGCATTAGTACAGCGTGGCTTAGTTGAAACAGTACAAAAACGTATTTTGCGTAATAGTTATAGTCAGATGCAGGAAAAGACAGAAGAATTACAGCTGACACAAGAGCAGAAGCAGGCGGTAGAAGCTGTTGTTAATGCGGTTGATTCTAAGCGGGGAGAAACCTTTTTGTTGCAGGGAATTACTGGCAGCGGAAAAACCGAGGTTTATCTGCGGGCAGCAGCACATGCTGTAACAGCTGGATATCAAGTACTGGTTTTAGTGCCTGAGATAGCATTAACGGCACAGTTGGTGCAGCGTTTTCAATCTTGGTTTGGTGAAAGTATAGCGGTGGCACACAGTAAATTATCGCAGAATGAACGCGGTGATGTTTGGTACAGAATGAGCAGTGGTCAGGCACGTGTACTTATCGGAGTAAGAAGTGCTGTTTTTGCTCCTTTTGAAAAATTAGGTTTGATTATTATAGATGAGGAACAGGAAAGCAGCTATAAGGAGGAAGATCATCGTCCGCAATATCATGCACGAGATGTGGCTGCAAGACGCTGCCTTATTGCTGGAGTGCCGCTTTTGCTTGGAAGTGCTACTCCTGATTTGTGTACATATTATAAAGCAAGTAAAGGAGAATACACTCATTTAAGGCTTACTCAGCGTCCTAATGGCAGTGTATTGCCTAAAGTTAAAATTGTTGATATGCGTAAAGAGCTGGCTGAAAAGAATTTTAGTGTTCTAAGCCGTGATTTACAGCGAGCTTTGCTAAAGACAGCAGGAGCAGGAGAACAGGCAGTTATTTTGCTGAATCGCCGTGGCTATTCAACTTTTGTTATGTGTCGTGACTGCGGACAGACTGTTACCTGTCAGCATTGTGCGGTAGCAATGGTATATCATAAAAGTAATGAGGACTTACGTTGTCATTACTGCGGTAACACAATGCCTGTTCCTGAGGAATGTCCAGCCTGCCATAGCCGCCGTATAAAATATTTTGGAAGCGGTACACAGAAAGCAGAGGAACAGATGCAGGAAATTTCTGGAATTCGTGTATTACGTATGGATCAGGATTCTACAGTGGCAAAGTTTGCTCATGCTGACATTATAAAAAAGTTTACATCTGGAGAAGCAAATGTACTTATAGGTACTCAAATGGTTGCTAAAGGGCATGATATACCTAATGTTACGTTGGTAGGTGTGCTTGCAGCAGACAGTGCACTGCATTTGCCGGATTATCGTGCTTCCGAGCGTGCATTTTCTCTGCTTACTCAGGCAGCAGGACGTGCAGGACGTGGTAATAAACCAGGCTATGTCATTTTTCAGACATATGATGCAGAAAATCCTGTTTTACAGCAGGCTGCAATTCAGGATTATGATGATTTTGCTGAACAGGAACTAAAGGCACGTCAGGATTTTTCTTATCCTCCGTTTGCACAGATGTTAAAAATGCAGATTGTAGATAAGGATGAAAGTGCTGCTTTGGCAATTGCACAAAAAGTAATTTTTTTCTTTCAAGGATTGCAGTTGCAGGGAAAGTTGCAGGATTTGCAGATTTCTGGGCCATTTCCATCACTGGTCGCTAAGGTATATGATTTATACAGATTTAATGTTTTATTGAAAGCTGAAGATTTAAGTGAAGTAAAAGCACTTTTGCTGGCAAGCGAATTTAAACAGCAGCCTAATTTATATTTTAATGTTGACCCTGTTAATGTAATTTGACGGTGGAAAAGTATTGTGCAAACTTAAAATAAATGTTACAATATAAGTGTTTATATATGCTGATGTTGGCAATTATGTTGCAGAAGATACCGACATGAGTAAATTATTTCATGGGAGTAGTAGTTTATGAGTATGCAGATGGAATTTATTAAAGTTCTGCCCTCTCCTCAGGCGTTAATGGAGGATTATCCTGTCAGTAAAGCTTCTAAGCTGCTTAAAATGCAGCGTGATGAAGAAATAAAAAATATCTTTACTGGTAAAGATGAACGTTTTTTATTAGTAATAGGTCCTTGCTCAAGTGATAATGAAGAAGCTGTTTTGGATTATGTTTATCGTTTAGCTGGATTGCAGGAGAAGATAAAAGATAAGATTTTTATTGTTCCGCGACTTTATACAAACAAACCTCGTACAATTGGCGTTGGTTATAAAGGTATGCTGCATCAGCCTTCACCTGAGGGAAAAGAGGATATGCTGGGTGGTATTATTGCTATTCGTAAAATGAATGTGCGTGTAGTAGAAGAAACAGGTTTAACTGGTGCAGAAGAAATTCTTTATCCTGAGGTTTTCCGTTATCTTTCGGATTTGCTGAGTTATGCAGCAGTAGGTGCACGTTCCAGCGAAGATCAGCTGCATCGTATGATAGCAAGCGGTGTAGGAATACCTGTTGGTATGAAAAATCCTACCAGTGGAGATTTGTCAGTTATGCTTAACAGTGTAGCAGCAGCACAGCATGAACAGGAATTTCTGTTCCGTGGTTGGGAAGTACGCACGAAGGGCAATGAACTGGCACATTCTATTTTGCGTGGTTATGTAGATCCTATCGGAAATAGTTTCCCTAATTATCATTATGAAGTGTTACGTATTGTGATTGATATGTATGCTGAACGTAAGCTGAAAAATCCCGCTATTATTGTTGATACTAACCATGCTAATTCCGGCAAAAAATATCTTGAACAGGTTCGTATAGCTAAGGATATAGTGCATTCACGAAAACTTAATCCAGAGATTAAAGATATCGTTAAGGGGTTAATGATTGAAAGTTATTTGGAAGACGGCTGTCAGGGTGTACATGATGGTGTATATGGCAAATCTATTACAGATCCTTGTCTGGGCTGGGAAAAAACAGAACGACTGCTGCTGGATTTAGCTGAAATGCTTTGAGCATATATCTGCTACGAAAAATATTCAAAATAGGTTATTATTAAGATTATGAAATAAATTTTTGGAAGGATATGAATATAGATGCTTAATCAAGTTTCTTTGTTTACTGAAAATAATGAAGGCGGTTTATTTAAAATTACAACCATTTTAGCTAAGGCTAATATTAATATTTACACTATGTTGGCTAATGATAGTGCTGAATATGGTATTGTTCGTTTGATTGTTGATAATGCAGATACTGCTATTGAAGCTTTGCAGAAAGAAGGCTATCAATGCCGACAGGATAAGGTAATTGCAGTGGAGATGAACGATACTCCTGGCTATCTTGATGGTATATTGGCAGCTATTCACAGTGCCAACATAGATATTTCCTATTTGTATATATCTTTTAATCGTGATAATGTTAAACCAGTTGTTGTTTTTAAAACAAATGAACCGGAAACAGCAACATTCCTTATTGGTCGCGGTTATAAATTGTTGGAGAAATTCTGATTCTTTAATGAAAGTTTGAATAGTTATTTGAAGGCATAGTATACAGAACGGAATAATCTAATTCTATAAGATAGATAACAGAAGAATATTTGTAGAAAGGTTAATTGACCCCCAAAGTTAGATTGTATGTCTAACTCTGGGGGTCAATTCGAAGATTCTTACTATAGATTGTATGATAATATAAAATAAAAAAGACCTTTTGGTCTTT